>CAYNSH010000048.1:0-24976 GCA_964399775.1 uncultured Verrucomicrobiota bacterium
AGGGCAGCCGCGTCAGGATCACGTTGCTCAGGGCCTCGCCGCGAACATCCACGCCGGTCCAGAAGCTGTCCAGGCCGAACAGCACATAGCCCTCGTTCTTGCGGAAGGTTTCGAGCATCGCGCGCCGCGCCAGCCCGCCGCCCTGGGCCAGCAGCGTCAAGCCGGCCTCCTCCAGTCGCGGCCGCAGCATCCGCGCGGTTCGCTGGAGCAATTCATCGCTGGTGAACAGCGCAAACGCCCGCCCGCGGGTCTTCAGGGCCCAGCGGAGAATACCCTGGGCCACCGCCTCGGCGAACGCCTCCTTGTCCTTGGGGTCCGGCGCGTTGGAGGCCACATGCATGCGCATCTGCCGCGCGTGGTCGAACGGGGATCCCAGGCACAGCAGATGGCTGTTCTCCCCGGCCCCCAGCCGGTCGCGGCAATAATCCAGCCGCCCCCCCACCGCCAGCGTCGCACTGGTCAGGATCACGCTGCGCCCCTCTCCAAACAACGAGTTCTGCAACAGCGGCGCCACCTCGATCGGGGCGGAATGCAAGACCACCTGCCGGCGCTTGCCTTCCCGCTGAATCCAGTAGACCTGATCCGGCGCGGACTGGCGCAGGAAGGCCACCAGCATCCCTTCGAGTCCAACGACCTGCCCGCGAAGCCCCCGCAGCTCCGAGCGCAGGTCGTCTTCGTCCTCCGGGAGCTCCTGGATCAAGGCCGCCAGGCTCGCCGATAATTCGTGCAGCAGTCCGGGGGCCGCCGTCGAAATCTCCAGCGGCGCGGGCACCACTTTTTGACTCTCGTCCGGCGCCAGGTGCGCCGCCCGGGGAAGCGCATGGAACAGGTCCGCCACGGCATCCCAGATCTGCGACACGATGCCCGCCTGCGAACTCGCCCGCAAGAGGCCCAGCAATCCCTTTCCCGTGTCCGGGTTGTAGAGTCGCCGCAGGCAGTGCTCGAAGGCATAGGGGGAAAGCCGGATTCCCAGATGATCGCTGGCGGTGTCCTCCACCGTGTGGGCCTCATCCATCACCAGGGCCGAAATCTCCGGCAGGAAACTGGCGCCCTGCAGCCGGAGGGCCAGGTCGGAAAAGACCAGGTGGTGGTTGGCCACCAGCAGATCCGCCTCGTGCATGCGCGCCCGGGCGCGCTGCAAAAAACAGCGGTTCCGGTCGGCGCAGCGATTCCCCAGGCAGTTGCCCTGTTCCGCGCAAACGGCGGACCAGGCATCGGGACAGGGCGGATGCCGCATTTCCTGGACACTGCCGTCTTCGGTGTGATCCGCCCAGGCCCGGATGCGCTTCAAATCCTCCAGCACCCGGTCGGGAAAGAGTTCCCCCTGATGCCGACTGGACCGGGCGAGGCGTCGCCGGCACAGGTAGTTGGAGCGCCCCTTGACCAGCACGGCGCGAAAGGACCGCCCCAGGCGCTCGTGCAGCAGCGGGAGATCTTTTCCGATGAGTTGCTCCTGCAGGGCAATCGTATGAGTGGAGACCATCGTACGCTTGTTTTCCCGCAGCGCATGCAGCACCAGGGGGGCCAGATAGGCCAGGCTTTTTCCAACCCCCGTTCCGGCTTCCACGATCAAATGCCCCCCGGCCTCCAGCGCCTGGGCGACACCCCGGACCATGTCCACTTGCTGGGGGCGTGACTCGTAGGCAAAGTCGCCGGTTGCCGCAGTGGCGAGTGCGCCGCTGGCGGAAAACAGCGCGACGGCCTCGTCGCCAAGGGCGCCCTCCGCCCCCGCCGGCGCTGAATGCATGGGCGCAATCACCGAACGCTTCCGCCGGACGCCCCGAGCGGCCGGTTCGTTGTCCGTGTCTTACGGAGCCGACGGGGCGGGCTCATCCTCCGCCACCTCTGCCGGCCTGTCGGCACGGCCGGTCTGGGCTGACAACTGCGCCAGGGATCCATCCAGCCGGATCGTCGCCTTGTTCTTTAACCCGTCGATGTATTCAACCGTCAGCCGCTGGCGAAGCTGCGCGCGCAACTGGTTCCCCAGGCGCTCCTGGACCTCTTCAAAGTCCAAGAGTTTTTCCTCCTGATCCCCGGTAACGAGAATCACGTGGAAGCCCACCGGCGATTCCACCACTTCGCCGATCTCGCCGGTTGCCTGGCTGTAGACGGCTTCCTCAAACGCGGGATCTTCCCGGCCGCGGGGAATCACGCCCAACCGTCCGCCATTCCGGCGACTCATGCACTGCGAGGTTTCCCGCGCCAGGGCCTCGAAGTCCGCCCCCTCGAGCAGGGCTTGGCGCACTCCCTCCGCCCGCGCCCGGGCATCCCGCCGAGCGGTTTCATCGGCATCGTCCGCCACTCGGATCAGGATATGCGAGGCCAGCTTGCCCTCGGGGACCGTGAACTCGTTGGGATGCTCTTCGTAGTAGGTGCGGATGGTTTCCTCCGTCACCTGGGCCATCTCGGCCTCGATCTTGTCCTTGAGGGCTTTGTTCTTGAACAGATCCAGCACCAGGTTGTTTTCCAACTCGGTCACGGAAAGATTGGACGCCGCCAGCAACATCGCCAGCGACTGGTCGGGACCCAGGTTTTGTTCGAGTTCGCGCTTGCCCTGTTCGATCTCCTCGCGCGAAATCAGGATGCCCGAGCGCTCCATTTCGGCCCGCACCAGCTCACGCACCACCAGGTTGTCCACGGCCTGTTCCAGGATGCGTCCCTGCGTGGCCACCACCTGATCCTGCGGAAGATTCGGCGACAGATTCGCGAACAGCCGGCTGGCCTCCCGTTGGAGCTGCCCATGCGTAATGCCAACCTGGTCGATCCAGATGACCACCTCCGTCTCGCTCGGTCGCGGGGTCACGACTTGGGCTTCCTTCTTTCCGCAACCCATCACCCCCACGATCAGGGCTCCCACTAAAATCCACCGGCTCCATTGTGACATGTTCGTCTCCCTTGCTGGTTGTACCAAATAGGCCGTATTTTCATTCCTGCGCCCCGAATTGCAAGCCCCAATAATCCCCAAATGGCCTCGCGGGCCCTCGCGCCAAGACGCATCTGCGATGAGGTGCCGGCCCTGGTTTGCACCCCTCACGGATGCCGCTGCGGGGCGAAACCCCGGCGAAGCTGCCCGCAGGCGGCCCGAACCCGGCTGCCCTTGGATTCGCGCAACGTGCCCTCGATGCCATGCCGGGCCAGAATCTTCAAAAACGTCCGCATGGCCTGGCGCGGGGGCGCTTCGCCGGCGAATTCTTCAACCGGGCTCAAGGGAATGGCATTGATTCGGCAGGGAAATCCCTGGAGTTGCTTCGCGAGTTCTTCGGCATCGCGAACCGAATCATTCAGGCCCTTCACCAGGGTGTATTCAAATGTGATGTGCCGCTTGGTCTTGGCGGTATACTCCGCGCAGGCGGCCACCAGCTCGTCCAGGGGATACCTCGCCTCGACCGGCATGAAATGCCTCCGCAGGTCCGAGCGCGGCGCATGGAGCGAGACCGACAACTCGACTTGCAGTCCTTCCCCGGCCAGCCGTTGAATGCCCGGGATGATCCCGCAGGTGCTCAGGGTGATCCGGCGCGCCCCAAGGTTCAACCCCTCCGCATGGTTCAGGATCCGGACCGATTTCAGGACGTTGTCATAGTTGTCGAAGGGTTCCCCCATGCCCATGTAGACCACGTTGTCCGGTCGCCCGCCCAGGGCCGCCGCCGCCATCTGCACTTGCGCCACGATCTCTCCCGCGGATAGGTTCCGGGCGAATCCCCCCTTGGCGCTCGCGCAGAACGAGCAACCCATCCGGCAGCCCACCTGTGTGGAAAGGCAAACCGTGTGACGGTCTCGCGCGGGAATGACGACCGTCTCCACCCGTTCGCCATCCTGCAATTCCAAAAGCCATTTGCGCGTCTGGCCCGGCGAGCCCGCTTCCTGCAGAATCCGAACCGGTGCCGGAGTGTGGGTCTGCGCCAAGCGCTCCTTCAGCGCTTTGGGCAAGTTCCCCATCTGGTCCCAATGCGTCGCCCCTTGGACCTGGATCCATTGCCAGAGTTGCCTGGCCCGGAACGCGGGCTGGCCAATGTCCTTGCAGACGGACTGCAGCTCATCGGGAAACAATCCTTGGAGGGCGATATTCATCTCGCGTTGCGCGGGTTGATTTCCGCGATCGCCTTGGGCGGTTCCGGGGCGGGGTCGACGGGGCTCCGTCCCAGGGGCGCCCTCAATACCGGTAATGATGGGGCTTGTAAGGCCCATCCACCGGCACGCCCAGGTAGGCCGCCTGCTTGCGGTTCAGGCGATCCAGGCGCACGCCCAGGTGTTCCAAATGCAGCCGCGCCACTTTTTCGTCCAGGATCTTCGGCAGGGTGTACACGCCCACCGGATAGTTTTGCGCATTCGTGAACAGCTCGATCTGCGCCAGCGTCTGGTTGGAAAAGCTGTTGCTCATCACGAAACTCGGATGCCCCGTGGCACAGCCCAAATTGACCAGGCGCCCTTCGGCCAGCATCAGGATCGACTTGGTTTTGCTGATCCAGATGCGATGCACCTGCGGCTTGATCTCTTCCCAGCGATATTTTTTCATTGCCGCCGTCTGGATTTCGCTGTCGAAGTGCCCGATGTTGCAGACAATCGCCAGGTTTTTCATCCGGGTCATGTGCTTGGCGGTAATGACGTCGCAGCAGCCGGTGGTCGTTACGAAGATGTCGCCCTCCGCGCAGGCTTCGTCCATCGTCATGACCTCGTACCCGTCGATCGCCGCCTGCAGCGCGCAGATCGGGTCGACCTCGGTCACGATCACGCGGGCGCACTGCCCGCGCAGGGACTGGCACGACCCCTTCCCCACGTCGCCGTAGCCCGCCACCACCGCCACCTTGCCCGAAATCATCACATCCGTCGCCCGCATCAGGCCGTCGACCAGCGAATGGCGGCAGCCGTATATGTTGTCGAACTTCGACTTGGTGACCGAATCGTTGACGTTGAACGCCGGGAAGAGCAATTCCTTGCGCTCGGCCATCTGGTACAAGCGGTGGACTCCGGTCGTGGTTTCTTCCGTCACGCCCCGAATCGTCTTGGCCATCTGGAGGAACCGCTTCGGATTCTTCTTCACCGCCTGGCGAACCTGGGCTTTCAGGATCTCTTCTTCTTCGCTCTCGCAGGGGCCGTCGAGCACCTGCAAGCCCTGCGTGGCGGCCTTGTAGCCCAAATGCACGAAGAGCGTCGCATCCCCGCCGTCGTCCAGAATCATGTTGGGAACCTCTTTGCCCCAATCCAGGATGCGATCGGTATACTCCCAGTACTCCTTGAGCGTCTCTCCCTTGACCGCAAACACCGGGGTCCCTTTCGCCGCAATCGCGGCAGCGGCATGGTCCTGGGTGGAAAAAATGTTGCAACTGGCCCAGCGCACCCGCGCCCCCAGCGCCTGAAGTGTCTCGATCAGTACCGCCGTCTGGATGGTCATGTGGATCGAACCCGCGATGCGCGCACCCTTCAATGGCTGGGCCTTGGCATATTCCGCCCGAACGGACATCAAGCCGGGCATCTCGTGCTCCGCCAATTCAATCTCGCGGCGGCCAAAGGGGGCCAGGTGGATATCCTTGATCACCGCATCCAGTTTTTTCTTGCGCACATTCGCCATGGGTCGCTCCTTAGTTGAGTGGAATCGAGCCGGGACTATACGGTTGCCCCCAGCGCCTTGCAAGGCCCTTTTGCTTCTTTTTCGACCTTTCCGAACGCTTGACGGATCGGGGTTTCGCCCGTCAGGATTCCACGCATGAAACCATGGTACGAAGAATTGTTCCTGAACTACGCCGAGCACTACGATCACGAAGAGTTCACCCGAGGAACTCGGGGGGAGTGCGATTTCATCGAGAAGGAGATCCGTTCCGACCCGTCGAAGCGGATCCTGGACATCGGGTGTGGAACCGGCCGACATGCCATCGAACTTGCCCGGCGGGGCTACCGCGTCGTGGGAGTGGATCTCTCCGAGGCCCAACTCGCCCGCGCCCGCAGAAAAGCCGACGCCGATGGGCTCGCCATCGAGTTCCGCCAGATGGATGCCCGGACACTCCCCTTTGATGGGGAGTTCGACCTGGCCATCATGCTCTGCGAAGGCGCATTTCCCTTGATGGAATCCGACGAGATGAACTTCCAAATCCTGCAGGGGGCCAGCCGGGCGCTGAAACCCGGCGGCAAGCTGATCATGACCACGCTCAATGGACTGTTTCCCCTGCATCATTCCGTGGAACAGTTTCATGAGGGAACCACCGAACCGAACCAGGCCAGCTATCATAACAACACGTTCGATCTGATGACCTTCCGCGACCAGAATCGCACCGTATTCGAGGACGATGCCGGACAGCGCCGGGAGCTGGTCTGTTCCGAACGCTACTACGTCCCCAGCGAAATGACCTGGCTGCTGAAATCCGTCGGATTGGCCCCGCCCGACATCTTCGGCGCCGTATTGGGAGCCTTTAGCCGCGAAAAACCGCTCGCCACCGACGACTTCGAAATGCTGGTCATCGCGGAAAAACCAGGCTTGTCGAGCGCAGCTACAGGCCGGACGGCTTCTCGTGGAGGCACTCGTTGAGGGCGTCGGAGCGAGGATCGACAGCCAGGACCGTCCCATCGAATGGACGGCCGCTAAAAGTGAAACGCCGCATCGCCCCCTCCTTCCGGCATCTGGCGAGTTTACATCGCTCCGCGGACTCTGTCATACTGCACACCCGTTGATAACAAACTGCCCGGGTGGCGAAATGGCAGACGCAAGGGACTTAAAATCCCTTATCCGCAAGGGTGTGTGGGTTCGACTCCCGCCCCGGGCACCAGATGTTGTGGCCACAGTTCTGACAGAAAAGAGGAGGAGGATATGAATCCGCTAACCTACGGTCGCTCGCTTGTTTTGGGCATTCAAATGCTGTTTGTCGCCTTTGGCGCACTGGTCCTGGTGCCGCTGCTCACGGGCTTGGACCCGTCCATCGCACTGTTCACCGCCGGGGCGGGAACTCTCCTGTTTCACGCGGTAACCGGGGGCTCCGTGCCCATCTTCCTGGCCAGTTCGTTTGCGTTCATCGCTCCCATCCAGTTCGCGATGAAGGAATACGGCCCCGGGGCCACCTTTGGCGCGCTCTTTTGCGCCGGGCTGGTCTATTTTCTATTCAGCCTGATGGCCCGGGTCGGAGGTCGTGAACTGCTCAACCGCTACTTGCCTCCGATCGTCACCGGCCCGGTGATCATGGTCATCGGTCTCAAACTGGCCCCCGTTGCCGTGGGCATGTCGCGCAGTTTCGATGCCACGGGGCCGGCCAACAACCAAGCCCTGTTTCTGGCCGCCTGCTCGCTGGCCACCGCCATCGTCGCCGTCCTGTTCGGCAAGAAATTCTTCAGCCTGATTCCCATCCTGTGCGGAATTATCGTCGGGTATCTGGCCGCGCTGGCCTTGCGCGTCGTGGACTTCTCTCCGGTCCGGGAAGCGGCCTGGTTCCAAATCCCCTGGATCGCCGCCCGGGAAAGCGGAGCCTTCGCCCGCCCGACCTTCGAGCTGTCCGCCATCCTTTACATGTTGCCCGTCGCCCTGGCGCCAGCCATCGAACACGTGGGCGACATTCTGGCCATTTCATCCGTTGCCGGCAAAAACTTTCTCGCTTCCCCCGGCCTCCATCGCACCCTGTTGGGGGATGGCATCGCCACCTCGATGGCCGGTCTGCTGGGCGGCCCCCCCAACACGACCTATTCCGAGGTCACGGGGGCGGTCGCCCTGACCAAGGCCACGGATCCGGCGCTCATGCGCATCGCGGCGGTGGCCGCCATGATCCTGGCGTTCGCCGGCAAACTCGGCGCCATCCTGCGCACCATCCCCGGTCCTGTCATGGGCGGCATCATGCTGCTGCTCTTTGGCATGATCGCGGCCATCGGCGTCAATTCGCTCGTCAAGGCCCGCGTCGACATGTCGCGTTCGCGCAACCTGGTCATTGCCTCCCTGATCCTCACCACCGGGATCGGGGACATGACCGTAACCTGCGGCCGCTTCTGCCTCGGCGGCATCGGACTGGCCGGCCTGGTCGGGGTGCTCCTCAATCTGGTGCTGCCGGGTCGCGGAGAAGCGCATGCCGACGACGCCGGTCCGGAGTCGGGCGCCGTACCCCCGGAACCCTCTTGACCGGCACTGGGGGGTTGCGTAGTGTTCCCGCCATGTTAAGCAGTTGTCTTCATGCCGGTGGACTCCGGCGGTTCGGGTGGTGGATGCTGGCGGGTCTGATGGCCTTCGCGCCGGACGTTCAGGCCCGGACGCGCGCGGACTACGTGGAAACCGCCCCGCGGAGGGGGTTTCTGCTCCTGACCCGGCCCAAGAAGAGAAATGCCGCGGATCAATGGACCTATGTCCAGCGGCTGGACCGCGAGGGCCGCACGCGCGTCGCCGCCCGGCAAGCCCACGCCCTGCGCTTGTTCTGGCCCCACTCGCCGGAGGCCCCGGCGGCCCAGATCCTGTATGCCCGCCTGATGGAACGGCGCAACCGTCCCCAGGAAGCCTTCAAGGCCTATCAACACCTGGTGGAAACCTATCCCGGCCGGTTTGAGTTCAATGACGTCATCGAACGCCAGTTCGATCTGGCCAAAACCATCATGGAACGGCGCAAGGGCAAGGTCCTGTTCCTGCCGGGTTTTTCCGCGCCGGAGCGCGCCATTCCCTTGCTGGAGCAGATCGTGGCCAATGCGCCCGAATGGCCCGCCGCCGCCGAAGTGTTTTATTGGATCGGCTATGCCAATGAGCGGAAATACGAATATGCCGCCGCCATTGATGCCTACCTGACGGTCCTGAACCGATTCCCGCAAAGCGAGTTTGCCGAAAAATCCGCCTTGGCTCAAATCCGGTGCTACGAGCAGTTGCTTCGCGATTCGCCCCAGGACAACCGCCTGCTGGATACGACCATGGCCGCCTGCAATTTCTTTTTGCAGCGCTTCCCAGCCTCCGAACACCGCGACGACGTGCTGGCGACTCGCGAAAACCTGGCCGAGCGCCAATCCGGCCTGGCGTATGCCCGCGCCCGCTACTACGACCGGATCCTGCGCAACCCCGCCTCGGCCCTCATTGAATATCGTTCGGCCCTGGAGCGCTTCCCCGCCGCCCGCGAGGCGCCGGAGGCCCGTCAACGCCTCGCTGAATTGGAACGCTCTTCCTCCGACCCGTCCTCTCGTCCATCCCGCCGGTCCCGCCGGTCGCCCCCCCCCGAAGCCGGAGACTCCCCATGAACCGATTCGCCTCTCTGCTGCTGCTCCTCCTGCTGCTGCTCGGTTCCGCCGGCTGCGCCAGCTATCAACTCGGCTCCATGCTTCCGGCGGACATCCGCACCGTCCACATGCCCACTTGCGTCAACGAAACCAGCGAGCCGCTGATCGAACTGGACGTCACCCGCGCCATCCTGTCGCAAATTCAAATGGATGGATCGCTGAGACTGGCCTCGGCCGACACCGCCGATTCCATCCTGGAGGTCACCTTGACCCGGTTCTGGCTGGATCCCGTTGCCTACTCCGATGGCTCCACGGCCAACCAATATCGCATGAGCATCACCGCCTCAGTTGTCCTGCGGCGGCAGTCGGACGATTCTGTCGTGGTCGAATCGCCCGGACTGACGGGCTGGTACGACCTGGACTTTGCGGGCGACCTGACCTCCTCCAAGGCCGTCGCCTTGCGACCCGCCGCGGAAGATCTGGGCCGGCGCATCGTGAACCTGATGGTTCAGTACTGGCCGTAGGGGGCCGTGCGGTGCCGGCCAAGCGCATCATTCCCTGCCTCGATATCACCGCCGGGCGCGTCGTCAAGGGCGTGCGGTTTGTCGAACTCCGCGACGCCGGCGATCCCGTCGCCATCGCCCGCGCCTACGAAGCCCAGGGTGCCGACGAACTGGCCTTCCTGGATATCACCGCCTCCAGCGATGGACGCGACACGCTCGTGGATGTCGTCCGGGCCGTCGCCGCCGAAGTCTTCATGCCCCTGACCGTGGGTGGCGGCTTGCGCACCACCGCCGACATCCGCCGGATGCTCCAGGCCGGAGCCGACAAGGTTTCGCTCAATACGGCGGCCCTCCTTTCGCCCGACCTGATCAATGAAGCGGCCGGCCAGTTTGGCTCGCAGTGTATCGTCTTGGCGATCGATGCCCGCCGCAATACCCATGGACGCCCCGGCTGGACGGTCTACACCCATGGCGGGCGTCAGCCCACCGCCCATGATGCCGTTGATTGGGCCATCGAAGGCGTCCGCCGGGGCGCCGGCGAAATTCTCCTGACCAGCATGGACCGCGACGGAACCCGGGATGGCTACGATCTCGACCTTACCCGCGCCATCGCCGATGCCGTTCCGGTGCCCGTGATCGCCTCCGGCGGCGTCGGCACCCTCGACCATCTCCGCGAAGGCATCGTCGCGGGCCGGGCGGACGCCGTGCTGGCCGCATCCATCTTCCATTTTGGCGAATTCACCGTCCCGGAAGCCAAGGCCTATCTCGCCCAGCACGGCATCGAAGTCCGCTTGCCGTACCGCGATCCATGCGCCCCCCAAACGGAAGGAGTTCCCGCATGAAAGAACTGGAAGAAGGCACCGCCCTCAACCTGGATTTCCAGAAACTCTCCAAGGCCATCGCCGCCTGCCCGGGCGTCATCCCGGTCGCCGTGCAAAACGCCGATACCCGCGAAATCATCCTCGTGGCCTATACCAATGAAACCGCCATGCGCAAGGCCATCGCCGAACGCACGGCCATTTTCTGGAGCACCTCGCGCGATGAGCTGTGGGAAAAGGGAAAAACCTCCGGCGAGACCTTTGACCTGCTCGAAGTTCGCGTGAACTGCGAACAGAATTCGCTGGTGTATATCGTCCGCCCCCGGCGGGGAGGCATTTGCCACACCAAAAACCAGGCCGGCGAACCCCGCAATTGCTATTATCGGCGACTGGATTTCGAAACCGGCCGCTTGATCAACCTGGATCCCTGACATCGCGATGTCCAACCCGCCCCACAATCCGCCCCCCCCGGCCGACGCCCAGCGCGCGGCCGCGAACCGCCGCATTGCCGTGTTTGTGGTTGTCTTTGCCTGCATGCTGGCCGGAGCCATCTGGCTGGTGCTGCGCGAGGAGAAACGGCGCGGCATCTTGATCCAGCCCACGCCCAAGACCGCCCCCGAGCCCGTCCGCCCGACGCCGCTGCCGCGCCCGCGTCCCGCCCCCGAGACCATGCCCACCGACGCCCCCCCCTCCTCCCCGGCCCTGGAACAGGCGGCCCGCATGGAAGAGGCCCTCGAGGCGTTTCGCACTGCCGCCACCCACCTCGTCAACCGCCAGTTTGACCAGGCCGAGGAGCGCGCCCTGGCGGCCCTCGAGGCCTTCCCCGATCTGGCCGCGGCCCAGCGCATCCTGGGCCTCATCTATATCCAGCAGGGACGCATCGACCGCGCCATCTCGATCCTCGAAACCTCCCTGCGCCTCGAACCCTTCAATCCAGAGGCCCTGACCAATCTCGCGTTTGCCTACCTCCAGGCCCAGAATCCCGGCCTGGCCCTCGAACTCATCGAAACCTGCCGACGCCTGCATCCCGAATATCGTCCCGCCATCATTCAGCATGGCCTGATGCTCATGACCCAGCCGGATTCCGAGGAAGCCGTCGAAACCCTCCGCGAGGCGGTGGAGGTCTTCCCCACCCTGCCCGGCGTTCGCAACAACCTGGCCGTCGCTTTGGCCCGCCGCGGACAGATCGACGAAGCTCGCTCCGTCCTGCGCGACCTGCTCGAACTCGATCCGGACAATTTCTCCGCGCTGTTCAATCTGGGCGGGCTCTATGCGCTGGAAACCAATGCGCCGGCGGCCGTTCCCTGGCTGCGCCGCGCCATGCAGCAAATCAGTTCCTCCGAGTTCCGACGCTACCTCAACGACCCCGATCTCGCCCCCATCCGCGACTCGGAAGAATTCCGGCAGTTCCTGCTGGAGATCGACCCCGTCCTGCCCGGCCCGGCTCCGCGATAGATCTCAGATCTCCACCGCCGGCCGCAGCGCGCCAAACGCATCCGCGGCATAGGGTACCCACGCCAGCGCCAGGCGCTGGAGCCCGCTGTCGCTGGACCGCGGCCGCACACGCAGGGTTTCCAGCACCAGCCGTTCCGGATCGCAGGCCTCGGCTATGCGCGCCATTTCCCGGTCGGTTTCCGCCTCCAGCTCGGCGCGCTGCTGGCGGACCGCCTCGAGGGTCTCGCGGGCCTGCTCGACATCCAGTTTCACCTTACCACTGCGTGTGATCGAACCGATTCCCGTGGTGGCGCGCCCCACCCCTCCCGCCTTGCGGCCCATCAAGACCGACAGCGCCGCCGCGCCAAAGCTGACGACGGCGCCCATGCGCTGGCTGGACAGGCGCGCCTTCTGGCTTTCCACCTTGGCCGCCGCGCGGCGCTCCCGCTCGGCCAGGGTTTGCAACCGGGTGGCCTGCTTGCGGCGTAGTTTGTCCAACTCCTCTTCCCGCTTCTCGCGCAGCAGGACCCCCGCGCGAATCCGAACCTCTCCCTCCGTTTCCCCGGGCTGCCCCGTCAACTTGAGTTCGGGAATGTGAACCAGATCCAGCGCAAACGTATCCAACAGCCATGTCCTGGCTTCCTTTTCCATCTGCGCATGGCGTCGTGGATCGGTTAAGGCCGCGGGCACGTCGGCATACGTCGCCGCCGGCAGCGGCCTATCATCTTCGGCTTCCGGCGCTGGCCGCGAATCCTCCCACTGGGGCGCGCCTTGCGAATCGACCGGAACCAACCGGCGAATGACCTGGAGTTCGTCCAGCTTGCGGCGGGCATCCGCAAAGCGCAGGCGCGCCACCGCCAGCAGGGCCGGACGATAGACCACGCCGGTTCCGCCCGCATGTCCGTGGGGCCGCAGGTAGACCTGGGGAATTGATGGCGGCACCAGCACCTTGGCATCGCTCGGCTTGGACGCCGCCACCGCCGGCGACGCCGCCAACGGAGCCTGGGCCTGGCGCCCGGCCATCAGCCCGTTGATCTGCGTCGGCGAAAGCGGCCCGCGCAGATACGACAAGCACCAGCGCGTTTCAAACAAGACCGGGGCATCCTCATGGACATTGCGCATCAGAAAGACGCGCTGGCCCAGGTTCGACATCAGCCGGCTCAACGTCGTCCGGTCCAGCCCCTCCCCGGCTTGCGCGGAGGCCAGCCCTTCGATCACCCGGGCTTTGTCTCTCTCGGTTTGCAGGCGCCCAATGAACCAAGTGCCCGTGTTCGATAAGCCGCGATAGTCCAAATCCACCGGATTCTGCGTGGCCAGCACGATGCCCAACCCGAAGGCCCGGGCCTGCTTCAGCAGCGTCAACATCGGGGCTTTCGCCGGCGGATTGGACGTGGGCGGGAAATAGCCGAATATCTCGTCCATATAGAGAAGGGCCCGCAGCGTCGAGGTTCCCGTTTGGCGGCGCGTCCAGGCCAGCACTTCGTTCAACAGCACGGTGACGAAGAACATGCGTTCGGCTTCCCCCAAATGCGCAATGGACAGGATCGATACGCGCGGCCGTCCCTCGGGGGTGTAGAGCAGCCGTTGAATGTCCAGCGGTTCGCCTTCCGACCAGGCCGCAAATCCCGGCGAAGCCGCCAGGTTGTTGAGCCGCATCGCCAACGCCGAACGGTCCTTGGTCGGAAAGAACGATTCCAGCGGCAGCACGCCCACGCGATCGATGCCCGGCTCCTGCACCGCGTGGATGATGGCCGGCAGGTCGAGGTTGTGGCCCGCCCGCCACTCCCGATCCACGATGGTCGCCAGCAGAATGTGCTCTCGGGATTGAACCGGATCCGCGTCGATGCCCGCCAGCGCCAGCAATCCCGACACGGCGGAGGCCACCCGGTCGCGCAGGGCGGCGGGATCGAGGAGCAGGTCCGGCGGCGGGGCATCCAGCGACGACAGAATCGACAACCCGAGCCCCGCGCGGGAACCCGGCGTGTAGATGGCGAAATCGGCGGAGGCGCGCAGACGGGAGATCCGCTCCTTGTCCTGTCCCCAAACCCCAATCCCTTTGGCCCAGATCTCCGCCGTTCGCGCCGCGTAGTCGTCCGCACCGAGCCCTCGGCGCGCGGCTTCGCCTTCGTCCACGTAGGGCCGGAAATCCTCGGCCGACAACGCCGGAAACGTCAGCAGCAGATTGCCCATGTCGCCCTTCGGGTCGATCACCAGTACGGGGATTCCGTCGATGGCGGCCTCCTCGATCAGCCCCACGCCCAGCCCGGTCTTGCCCGACCCGGTCATGCCAAGACACACGGCATGCGTGGTTAAATCTTTGGCATCGTACAGCAGCGGCTCGCTTGTGGTCGCCGATGCCGCCGGGTCGTACACCCGCCCCAGATAAAAGATGCCCAGTTTGTCGATCTCTGCCATGACCAGCCTCCTCGCGGTTGACGGGTCCGGATTATAGACCCGACACCACTTTCATCCAAGTGCGGAATGGATCCGGAAGGGATCCGGCTGCGCGATCTTCTGTCGCTTTGCGCTCTTGCTTATCGATCCGTTTTTTTGCGATAGTCACCCCTTAACGCATGGCCCCACATCGCATCATCTGGATCCTGTGCTTGGCTGTCCTGCCCCTGGCGGGATGTTCCAACCGGGTACCCCTGGAGCGCACGGCCCTGTCACAGTCCGGGGTGGATGAGTTCCTGGCCGCCGGACGCGATGCCCGGATGAATGGTATCACCATCTATTCGGATGCCGCCGGGGCGCGCTTTGAATTCGCCAACCGCCCCTCGACCCAGCGATCGGCCCAAATGGATATCGTGGCTCCCAAGCGGTTGCGCACGCCCGTCATCAAGGCTCGTACCGGCCGGTTCACGGATATCCACCTCCTTCTCGACACCTCGGCCCGCCAGAGTTGGCTGCTCCTGCCAACCATCCAGGCCATGGAGTACCGCCCCTTTGCCCCGCCCACCGGCGAATATCCCGATCATGTGCCGGCCGATATCCCCGGATACGCCGGAGTGGCCAACAAGGTGGTTCTCAACACACTGCACATCGAATCCCCCGTTTTTTATGTGCCCCCGGCACGCGGCGGTCTGGGCCCCCTGGCCCGCGCCACCGAACAGGTCCGCGCCCATCCCAAGTCGATCACCGCTCGCAGTAAACTGGCCACCCGCACGCACGGCGTTCTCGGCGCCGCCGTCCTGCGAAACTTTGCGTTCGTGCGGTTTGATTTTCCCGAGCGCCAGGTCGCGTTTTCGTCCGATGGCGACTATCGCCCGCAGCCGGGCGCGCCCCTGCTGGCCCGCTTGCCGCTTCGCGACTGGCGCGGCCGCCCGGCCATCGATGCCACCCTCGGCGGAGAACCGATCCTCCTGGTCCTCGACTCCGCCGGCGAATTCGATCTCTCCGTCCCCGCCGGAACTCCCTTGTCGCAACCGCTCCTCCTGGGCGACTGGGAACCCGGCCCCCTCGCCATCACCACTCACGAAGATCACGACCTGCCCCCAGGCTTTCCCGCCCGTCTCGGCCTGGGCGTGCTCGCGCGCAATTCCCTCACCATCGATTTCAAGCAGCGACGGGTCTGGATTGAAGGAAAACCCTTGCGCGCGGGCCGTGAATCCGTCACAATCCCATCCACCGACCCCGCCGAACCGGTGCACTACAGAGGAGTCAAACCATGAGCCAACCTGATCTCGCCCACGTGGAATGGAAGGAATCCCGCAAGCATCCCCCGGGATTCCGGGCCCGCCGCGGCCTCAACTGGTTCACCGTCGGCCTCCTCTATGCCATGTACTACATGTGCCGCTACAACTTCCGTTTCGCGGCCCCCGGCATGCGCGAGGAATTTGGCTTCTCCATTACGCAGATTTCGGATATCTGGGTCTGGTTTTCCGTCGCCTACGGCACCGGCCAACTGGTGAACGGCCTGTTCTGCGACCGCATCGGCGGACGCGCCTCCATGCTGCTGGGGGCCATCGGCACCATCACCGTCAACCTGATCTTCGGATTCGGCTCCTTCGCCGGAAACTTCGCCACCTTCTCGGGCCTGTGGCTCATGAACGGCTACCTCCAGGCCGCCGGCACCCCCGGCATGGTGAAGATCAATGCCGCCTGGTTCAACCGCGAAGAACGCGGCGTGTTCTCCGGCATCTTCGGCTTCATGATCCAGTCGGGGCAGGTCGCCATCAGCAGGCTGGCGCCCGTCCTGCTCGCGGGCTTCACCATCGGCGTCTTCGTCATCGAACCCGGGCGGTGGCGCCTGCTTTTCATCGTGCCGCCCGTCTTCGTGGCGGCGGCCGCGATCCTGCTGGCGCTGCTGGCCTCGGAGTCCCCCGAAGAAGCCGGCTATCCCGGCGCCATTCACGACGATGTCGACAACTCCGCCGGCACCCGCGTGCCGGTCAAGGAAGCCTTCAAGTTCGTCTTCTCCAATCCCCTGGTCTGGTTCTATGCCGTGGCCTATGGCACCACCGGCGCCGTGCGCCACAGCTCCGATCAGCTTATCGGGCTCTTTTTCGAAGACGTCATGGGCTTCAATATGCGCACCAATCTGCCCGGCGTGGCCGTGAACACCCTGGCCCTGATCCCGCTCGTGGCCGTGGCCGGCTCCGTGTTTTCCGGCTGGGTCTCGGACCGCTTCTTCCGCGGCCACCGGTACCCCGTCGCCATGGCCCTCTATTTTGTCGGTGCCGCTGTCCTGGCCGTCGCCTCTCTAAGCCTGGCGCTGGACATCGTCGGCCCGACCACCGGCGGCATCCTGCTGGGCTGCCTCTTCCTGGTACTGATCGCCATCATGGCCAATTCCACCCACTCCATCGTCGGCGCCGCCGCCCCGATGGATATCGGCGGCAAGAAAATGGCCGGCTTCGCCTCCGGCGTCATCGATTCGTTCCAATATTACGGCTCGGCCCTCTCGCTGTTCATCACCGGCCGCGTGCTCGACGCCACCAAGGAAACCCACGGCTGGAACTTCTGGTTCATCATCATGACCGGCTTCGCCCTGCTGGGCGGCTTCTCCATGCTGGCCCTGCTGCTGCGGCAGAAGGGCAAACGCGGTGCCTCCCGGGTCGTCATCGCCATCATGGTCACCGCCGTCATCGCCACCACCGTCATCGGCACCGCCAACTACCGGCGGATTATCGCGGAGAACGCGGCCCGCGCCGCGGAACTGGCCCCCTTGCAGACGCCGGACATCCAGCCCGACAACGCCGTGGACCCCGCGGCCGCCCCCGAAAACTAACGGAGACACCCCATGGACACCGCATCCCATCTGGTTCACGTCGATGCCCGCCAATTGAAGATCAAGACCTTCTGCATCTGGATCGAAAACAAGTTCGAGACCTGCGTATCGCGGGTCCCCTTCGCCATCCACATGGCCGTGCTGGCGGCCGTCTTCTACGGGCTGGCCCAGGCCGAGTTGAATTGGTTTGCCGACTCCCCCTGGCCGGTGCATGTGATCCTCTCGCTCATCATCGCCCTGGCGGCCTTCTGGACCATCCTGCTCATGGTCCGCCGCTTCCACGACCTGGGAAGAACCGGCGGCCTGTTCTGGGCCATCGCCATTCCCTTCTGGGCCCTCTGGAAAATCACCACCCTGTTTCCCAATCTCTGGTATGTCTGGGTCATTCTGTGCGCCTGGCCCATCAAACTGACCCTTGAACTCTTCTTCAAACCCGGCACCGAAGGCCTCAACAGCTACGATGCCCGGACGACGGAAGGTTGACGGCTGGCGGTTGGTCGATCACCCCCGACGGGGTTCGTCGGGGGCTCCAAAGATATCGGATCCCCGCCCTGTTTGGAGCCGGTACGAGCCCGTGCCGGTCTTACTCATTGGACATTGGCTATTGTTGTGGGTCGGTGGTCATTGGTTGATGGACCGATCTCGAACTTCGGACTGCGGACCTCGGCCCCCCCTTGAACATTGAATATTCCTTGTTGAATATTGCCGCGGGGTCTCACCCCAGCCGCGCCTTGACGGCCTCCAGCTCGGCTTCGGCCTCGCCGATCATCTCCTCGAAAATCTGCCGCATGGGCTGGACCTTGTCCACCAGCCCGACGCTCTGCCCCGCCATGCACGAGCCGTGGTCCACATCGCCATCCACGGCCGCCTTCTTCAGCCCGCCCATCCAGAAACTTTCCACCTGGTATTGCGCTTCGGCGTGGCTGATGGCGCCCGCATTCATTTTCTGCAGCAGCTCCAGTTGCAGACGGCCGAATTCCTCCGACGACTTGTTCTTCAGCGCGCGCACCGCCACGATCGGCAGGCGCTTGTCGTATTCCGGCGTGCTCATCGCCTCGCGGGCGCGCGCCCGGGCGAAGCGGGCCTTGAGATTCGGGTGCGCGTTGCACTCCTCGCTCATCACAAACCGCGTACCCATCTGGATTCCCGCCGCACCCATCAGCAGCAGATGAGCCATCATCCGCCCCGTGGCAATGCCGCCCGCCACGAATACCGGCACACCGGGCTGCTTGAACAACACCTGCTGCAACAGAATCATCAGCGAGACGTGCCCAATGTGCCCCCCCGCCTCGCTGCCCTCCAGGATCAGCGCATCCACCCCGAAACGCACCATCTGGTCCGCAATGGAATCCGTCGAGGCGAAAGACACCACCTTCTTGCCGGCCTCTTTCATCTGGCCCACGTCTTTCTTCTTGGGGAAGTTGCCGGCGAATATCACCACCGGCGCCTGCGACGCCAGCACCGCCTCCTTGTGGGCGGGAAAATTCGGGGCGATGGTCACCAAGTTCACCGCAAACGGCTTGTCGCTCCCTTCGGAGCATCGACGAATTTCATCGGACAGCAGATCCCCGGGCATGTTCCCCGCCGCCAGGCAGCCAAACCCGCCCTGGGCCCCAACCGATTTGACCAGCGTCGAATCGCTGATCCACGTCATCGCTCCGCAAAGGATCGGATAGCGGACGCCCAGAAAATCGCGCCCCGCCTGCCAAAGTCCATCCAAGAATGTGGTTTTCATCGGCGGATCTCCATTAAACGATGCCAACAACGCGGTCAAAAGCGATCTTGAACCAGGGGGTGAAATCGCCGGGGCAATCGCGCACCTCCTGAGCCAGAGCGTCGGGGTCGACCCATCGCGTGGCCCCGACTTCGGCGGGATTGGGCTGGACCGGCCCGTCATGGCAACCCGTCAACACGTGGTCCACCTCGTGCTCGGTCAGTCCCTCCTCTTCGGAGTCGGCGCGATACTCGAACCGAAAGCGCTCCTGCAGCGGACAGTCGAAACCGAGCTCTTCCTGAAGACGCCGATGGGCGGCCGCTTCCGTCGCTTCGCCGGGACGCGGATGACTGCAGCACGCATTGGTCCACAGTCCGGGGAAGTGGTATTTTTCCGCCGCCCGACGCTGCAACAGCCAACGGCCCGCCGGATCGACAATGAACACGGAAAACGCCCGGTGGCGTACGCCGCCATTCCGATGGGCGGCAATCTTCTCCATCACGCCCAATTCCCGGTCTTGGTCATCGACCAGAATGACCTGTTCCTCGACCACTAGCCCCCCCGCTCCAGCTTCAGGTGGGCCGCCATCAATTCGCCGGGATTGGTCTGCGCGGCCAACAACGACAACTCTCCGCACAAAACCGTCGCGGCGCACAGAATCGCCAGCCGGCGCGCGTTGGCGCCGGGCTCGCGGTTCTCCAGGCAGCCCAGTTCGCGGAGGTTGTCTTCCACGAACGCCAGCCCCTTGCCATTGCCCACCGTGCCCACGATCAGGTTCGGCAGCGTCACGGAAAAATACAAGTCGCCCTCCCGCTCGTCGGCCTGCACAAACCCCTGCGACCCTTCGACAATATTGGCGGCATCCTGCCCCGTGGCCAGGTAAAACCCCAGCAGCATGTTGGCAAAATGCGCGTTGGCGCTGCGCACCCCGCCGGCCAGCATCGTGCCCATCCAGTTCTTGCGCTGATTCAACTCCGCAATTTTCGCCGGGGTGGTGTGGAGATAGCGCTCCACCAGACGGCCGGAAAGCAATGTCTCGGCCACCACATACTTGCCCCGCCCCAGAATGCCGTTCACCGCCGATGCTTTTTTGTCGCAGCACAGGTTGCCGGAAATGGACCCATAGCGGCATTCGGGACGCTGCTCCAGAATCCATCCCAGCAGGGCATCGGCAGCCCGGGTCGCCATGTTGTGGCCCGCGGCATCCCCCGTCTCAAAGGCAAACCGGATCCACACCAGATGCCCGACCGTCTCCATGTGGATGTCTTGGAGCCGCGCAAAGCGGCTGGTCCCCGCCGTCACCGCACCCAGCGCATCGTAGTGGCCGCGGACGAATGCCATCAACTCCCGGGCCCCCTCCGCATCGGGAGCCGTCACCAGGACGGAGCGCGTCATGCACTCACTCATGACCACGGCGCGTATCCCGCCGGCGCGGGCGGTTACCCGGGCCCCTCGCTCCACCGAAGGCCATAAGGGCGTCTCAAAGGTCGCCAGCGGCACCCGCACTTCCGCCTCCACCTCGGGTCCCGATACCGTGACCGGGCCCACCTTGCGCATCGGAATGGGGGCGAATTGCAGTTCGTTCGGTGTCTTCATGCGCGTCCCTCGGTGGTCTACGGCTCCAGCGGCGGCAGGGCGGCCTCCGCCTCTTCCAGCATCCGGATCCGCTCGGGAACCTCCAGCGCTCGCGGGTCCGAGGGAAACTGCTTCTCAAATATCCGCAGGGCCGAAATGCCCCGCCGGGTCATTCCCAGCTTCTCGCCATAGATCTCCGCCAGCGACCAGACCGGATCGGGATTGGCCGGCTCCAGCCGGATCAAGTCCCGCAGCGCAATGATGGCCGTGTCGTATTCCGCCGTCAGGGTGGCCGCGCGGGCCAGCGTCACCAGAATCATGGGATTCCCCGGCTCCAGGGCCTGCGCCCGCACCAGCGCCTCGTGGGCGGATCGGGCATCGCCGTGCTCTAGCCAGTACTCGCCCGCCTCCAAATGAATATCGGCGCGGCCGGGAAACAGTTCGACCGCCCGGCGCAGGATTTCGCCGGCTTGCCCCGCATCGCCCACCTCCCGGGCCATGGCCAAGGCGCGCATCGCCTGCAAATAGGCGTTTTCGGCATCGCCGGACTCCAGCGCATCCTGCGCCTGGGACCACAGGATTCCAGCCGTGACGGGAGGCGGGGTCGGCCCCGCCGGCTGAAACGTTTGGTCGATCACTTGCCCCGCCATCCGCGCTTCCGCCGCCGACGCGCGGGCCCCCTCGGGCGCCAGTTCCAGATAGTGCCGGAAATATTCCCGCGACTGCGCGGCATGGCCCGGCCGCTGGGAATGCAAGACGCCGAGATTGTACAGCGCAGGCGGATAATCCTTGCGCACCTCGAGCGCCTGCATGAAGTAGGCTTCCGCCCGGACAACCTGATCCTCCAGCGTGGCGATTCGGCCCAGCCCGGTCAGCGCTGCCGCCGATTGCGGATCGCGCTTGTGCGCCTCGAAATACATCCGCTTGCCCAAATCCCATCGTCCGTTTCGCGTCGTCCATTCGCCAATCCGCATCAGCGCACGGATGTCGTTGGGATCCAAATCCGCCGCCCGGCGCAACAGCGTGATGCCCCGGGACGTATCCCCGGAGTCCAGCAACAGGCTCCCCAGGTTGTACACCGGGTCAAACCGCGTCGGATCCAGTTTGGCCGCATATTCGAAACGGTCCACGGCCTGGTCCGGTAAATCCAGTTCCAGGTTCACCAGCCCCAGCCAGTTGTGGGCCGCGACCGCAAAGGGAGCATCCGGCGCCCGTTCCAACGCCGATTCCAGGCGCGCCTTGCCTTCGCTCAGCCGTCCTGCGCCAAGCAACTCCAACCCCGCCCGATACTCCTTCTCCGGCGTGGCCCGCTCACACGCCACCAGGCCGAGTGCCAATCCAATCACCGCACATGCCGCCAACCCTCGCATGCGCATTCCTCCCAGGCCCCCGGCCCCATGCCCCCTGCCCTCTGCCCCCTGCCCTCTGCCCTCTGCCCCCTGCCCTCTGCCCTCTGACCTCTGGCCTCTGGCCTCTGCCCTCTGGCCTCTAACCTCTGCCCCCTGCCCTCTGCCCTCTGACCTCTGTCCTCTGGCCTCTGGCCTCTGCCCTCTGTCCTCTGGCCTCTGTCCTCTGGCCTCTATCCCCTGTCTCCTGTCCCCTGTCTCCTGCCTTCTCATCACATCTCCTTGATTGGCGTCAGCCAGAGCTGGCGCGTCCGTGGGCCATCAAACTCGCACAAATAAATTCCCTGCCAAGTACCCAGCGCCAGCCGCCCCCCCTTCACCGGGACGAGGGAAGACGTGCCGACCAGCGCGGTCTGGATGTGCGCCGCGGAATTTCCCTCGGCGTGCGCATAGCCCGCGTTCCATGGAATCAGCCGGGCCAAGGCCGCCTCCAGGTCGGCGGCCACGTCCGGATCCGCCTGTTCATTCACCGTCACCCCGGCGGTCGTGTGCGGAGAATGGATGTGCAACAACCCGTCCCACGCCGGCAAACCGCTGATCGCCGCCTGAACCGACCGCGTCACCGCGACCAGCTCGGCCCGCCGCGAAGTTTCCATGGATATTTTGACCATGGCCGGCTACTATACGCACTGTTTTCGATTGCGAAAAGTGAAACCTGCGACAAACGACACTGAATTCCCCGCCGGCAGGCGCTGTTGATGGCGACCTTGCTGGTCATCGTTTTCCTGCTGCTGCTGGCCTGCTCCGCATTCTTCTCCAGCGCCGAAACCGTCTATTTCTCGATCGATCCGATCCAGCTCCGGCGCATTGGCGAGAAACATGCCGCCACCGGCGACCGCCTCCGCACCCTCCTGGCCAACCCCACCCGGCTGCTTTCCACCATCCTGATCGGCAACCTCTTGGTCAACCTCGCCCTTTCCAATGTCGGCTACGCCCTGGCCCGCAAGTGGGTCCCGGCCTACAGCGAACTGATCGCCATCCCCGCCATCACCCTCCTGCTGATCTTCTTTGGCGAAATCGGCCCCAAGAACTTCGGCCTGCTCTATACCGCCACCCTGGCCCGGCTCTATGCGCCACTCCTCCGCGTGGCCGAAACCCTCCTCTATCCCCTGCGGGCCAGCCTCGATCGCGCCAGCCGCCGCCTCACCCCCCTCTTCCAGCCCTCCGGCAAAACCCTTTCCGAGGAGGAATTCGAGACGGTCCTCGATATCTCCCGCGAAGAAGGCATCCTCAACACCGACGAATTGGCCATGATCAAGGCCATCGTCGATCTCGAAGACCTCCACGCCTCCGATGTCATGACCCCGCGCGTCGACCTCATCGGCATCGATCTCGACGACCCCAACGACAACCCCATCGAGATCGCCCGCCAGTCGCGTCGCAATTTCCTGATCCTGTACCGCGACCAGTACGATGAAATCACCGGCTTCCTCGATGTTCGCAAGTTTCTCCTCGACCCCGCTCATTCCATCGCCCATGCAACCCTCCCCCCCGTCTATGTCCCCGAAAGCGTCGCCCTCAACCGGCTGCTAATTCGCTTTCAAAAGGAAAAAATACGCATCGCCATCGTGGTCGATGAGTACGGTGGCGTGGCCGGTGTCGTCACCCGCGGCGACATCCTCGAGGAAATCACCGGCGACATCTATAACGAGCTCTCCAAGCCCCGGCCCATCTTCCAGTCCGCCGGCCCCTACGCCTGGCTGGTGGACGCCAATATCTCCCTCGAGGAAATCAACCGCAAACTCCGCCTCGACCTCGATGCCGAAACCTCCGACCGGCTGGCCGGCTGGATCACCGAACACCTCGGCAGCGTTCCCAAGCAGGACGATGTCGTCGAAGCCCAGGGCGTCCGCGTCCGCGTCATGCAGACCATCCGCCTGCGCGTCACCCTCGCCCACATTGAAAAATCCCGTCCCCCTCGAACCGAACACCCCGCATGATTTCGCTCCAACTCATCCTGTTCCTCTTCTGCCTGGTCGGCAGCGCCTTCTTTGCGGGTATCGAAACCGGCATCATCGCCATCAATCGGCTGCGCCTCCAGCATCTGGTCCGCCGCCAGGTCCCCGGCGCCCAGATCATCCGCAATTTCCTGGCCCGGCCCGATGAACTGCTGGGCACCACGCTCATCGCCACCAACCTCCTCCACGTCATCAAAGCCGTGTTGGCCGCCTCGATCGGACACCAGCTCTACGGCGCAACCGGCGCCGCCATCTCCGGCGCGTTGTTACTGATCGTCATGCTGGTATTCACCGAATACATTCCCAAGGCCTGGTTTCAAGCGGCCCCCGCCCGCCGCGTCCTGCCCTTCGCCAAGCTGCTCCAGGCCAGCGCATGGCTGCTGCGCCCCTTCACAGTTGTCGTCAACCATATCCTGCGCTGGACCATGCCCGCCCATTCCTCCCGCCAGATGGACAGCAAAATGCTCGTCACCCGCGAGGAACTCATGCACCTCACCCGCGAGGGAGCCCGCGCCGGAGTCCTCACCCCCAACGAATCCGAAATGATCCATGGCGTTTTCGACCTCACCCACAAAACGTGCGCCACTCTCATGACCCCGCGCGACAAGATGGCCGTTCTGCCCGTCTCCGCCTCCCCCTCCGAGGCCCTCGCCTTCGCACGCACCCGCGAATTCAATCGCTATCCCGTCTACGACGCCGCCCAGAAATCCTTCGTGGGCGTGGTTCATATCTTCGATATTCTCGCCGACGAGCATCCCGAGGGCAAAACCATCGCCGACTACATGCGCCCCCCCCAGCTCGTGGCTTCGTACCTGCCCGTCGACCATCTGCTGCCCCGGATGCGCGTCACCCGCCTGCCCCTCTTCCTGGTCACCGACGATCGCTACGAAGTCATCGGCCTAATCACCCTCGAAGACGTCCTGATCGAAGTCACCGGCGAAGACTGATCCGCCCCCGTCCAGATTGCGGTTTTCACATCGCCCCCCCCGACGCTATAGTCCCGCCATGAATCCAACGCTCCGCAGTCAAGCCCTCGAATACCTGACCTATCTCAAGGAACAAGGCATCACCCACGTCCCCGCAACGCGTGCCCTCCGCCCCCCCCCCCCCCCCCCCCGGCGCGGGCCGCCCCCGGGGGGCCGCCGGCCGACCCCCGCCCCCCCCCCCCCACCCCCCCCCCCC
>CAYNSH010000048.1:24986-26619 GCA_964399775.1 uncultured Verrucomicrobiota bacterium
GACCTCGGACCTACGACCTCCGACCTCCGACCTCCGACCTCCGACCTCCCCCCTCCCCCCCCCGTCCCCGCCCCGCTGCGCGCCATCACCAGCGAAATCGCCACTTGCCATGCCTGCCCCCTCGCCACGACTCGAACCCATACCGTTCCTGGTCAGGGCGCCCTTCAACCCGACATCCTGTTTGTCGGCGAAGGCCCCGGCGCCGACGAAGACGCCCAGGGGCTGGCCTTTGTTGGCCGGGCCGGGCAACTCCTCACCAAAATGATCACCGCCATGGGCTATACCCGCGATCGGGTGTTCATTGGCAATATCGTCAAATGCCGCCCCCCCGGAAACCGCGTGCCCACTCCCGAGGAAATGGCCGGCTGCATCCCGTTCCTCAAGCGCCAGATCGCCATCATCCAGCCCAAACTCATCGTCTGCCTCGGCGCCACCGCGGCGAAGGGGCTCGTTCAAGAGTCCCTGCCCATCGGCAAAGCCCGCGGCACGTGGCGCGAATTCGAAGGCATCCCCGTCATGCTCACCTTCCACCCGGCCTATCTGCTCCGCGACCCGCGCAAGAAAACCGAAGCCTGGGCCGACCTCAAGGCCGTCCTTGCCCGACTCGGCAAAACGCCCCCCGCGTAAGCCGTCGCAACACCCCAGCCACGAAAAAGCCCGCCGTAGCCACGGCGGGCGCTCCAACCTTTCGGACGATGCTTCGCCCAAGTGGATGTTGCTCAGACTTGAGGGGTCAGATCGTCCTTGCCCGCGATCTTCGCCGTGTGCTCCGCAATGCGGAACATCACGATCAGGACTTCCATCCACACCCGCGCCATGATCACATACAGCAGAAAAGCCAGCGGGGCCAGAATCAAGCCCATCACCGCGCCCATGAAGGAACGGGAAGCAAATCCGCCAAACAGCACGAACAACGCACCGACTGCCGCACCAATAATCGCGATGATGTACAGCACCTTGATGATTTTTGTGGTGATGAACTCATTGAACGACAAGTCAAACAACCGCGCAAAGAACCCTTTTTCTTCCATTTGATAACCTCCGCTATGTGCCTCACAGCCCGACATGGGCTGATCCAGCGGACACTCTACCCGCCGTTCCGGATCGGCACAAGCCCGCGGCTTGACTTTTTTTCATCCATCCGTATGCTCCCCCCCACCCTTAGATGGGCGTTTAGCTCAGTTGGTTAGAGCGTCCCGACGCCGCGTCGGGAAGGTCACGGGTCCGAGCCCGGCCGATGACGATGTTGGAAATTTGAATACTGGTGGGCGTTTAGCTCAGTTGGTTAGAGCGCGTGCCTCACATGCACGAGGTCACTGGTTCAACTCCAGTAACGCCCACCACCCAAGACTTTTCGGCGTTTCGGCTACGATCCGCCACGGTTTTGGGAAATCCGCGAGCAACACAGGCGATGCGGAATCGACAAGCGGGGCGGGCGGATTTTGGGCGAGGTCCGCGACGGACACGGGCGGTGCGGGCGAATCTCCGAACACGAAAAACGACGCGAAGGACGGGGCTGGCACGGGGCTTTCGGTTTCGGCGCGTGCGGCACAGCCGCCGCGCCGAGGTTCGGAAACGCGGGTTGGATTTCGGGGGGTGCGCCGCCGCAGGAGCGGGGCGCGAAGCGACCCGA
>CAYNSH010000049.1:0-26595 GCA_964399775.1 uncultured Verrucomicrobiota bacterium
TTTCCCTTTTCCTCGGCGACAGTGCCGCGGCAGGTGATGCGGTAGGCCTTGGCTTTCTCGAGGCCGACGGCTTTCAGAAAATAGTCGGTGCGCACGAAATAACTGACGACGCCGGCGAGCTGGCCGTCGTTGAGTACGGGATATCGCATGGCGATGAGGCGGGGCTGGACCAGGTTGCCGTGGCCGGGTTCGCTGAGCTGGGGGGTGGGGGCCTTGCGCATCAGCGTCCAAAAGTGGTCGAGCTGCTTGACCTTCTTGAGGTCGAAGCCCCGGGCGAGGAAATCGCGCGGATGGTAGACCTCGCGGATCACGAAATCGGTGTCGATGTAGGACCCGCCGAAGAAGCCGGGGGTGGCGTCTTCGAGGGGCTTCATCGCCGCGCGGAAGGTGTCCTTGGTGGGGTGCCGGTCGGCGACGGCCTTGAGGTTGGCGAATTGCTTCTCGAAGTAGGCGGCGGTAGCCTGCCCGACGGGGTCGTCGGCGGGCTGGACCTGGGCGGCGGCGGCGAGGGGCAGGGCGCAGAGCGCGAGGAGGGCGAGGGTCTTGTGGTTCATGTGTTTTTCTCCAGGGGTTTGACCAATACAAAAAGACTGAGGTAGCCGGAGTGGCGGGTGGGAATGCTCCAGTGGTCGCGCCACGGGGATTCCTGGAGGGCGTCGCGGAGGCGCCCGTGGATGTTTTCGGCGATCTCGGGCTGGCGGAAGAGCCAATAGCCGGACCAGGCGCACAGCGCGCCGAAGCGGGTGTAGGGGATGTCCACGTCGAGGATCACGGCCTGGCCACCGGGCCGCAGGACGCGCCAGAGTTCGGCGAGGGATTTGACTTTCAGATCGTAGGGGAGGTGATGGAAGAAGAAGGTGGACAGCGCGCGGTCGAAGGAGGCGTCGGGGAACGGCAGCTCCTCGGCGAGGGCGGCGGCGAATTCGAGGCCCGGGCGGGGGCCGGCTTTCCGGTTGGCGACGGCGATCATGGCCTCGGCGGCATCGACGCCGCAGACGCGCAGGTGCGGGGAGACGGGCAGGGCGTCGTAGACCTGGCGGGTGAGGGCGCCGGTGCCGCAGCCGACATCGAGGACGGACGCGGGCCGGTCGAGGGCGAGGCGCGCGACGACCCGCCGATGCAGGCGGTGCTCGGAGCCGAGGGTCATGAGGGGGGCGAGCCAGTCGTAGAGCGGCGCGGCGTGGTCGAGGGTGATGCCGGCGGTGCGTTGCGCAACGGCGGAGCGGGGATGGAGGGGTTTGCTACGCAACTTCCAGTCCTTCCAGGTCGAGGACGGGGAACATGGCGCGGGCCATGGATTCGGCCTGGGCGCCGTCGTAGCCGAGACCGGTCTCGCCGAGGGTCCGCAGGCCCCGGACGAGGAGGTCGAGGCCCTGGCGGGCCAGCGGCAGGGCGACGGCGGGGACGGCGAGATAGAGGCGTTCGGCAGGATCCTGGACGCGCGCTTGCAGGTCGGCGAGCCGTTCGGAGTCCTGATGGGCGAGCGTGGAGAGCACGACGTTGTGGCGTTGTTCGAGGAGGTCGCGGGCCATGTCGCGGATATCGTCGAGAATTTGGCAGCCGAGGCCGAAGTCCATCAGGGCTTCGCGCAGGCGGCTGGTACGGGCGGAGGGGAACGGCTCGACGAGTTCGGGGCCGACGAAGGCGACGTTGAAGAGCAGGCCGGTCTTGAGGCGATGGATGGTGCCGAGGACCTCTTCGGGCGGCGGGCGCAGGGTGATGCCGCCTTCCTCGGTGGCTTCCTGCGCGGCGCTGGGCAGAAGGCGGCGGAGAGTTTCGCGCGAGAGGGCGTCGCGCTGGACGGGCGAGAGGACGCGGGCGTCGACGGCGTCGTTGAGGATGTCGTGGAGGACGCGGTCGGCCGCCATGACGGCGACGACCTGGCGCATGACGCGGGCGTTGCCGGGCATGTCCATCGGGACGACCAGTTTGTCTTCGCCGTCGAGCAGGTTGTCGGCGGAGGTGACCCAGATGCGGAAGAGGTGGATGAGCTTGCCGTAGAGCAGGCGGCGGGGCTCCGGGACCTCCATCAGGTGGTAGACCGACTGGAACAGGGTGGAAAAGATGTTCTTGCGCCAGCCCAGCCATTCCTCGGGGAGCGGAGCCGGCCGCACGGCGTAGGCGGGGGGCGTGTCGCCCGGGGTGGCGAGATAGGGGGCGAGGCGGGCGTGCAGGTCGCGGATGCAGGTTTGCTGCTCCTGCAAGGCGGCGCGGGCGATGCGCCCGGTCGTGAACAGCGTTTTCCATGGGTGGTGCATGGACGGGACTATCCGACGGTCCATGCCGATATTCAAAAATTGAAATCTTAAGTTTGATTCAGGGGGCGAGGGGTGAGCCTCTCGCTTAAGAAAACTTCAGGCAACGGTGGTTGGCATCCGGATGACCGGGCGTAGGATGAACCCATTCGAGAAAGGTATTTTCCCATGCGGTCCACATTTCTTCCCTTTTCCAAACCCTCGATTTCCGAGGCCGACATCGCATTGGTTGGCGATGTGTTGCGTTCCGGCTGGATTACGACCGGAGCGAAGGCGGCGGAATTCGAGCAGCGGTTTTCGGCTTACACCGGAGCGCGAGGGGCCGTCGCGCTGGCCTCGGCGACCGCCGGCATGCATGTGGCGTTGAAGGCGCTCGGCATTGGGCCGGGAGATGAAGTGATCACCCCGTCCATGACTTGGGTGTCGACGGTGAATCTGATCGTGCTGGCCGGGGCCACGCCAGTCTTCGCCGATGTGGACCGCGACACGTTGATGGTGTCCCGGGAGACGATCAAGCCGCTGTTGACGGAGCGCACGCGCCTCATCATCCCCGTGCATTTCGCCGGGGCGGCGGTCGATCTGGATCCGATCGTTGAACTGGCCCGGGCAAAAGGCGTGGCGGTCATCGAGGATGCGGCGCATGCCCTGGGGACCCGGTACAAGGATCGCGGGATCGGGAACCGCGGGACGGCGATCTTTTCGTTCCATCCGATCAAAAACATCACCACGGGCGAGGGGGGGATGGTGTGCAGCGACGACGAAGGATTCCTGGATCGGGTGAAACGCCTGAAGTTCCATGGGCTGGGGGTGGATGCCTTCGATCGCCAGACGCAGGGCCGGGCCCCGCAGGCCGAAGTCCAGGAGCCGGGATACAAGTACAACCTGACGGATATCTCGGCGGCGCTGGGGATCGGCCAATTGGCCCGCGTGGACGCCTTCAACCGGCGGCGCGCGGAACTGGCGGCGCGCTATCGGGAACGGCTCCGGGACATTCCGGAAATCCGGCCCCTGGCCGATCCGGGACATGCCCACGGGCATGCGTGGCATCTGTTCATCATCCGGCTGGACACCGATCCGGCAGACTTGGACCGCGACACGTTCATGGCGGAACTGAAACAGCGGGGGATCGGCACCGGCCTGCACTTCAAGGCCGTCCATTTGCACAAGTACTACCGGGAGGCGGTGGGAACCGGCCGGGGCATGCTGCCGAACACGGAATGGAATTCCGACCGGATTTGTTCCTTGCCCCTGTTTCCGGACATGGCGGACGCGGACGTGGATGACGTGGTCGCGGCCATTCGCGACGTGCTGGCCGGGCGGCGGACGGGAAGGGCGACATGACCTCCCGCCTGGTATCCATCGTGGTGCCCGTCTTCAACGAAGCCGGCAACCTGGACGCGCTGATCGCGAGGACGCGGAAGGCCTGCGGAGGGATGGAGAGACCCTTCGAGCTGATCCTGGTGGACGATGGCAGCACCGATGGGTCCGCAGAAAAGATCGCCGCGGCGGCGGAGGCGGGCGGCGGACAGGTGGTGGGGGTGATGCTCAACCGCAACTACGGCCAGCATGCCGCGGTGATGGCGGGCCTGGCCGATGCACAAGGGGAGATCGTCGTGACCTTGGACGCGGATCTCCAGAACCCGCCCGAAGAGATTCCCCGGCTGGTGGCGAAGATGGATGAAGGGTACGACGTGGTGGGAAGCGTACGGGTGCCGCGCCGCGACAACGGGTTCCGGCGATTCTTTTCCTTTTTGACCAATCGCACGATCCGGCAGGCGACGGGAGTGGACATGCACGATTACGGGTGCATGCTGCGGGCCTACCGGCGGCCGATCGTCAATGCGATGCTGCAATGCCGGGAGCGCAGCACGTTTATTCCCGTGCTGGCCAACAGCTTCGCCCGGCGGACAACCGAGATCGAGGTGGGACATGCGGAGCGCCATAACGGCGACTCCAAATACAGCGTGTGGAAGCTGATCAACCTGCAGTTTGACCTGCTGACGAGCATGACCACCTTCCCGATCCGGTTGCTCAGCATCGTGGGGATGGGGATCGCGGTCGCGGGGATTGCCCTGGGCGTGCTGCTGATCGCGCTGCGCATCTATTTTGGGGTGAGCTGGGCGGTGGAAGGAATCTTCACATTGTTTGCGCTGCTATTCATCTTCATCGGCGCGCAATTTGTCGGACTGGGCCTGATGGGCGAATACATCGGGCGCATCTATGGAGACGTTCGTGCGCGTCCCCGCTATTTCGTTGAAACGACCGTTGGACGGCAGACGCCGTCCGGAAAGAGCATATGAAAGCCGTAGTTCTGGCCTATCACAACATGGGATGCACGGGTCTCGAGGCGTTGATCCGGCATGGGGTCGAGATCGCGGCGGTCTTCACCCACAAGGACGATCCGGGAGAGAAGATCTGGTTTCGCTCGGTGGCCGAACTGGCGGCCTCCCAAGGGATTCCTGTCTTCGCGCCGGACGACATCAACCATCCGATCTGGGTCAAGCGCATCCGGGCCATGCGACCGGACATTCTGTTTTCCTTCTACTACCGGCACATGGTTCGCCCGCCGATTCTGGACATTCCACCGGCGGGGGCGTTGAATCTGCACGGGTCGCTTCTGCCGAAGTACCGCGGCCGCTGCCCCATCAACTGGGTGCTGGTGAACGGGGAAACCGAAACCGGGGTGACGTTGCATTACATGACGCCGAAGCCCGACGACGGCGACATCGTGGCCCAGCGGAAAGTGGCCATTGACGAAGAGGACACGGCCCGGACTCTGTTCGATCGCTGCACGGCGGCGGCGGTGGACTTGTTGGACGAGGCGATACCGGCCCTCCTGTGCGGCGATGCGCCGCGTCGGCCTCAGAATTCAGCGCAGGCCACATATTTCGGCGGGCGCCGGCCGGCGGACGGCGAGATCGACTGGTCCAAACCCGCCCGTGCGGTACGCAATCTGGTGCGGGCGGTGACGGCGCCATATCCGGGAGCGTTCAGCCACCGCGGGGACCGCAAATGCCTGATCTGGTCCGTACGGGAGGTGGCGGCGCCGGACGGCGGTGCGCTTCCGGGAACGGTGTTGGGGACGCAGCCGCTGGTGGTGGCCTGCGGGCAAGGGGCGGTGGAAATCGAATACGGACAGGCGGAGGGGGGCCTGTATATGACGGGAGCCCAGTTGGCCCGCGAACTTCACTTGGCCCCGCGCATGGCCTTCGGGGCCCGGGCCAGCCGCTGGAAGGCGGACCGGAAGAAGAGCGTGCTGGTGGTGGGCGCCAACGGATTCATCGGCAGCGCGTTGTGCGAACGGCTGCTGGACGATGGCCGCTACGACGTCTACGGCATGGATCTGCGGTCGAACTACTTGGCGCGGTTCGAGGGCCGTCCGGGGTTCCACTTCGCGGAGGGCGACATCTCCATCCATCGCGAGTGGCTGGAATACCATGTGCGCAAGTGCGACCTCGTGCTGCCGCTGGTGGCGATTGCGACCCCGATCGAGTACACCCGCAATCCGCTGCGGGTGTTCGAACTGGATTTCGAAGAGAACCTCCGGATCATCCGCTACTGCGTAAAGTACAAGAAGCGGATCCTGTTTCCGTCGACCTCGGAAGTGTACGGGATGAGCGAAGATCCGGAGTTCGACGAAGACACCAGCCCGCTGGTGTTGGGCCCGATTTGCAAGGAGCGGTGGATCTATTCCAGCATCAAGCAATTGCTGGACCGGGTGATCTGGGCCTACGGGCGCCACCAGGGGCTGCCGTTCACGCTGTTCCGGCCCTTCAACTGGCTGGGCCCGCGTCTGGACAGCCTGACCTCCGCCCGGATCGGGAGTTCGCGGGCGATCACGCAGTTGATCCTGAATCTGGTGGAGGGCACGCCGATCCAGTTGGTGGACGGGGGGGGGCAGAAGCGCTGTTTCACGGATATTGAAGACGGGATCGAATGCCTTTGCCGCATCATCGAGAACGACGGCGGGCGCTGCGACGGGCAGATCGTCAACATCGGGAATCCCGTCAACGAGGCAAGCATTCGGGATCTGGCCGAGATGCTGGTGGCAAAGTTCGAGGCGCACCCCCTGCGGTCGAAGTTCCCGCCGTTTGCGGGCTACCAGGAGATTGAGAGCGGAAGCTACTATGGCGAAGGGTATCAGGATACGCAGCACCGCAAACCGAGCATCCGGAACGCCCGGCGGCTGGTGGGCTGGCAGCCCAAGATCGGCTTGGAGCAGTCCGTGGCCCAAACGCTGGACTTCTTTCTGCGCGACGCCATTCAATCGGGAAACTTCAGGCTGCCGGCCGAGGAGCCGCGCCCGTCGATTCCGCCGTCCTTCGCGCCGCGAAGGCTCGCCGGGGCCTTGGCATGAGAGCCGGGTTGCGAATCGACGTCGACACATACCGGGGCACGAAGACGGGAGTTCCCCGCCTATGCCGGGTGCTGCAGGAGCGGGGCATCCGGGCGACCTTTTTTTTCTCGGTTGGGCCCGACAACATGGGTCGGCACCTCTGGCGGCTGTTGCGCCCGGCCTTTCTGCTGAAGATGCTGCGCAGCCGCGCGGCCAGCCTGTATGGCTGGGACATCCTGTTGAAGGGGGTGTTCTGGCCGGGGCCTCGCATCGGTGAGCGCCTGGCGCCTGTGATCCGGGTGGCGGCGGAGGCCGGGCACGAGATTGGCGTCCATGCCTGGGATCACCACGCCTGGCAGGCGCGGATCGATCGCATGGGCGAGGGGGAGCTGGAGGCGGAGCTGTGCCGGGGCTATGACGAGCTGGCGGGCATACTCGGACGGCCCCCGACTTGCTCGGCCGCTCCGGGCTGGAAAGCCAACGAGCGCGTGTTGCGAGGCAAGGCCGCGTTCCCCTTCACGTTCAACAGCGATTGCCGGGGGACCAGCGTGTTTGTTCCCGAGGTGGACGGCGCTGCCGCGCAGATCCAGGTGCCCGTGACGTTGCCGACCTACGACGAGGTCATCGGACGCGACGGCATCACCGACGAGAACTACAACCAATCCCTGCTCGACCGATTCAAGGGGGGCCGGCTGAACGTTCTGGCGATCCATGCGGAGGTGGAGGGCGGCAGCCGACTGGATCTGTTCGAGACGTTTCTGGACCAGGCGCGGGACCGGGAAATCGAATTCGTTCCGCTTGGGGACATCGCCGCCGGTTTCCGGCCGGACCGGGGGAGGATCCTGCCGGGGTCGATTTCCGGCCGCGAGGGTTGGGTGGCGGTCCAGCACCCCGCCGGGAGGAGCGAGGCATGACAAAAATGCAGGCGGGCTGGCTGGCGGGATTGTTTTTGCTGGTCTACGTGGCACCGCTCGGTATCCGTCCGATGTTCATTCCCGACGAAACGCGCTATGCGGAGATCCCGCGCGAGATGCGCGCTTCGGGAGATTGGGTGGTGCCGCGGTTCAACGGTTGGGACTATTTCGAGAAGCCGGTGCTGGGCTATTGGCTGATTGCGGCCAGCCAGGAGGTGTTGGGCGAAACGCCCTTCGCCGTCCGGTTGCCTTCGGCGTTGGCCGCCGGGGTGTCGGCATTGGCCATTCTGCTGCTGATGAGGCGGCGAAAGGACGCCAGTCCCGGTTTTGCCGTGGCTCTGTTCCTGGCGGCGCCGCTGGTCTATTTGTGCGGCACCTTCGCGGTTCTGGACGGTCCATTCTCCGCGTTCGTCGCGCTGGCGCTGGTCTTGTACTTTTGCGGCGACCAAGCGGAATCGCCGGGCCGGCGGCGCTGGTGTCATGCGGGGTTTGGCCTGGCATGCGGATTGGCGTTTCTGACCAAGGGGCTGCTGGGACTGGTGCTGCCGGTGCTGGTGATCGTGCCGTATCTGTTGTGGAGACGGAAGGCCCGGGACCTGCTGCGCCTGCCTTGGATGCCATTGGCCGTGGCGGCCGCGGTCATTTTGCCCTGGGCCATGGCGGTCCACCATCGGGCGCCCGATTTCTGGCGGTATTTCATCTGGCACGAACACATCCAACGTTTTCTCGATCCAGGCACCGCACAGCATCCGGAACCGTTCTGGTATTTCATTCCCGTCTTGGCGGGCGGTGCCTTGCCGCTGATGGTGCTGTTGCCATCGGCCGTGGCGGGGTTGCGCAGAATCGGGAAGACGCCCCTGGTGATGTTCTGTCTGCTCTGGGTGGCGATGCACTTCCTCTTTTTTTCCGCGTCGAGCGGGAAGCTGGGCACCTATATTCTCCCTTGTTTGCCTCCGCTGGCCGTGCTGGTGGCGCTGGGGGCGGTCGAGTTCCTGAAAGCCGGAGAAACCCGCCGGTTCGACGTGGCCGCGCGGGGACTCGGCACTCTGGTGCTGATCGCCCTCTGGGGATTTGCGGCCTTGCACATTTTGCCCTTTCCACCGGCGTGGCGGGTCTATGCCTGGTCCGAAGTGGGGGTGTTTGCGCTGGGGGCCGTGGCGGTGGTGGCCTTTGGGGGAGCGCTGTGGGGGAGCGCAATGGCCCGGGAGCCTTTGCGCAAGCTGGCCTGTTTTGCGGCGGCGCCGGTCCTGGTGCTCGCATGTTTCCCGCTCGTGTTTCCGGTGCAGGCCCTCCGGGGCAACGCCCCCCTGCATCTGCTCGCGCGGAACGCGGGGCAGGTGAAGGCGGATACCCTGATCTTGACGACGCCCCATTACGTGGGTGCGGTCAATTGGTGCTTCAAGCGGGCGGATGCCTGGTTGCTGCGCGGAGCGGGCGAATTGACCTATGGACTGGAGCGGGCTCCGGACGACAGGAGATTTGTTCCACTTGAAGAAATGGGAAACTTTGTGGCTGGCAAGGTCGGCGAAGGAGGGCTGGTTCTGTTTGTTTCGGAAAGGGCCTATTCCCAGTACCAGGTCGATCTGCCTCCTCCCCGATATATTGACCGGGCGGCGGGTTTTGTGTTTGTCCAATATTAGCCCAGGGCTTTCCGGCATCGTCCAAGGCGACGCACATGCCTGTCGGGGATGACCGGGCGATCGGGAACGCGACGGTGCCAGAATGGATAAGATTCTCATCGCATTCAATGGCGGAATCCTTAAGATGGCCATGGGAAGATGAGAGAATCCGACAAGAGAATGGCCGGCGGTCTACTGATGGTCGAGGATGATCCGCACCTGTGCGAGAGCTTGGCGAGGGGATTGGGCGAGGAGGGGTTTGCGGTGGCGGTGGCCGGTCGGTTGGCGGAGGCCGATGCGCAGTTGGCGCGCGGCGCGCCGGCGCTGGTGGTGCTGGACCTGAACCTGCCGGACGGCGACGGGCGGACGTGGCTGCGGCGGGTGCGGAGCGAAGGCCACCACATGCCGGTGATTATCCTGACGGCGCGGGACACGCTGCCCGAGCGCGTGGCGGGGCTGGAGGACGGCGCGGACGACTACCTGACCAAGCCCTTTGCGTTTTCGGAACTGCTGGCGCGGATCCGCGCGCGGCTGCGGACGGCGGTCCGGCAGGCCGACGAGGACCAGCTGCGGATCGCGGACCTGGAAATCGACCGGCTGGCCCGGCAGGTGCGGCGCGCGGGACGGCAGGTGGACCTGACGGCGCGCGAGTTCGACGTGCTGGCGCTGCTGGCGCAATGGCGCGGGCAGCCGGTGTCGCGCGACGTCCTGGCGCGCGAGGTGTGGAAAGTCAACCGACGGCTGACGCCGCTGGACAACGTGATCGACGTGCATCTGTCGCACCTGCGGGAGAAGATCGATCGGGAACACGAGCTGAAACTGGTCCGCACGGTACGCGGTGTGGGGTTCCGGCTGGCGGAGGGTGGCGAATGACGTTCAAATTCCGCTCGCGGGTGTTTCTCTACCTGCTGCTGCTGCTGGGGCTGTTCGTGGCGAGTCAGACGGTGATCTATATTCTGGTCGAGTGGATGCACTGGCGGGCGAATCCGTACGAGACCTGGAACGAGGGCATGACGGAGGTCGCCGAAGCGATGGGCATGACGCTGCTGCTGATTCCGCCGTGGGCGGTAGCGGCGTGGTGGATTTCGCGGCGGATGATCCGCCCGCTGCATGCGATGGCCGAGACGGCCGTGCGCATCCGCGGCGGCCAATGGTCCGAGCGGATCGAAACCGGGTCCATGCCCGACGACGAGACGAAGAGCCTGGCGGAGACGGTGAACGCGGCGTTCGACGGCTATGCGGGGGCGCTGGGGCGGCTGGAGCGGTTCAGCGGCGACGCGGCGCACCAGCTGCGCAATCCGATCGCGGCGATGCGCAGTTTGGGCGAGGTGGCGTTGAGCCGGTCGCGGACGGCGGAGGACTATCGCGAGGCGCTGGAGACGATGCTGGGCGAACTGGACCGGCTGACGCGGATCGTGGAGCAACTGCTGCAGCTTTCGCGACTGGAGGCCGGGGCGCTGAAGGGGCGGTTTGCGCCGGTTCGGCTGGCCTCGATCGTGGAGCCGGTGTGCCAGATCTACCAGCCGCTGGCGGAAGCCCGCGGCGTGGGGCTGGTGGCGGAGATGGAAACCCCGGGGCCGCAGGTGGAGGGAATCGAGGAGCTCTTGATGGAGATGCTGGGGAATCTGGTGGACAACGCGCTGCGCCACACACCGGAGGGCGGAACGGTCCGGATCGAATCTTCCGCGATCGGCGCGAAAGGGATGCGCCTGGCGGTCACCGACGGCGGGCCGGGCATACCGGTGGAATTCAGCCAGACCATCTTTGACCGCTTTGCGCAGGTGCCGGGGGCGGAGACCGGGAAGGCGGGCCTGGGGCTGGCGCTGGCGGCGGAGATCGCGAAGGCGCATGGGGGTGAGCTGCGGCTGGTCAACCCGGGGCAGCCGGGGGCGTGCTTTGCGTGCCGCTGGCCGCCGGTCGGCCGGTCCCGGGAAGCGGAGTTGGCGTGAACGAATGGCTGGTGGTGGCGGGGGCGTTTCTGGCGGCTTTCGTTTCCGGCGCGGCGGGGTTCGGAGGCGCATTGCTGCTTTTGCCGGTTCTGACCGCGGTGGTGGGGCCCGCCCAGGCCGTGCCCCTGCTGACCGTCGCCCAGATGATCGGCAATCTGGCCCGGGCTGGACTGGGGTGGACGCAGATTCGCTGGCGGGCGGTGGGGATGTTCCTTTTGGGGGCGGTGCCCGGCGGTCTGCTGGGGGCATATTCTTTCGTGCGGCTGCCTGCCGGGGCGGCGGGCCGGATCATCGGCGCGGTGCTGCTGGTCTTGCTGGTGTTGCGCCGCCGGTTTCTGGCCGTCCAGCCTCGTGGCACGGTTTGGCTGGTGGCCGGCGGCGGGCTGACGGGTTTCCTGTCGGGCGTGGCCGGAAGCGCCGGCCCGCTGGGGGCGGCGGTGTTTCATGCGCTGGGGCTGCCGCCGGTATCCTACGTTGCCAGCGAGGCGGCGTCGGCGCTGGGCATGCATGCGGCGAAGTTTCTGGTCTATCGGCGTTTTGTGGCCTTGCCTCCGGAGTTCTGGCGATTGGCGTTGGCGATGGGGGCGGCCATGGTGCTGGGGACCTGGCTGGCCAAACGGACGCTGGAGCGTTTGTCGCCGGTGCGCTTCCGGCAGGCCGTGACGCTGTTGCTGGCGGTTTTGGCGCTGGTCCTGCTGGTGCGGGGATAGGGTGTTCCGGGCGGTGGCCGGATCCGGAGGCTTCGTCAGGGCGCCGGATTTTTCAAGAGCCGGAGGGGGACGGTTTCGGAGATCACGGGGCGGCCGAAGGTGTTGTAGACCTGGAGGGTGATCGCCGGGTCGGGGGAATCCCAGTCGAGGCGCAGGATGCCGAAGTTGTCCCATTGGAAGGCTGCGCCAACACGGTAGCTGGCGGGTTCATCACTGAGTTCGCGGCGGGCCTTGTTGAGGCCGCTGGAGGTCAGATCATAGAGAGGATAACCGATGGCGTCGTCCTTGCGCGACAGTTCGGCCTGATGCCGGTCGCCGCTGAGAATGACGAGTCCTTCGGCGCCGGTGCGGCGGATGAGGTCGTAGAGGCGTTGCTGTTCGTGCGGCAGGGCGCCCCAGCGTTCCCAGTAGTGTTCGTCGGCGACGACCTGGATGGAAGAGACGAGCAGGCGCACTTCCGCGGGAACGCGCAGTTGCTCCTCCAGCCACGCCCATTGGGCTTCGCCCAGCAGGGTGGCGTTGGTGTCCGTGGTGAGTCCGTACTTGCCGTCGACGGTGCCGGGGTCGTCCAGCTTCTGCATGGGCGAGAGAAACCAACGCATATCGAGCAGGATAACCTGCACGCGCCGGCCTTCGGGGCCGAAGATCTCGGCGTCGTAGATGCCCTCGCGGGCGCGCCGCGGGGAGTCGGCGGGCACCTCGAAGAAATCCAGGAAGTTCTGCCGGGATCCTTCCTTGAAGGGGAAGTCGGCATTGGAATCATTCAGGCCGTAGTCGTGGTCGTCCCAGGTGGCGAGAACGGGGCAGAGGGCCTTGAGCTGCTGGTAGCCGGGCAGCGCGCCGAGCTGGGCGTATTTGGCGCGCTGCAACTCCATGTCGTAGGTGTCGGAATAGATGTTGTCGCCGCCGAAGATGAACAGGTCGGGTTTCTGGGCCAGCAGGGGTTCCCAGAACTTCTGGCTGAGCGACTGGTGGTGGCACGAGCCGAAACCGATCACGCGCAGGGGCTCGCCGGCCGGAACCCCGTCCGCGCCCCACGCCAGCGTCGCGCCCAGCCACAGCGCACACGCCAGGCTTGATTCGATCATTCGTTTAATCATGGCCGTTGCCTTACCCTATTCGGCGGCCGGCGGCGAGTCGAATGCGATCCCCCAAAACCGTTTGCTGCCCATGCGGTACTCGGCGGCGGTTCCGGCCGGCAGGGGAAGGTCCTCGGGCCAGGCATTCCGTCCGGTGCGTTGGAGGACCGCAAAGCCGCGTCGTTCCCGTTCGATGGCGGCCTGAAACGCCTCGGGCGTGCGCAGGACTTCGCCGCGGCGGTTGGCGTAATAGGCCAGGATTTCGCCGTTGATATTGTAAATCAGCAACGGGCGGTCGGGCGGGATGGCCGCCGCGGCGTCTGCCGCCAGCGCCCCGGGAATCTTCAGCGGATTCACCGCCGGATAAACGAACAGGCCGATAGCGGCCTGGACCATGAGCAAATAGATGGACGCCACCGCGAAAAATCGTCCGGGCCGGGCCGGGCGGCCGTTTTCAACGATCAATCCGACGGCCCCGAGAGTGGCGGCCAGGCCCGCGGGCCAAAGCGTCCGGCCCGGGATGGGCAGGGCCGGATGGAAACTCGCGGCCAGCAGCCCGGGGCCGGCCACGATGAACAGCAGGATCATCGCGCCGCGGGCGAAACGCGCCCAGCGGAATTCCGCCGCGGAGAGTTCGGCCCAAACCGCCGCCACAAGGATCGCGGCCGCCGGGAATGCGCCGAGCACGTAGATGTTGCGCTTGGAATTCATGAGGCTGAAGAAAACGAGAATGAAGGCGATCCAGCCCCCGAGACGCCGGAGCAGCAAGCGGTATTCCGGATCGCGGCGCAGAAGTAGCACGGCCGCCGGCAGGCAGAGAGTCCAAGGCAGGAAATCGGCCGGGAATGTTTTCAGAAAGTAAAACCACGATTGCTTGTGACCGAAACCGCCGCCGGCGCGTTCGATGTTTTGGGAGAAGAGCAATTCGCGGAAATAGCCGTCGGGGGCGCCCTGAAGCCAGGCGAAACCCAGCCACAGCGCCACCGGCGCCAGCGCCAGGAAGGGCCCCCAGATCCAGTGGGATTTTTTCAGGAGGCGGCCTTCGCCGGCCGCCAGCCGGGCGGTGGCATAGGCGCCGGCGGGGATCAGCAGGCCGACGGGGCCTTTGGTCAGGATGCCCAGCCCCATGCCCAGCCAAGCCAGCGCGGGACGCCAGAAAGACGGTGCGTCGTCGTTGAGGAACAACAGCGCAATCGCCGCCGCGGTCCAGCCGATCAGCAGGCCGTCCATGCGGGCGAAGCCGATCTCATGCCAGAAGAGATAGGTGCTGCACAGCGTCAGCACGGACGGCCAGGCGGTCTTTTCCCCGGCCCAGCGTTCGGCCAGCCGGGCGGTGGACCAAAGCGCCAGGATGCCGGCGAAGAAACCCGGCAGGCGTACGGCCAGGCGGCCGACGGGCAGGCCGGTGGCGAACGAGAACAGGTTGATCAGCCAGAAAAGCAGCGGGGGCTTGTGGGCATAGTACTCGCCGCTGCGGTGGGGCACCAGCCAGTGCCCGTCCTGGGCCATTTCACGGGCGACGTAGGCGAAGCGCGCCTCGTCGGGTTCCCAGACGTCGCGCCGCAGGTACTCGCCGCCCCAGAGGAGGGCGGCGACCAGAAAGAGCTGCCAGAGAGCGGGGCGGCGCATGAGGCGGTTTCCTCACGTGGCATCCGCCGCCTGGGCGGATTTGTGGCGGTGGATCAGCATGAGGTTGCGGACATAGACGAACAGCCCGACGGCTTGGCCGAGGGTGATGACGGGGTCGTGGCGCCACAAGGCATAGACCAGCAGGAGCAGGCCGCCCCCGATGGACAGCCACCAGAACGAGAGCGGAACGGTGGAGCGGCCCTGTTTTTCCGAGGCGAGCCACTGGACGAGAAATCGCGAAAAGAACAGAACTTGGCCCAGCATGCCCAGCAGGCCCAGCGGGCTGGCGAGGACGTCCATGAAACTGCGCAGCGTGTCCATTACAACTCCTCGATCCGGACGGGGCGGTGGCGTTTCTGCATCCAGCGGACGGCGCGGAGATCCGCGAGGGTTTCCTTGAGGCGGCCCCAGTTGGTGTATTTGCTCTGGCCGGCGGCGCGCGGCCGGTGGTTCACCGGCAGTTCTTCGATGCGCGCGCCGGCCATGGCCATGAGGGCGGGCAGGAAGCGATGCATGCCGCGGAACTGCATGGGCAGGGTTTGGGCGTACTCGGCGCGGAAGGCTTTGAGGGTGCAACCGGTATCGCGGATGGTTTCGTGCAGGGCGCGGTTGCGGACGGCATTGGCCAGCCGGCTGCCGATGCGCTTGGAGAGGGTGTCCTGGCGTTTGGCGCGGAAGCCGCAGCAGAGGTCGCACGAATCGAGGCGCGCGACGAGCGCGGGGATGTCGGCGGGGTCGTTCTGGCCATCGGCGTCGAGCGTGACGAAGATTGCCCCGCGCGCGGCCTGGAACGCCGCGCCGAGCGCAGCGCTTTGCCCGGAGTTCCGGTCCAGGCGCAGGACGCGCAATTCGGGAAACTCCGCCTTCAGGCGCCGGAGGCGTTCGGGGGTGGCGTCGGTGGAGCCATCGTCGACGACCAGGACTTCGAACGTGCGGTCCAATCCGCGCAGCACGCCAAGCGTCTCGCACAGGACCGTCTCGATACACGCCTCTTCATTGAAGGCGGGCAGCAAAACCGATAGTTCCGGTTCAGGCCGGGGATCGGGACGGGCCGCAAACGGATTCATGGGGCCGTCCCCGGGACCGTACCACCTCCCGGGCCGGATTTTCCATGGCGTGGAAATTCATTTTCCATGGCGTGGATCCGGCACCTGTCGGACCATGGCATGGAAGCCCCCGGGCCGGGTCGGTAGGTTGGACTGGTTGAGGAATAGAGCACGGTACAAATCTGGCACACCACGCCCCCGAACTCAAAAGTGGGATTCTGAAGATTGCTTCAGGTGGCGGTCGCCGCCTGCTGGCTGTCGAGTTCGGCGACGGCCTGGCGGTGGGCGGCATCGCCGGTGGCGGCTTTGCGTTCGTCCAGTTCCTCGATCCGCGCCACGGCGCCGTAGAGGATGAGGACGTCGCCGGCGTGGACGATGTCATCCGCGCGCGGCGCGCCGACATACTCGCCGTTTTGCCGCTGGATGCCCAGCACCAGCACGCCCTCGTGGGAGAGCGCCGCGTCGGCCAGATTCTTGCCATCAATCCAGTCGTCGGGTTCCACCAGCATTTCATTGACGGCATAGCCGTTCTGGAGCTGGAACAGGGCGACATAATCGCGGACCTCCAGATCGGTCCAGCGCTGGAGGATCCACGCCAGCAGCCGGTTGAGGTGGGTTTCGAGCCGCTGGCTCCGGGCGATGTAGAGCAGCAGGAGAAGGCCACCGACCAGCAGCAACAGTGGGCGCCACCAGTTTTCCGCCTGGGTGGCGGTCAGCAGCGACACCACCAGGGTGGCCACCACGGTGGGGATGCCGATGTTGCCCAGCAGCATCAGCAGCATGATGATTCGGCGGCGCACGGGGTGGTTGACGACCAGCTCGGCCTCGCTGGTGGTGTAGCCCACGCCGGCCAGCGCGGAGCGGGCCTGGAAGCGGGCGGATTCCATCGACATGCCGGTCAGCATGAGCGCTACCGCGGCCAGCCGGGTGACCAGCAGCGAGATGGTCACGACGACCAGCAGGAATGTGATCGCAAATATCATCAAGACCTCTTCCGGGGCACATCCATCTCGGATGAATGCGGTACCTCTATCAAAAGTGAGGGGGGGGGGCGATGGAAATCAGGCGCCCCGTGCCTCATTGGGGCGCAGGGACGTTTTGCGGAAGGGGGGGGCGGATTCCAGGGTTTTGATATTTCGTGCGCAGGTGTAACCTTCCGGGATGGTTGATCGACGGAAATTAAAGTACATGAACGAAGAGTGGTGGATGACATGAGCAGGGCCGGACGTAGCATGGTGTGGCTGGTGGTGTTGATTGCGCTGGGGTTGGCCGGATGGCGGTGGATCGGTCGCGCGGGCCGCCGGTCCGGCGTCGCGAACTTCCGGACCGTGACCGTGGAGCGCGGGGAGATCATTCAGACCGTCACGGCCAACGGAGCGTTGGGCGCCGTGCAAACCGTCCTGGTGGGCAGCGAGGTGTCCGGGAAAATCGTCGAGCTGCGGGCCGACTTTAATTCGTCCGTGACCAATGGCCAGGTGTTGGCGCGCCTGGATGCCTCGATCTATGAGCGGCAACTGGACCAGGCCCAGGCGGAACTGGAGAGCGCCAGCGCCTCCCTGAAATTGGCCGAGGCGAACTTCCAGCGCGCCCGGGAGCTGCGCGAACTGGACCTCGTCAGCCAGGCCGACTTCGATCAGGCCGAGGCCTCCCTGGCGCAGGCGCGGGCGTCGCTGCGGATGCGCGAGGCCAGCCTGAGCAAGGCGCAGGTCGACTTGGAAAAGACCACGATCTTTTCGCCGATGGATGGCGTGGTGATTTCACGCGCCGTGGATGTGGGCCAGACCGTCGCGGCCAGCCTGAATGCGCCGACGCTGTTCACGTTGGCGCAGGATCTGCGCCAGATGCGCATCGAGGCGCAGATTTCCGAGGCCGATGTCGGCGGCGTCGAGGAGGGCCAGAGCGTGACGTTCACGGTGGACGCCTATCCCGCGCGAACGTTTACCGGAACCGTCAGCCAGGTGCGCTTCGAGCCGGTCACGGTTCAGAATGTGGTTAACTACATTGCGATTGTGGATGTGGACAATGCCGACCTGCGGCTGCGCCCCGGCATGACCGCCAATGCGGCGGTGGTGACGGCGCGGCGCGACAACGTCCTGCGCCTGCCCAACGCGGCGCTGCGCTTCCGTCCCGCGGACGATGTCGCCGTGGTGGAGGCGCCGGATGGGCCGTCGGCGGAGGGGGCGGCGGCAGAGGCCCCGTCGGATCCGGCGGAACGCCCGCCCGCGGCCACGTCGGGCCGGGGTCGCGGACAGGGCCGGGATCGGGGAGGGCGTGTTCGGGAAGAATCGTTGCCGGAACAGCGAACGGTGTATGTCATGACCGAGCCGGGCATCCTGCATGCGCGCAACGTGGTCCTGGGCATCACCGATGGCAGTTGGACCGAAGTGCTGGGCCCGGGACTGCAGGAAGGCGAGTCGGTCGTGACGGGCATCCAGACGGCGACGGAATCGGCCAATCGGGCGCGCGCCACCGGCACCTCGCCCTTCATGCCCACTCCCCCGCGCCGGGGCATGCGTTGAACCGAATGGCCATGGACGCGCAACCCGTCATCCATCTGGAAGGTGTGGACAAGGTCTACCCGTCCGGCGAAGTGGCCGTGCATGCCGTGCGTAACGTAACCTTGTCGGTGGCCAAGGGAGAATTCGTGGCCGTGATGGGCGCGAGCGGATCGGGAAAATCCACGCTGATGAACCTGATCGGCTGCCTGGACCGGCCAACCGCCGGACGCTATGTGCTGGATGGGGAGGAGGTCGGCTCGCTTTCCAAGGGCGCACTCTCGCGGTTGCGCAACCAGCGGCTGGGATTCGTCTTCCAGGGGTTCAACCTGCTGTCGCGCACCTCGGCGCTGGAAAATGTGGAACTGCCGCTATTGTACTCGCCGGCGGGTCATGGCGGGCGCGAGCTGCGCCGCCGCGCCCACGCGGCCCTGGAGCAGGTGAACCTGGCCGACCGCGCGGGCCATGCCCCCAGCCAGTTGTCCGGCGGTCAACAGCAGCGCGTGGCCATTGCCCGCGCGCTGGTGAATCAGCCGGCCCTGCTACTGGCCGATGAGCCCACCGGAAACCTCGACACCCGCACCAGCATCGAGATCATGTCCATCTTCCAGGACCTGAACCGCCGGGGCATGACGATCCTGATGGTGACGCATGAGCCGGACATCGCTCGCTACTGCCGGCGCGAGATCGTCATGCGCGACGGGCAGATTGTCTCTGACCGGCCCGTCGCCAATCGGCTGGATGCCGCGGACGAACTGGCCCGGTGGCATGGCGTGGCCATGGAGGAGCGCCCGTGAAGTTTTCCGCGACCTGGACCATCGCCCTGCGGGCGCTGCGGCGGAATCTCCTGCGCACGGGCCTGACCATGCTGGGCATCATCATCGGCGTGGCCGCCGTCATTGCCATGGTGGCGATCGGCACCGGCGCGAAGGCGCAGGTGGCCGAAAGCATCGAACAGATGGGCCAGAACATGGTCATGATCATCTCCCGCGCGGCGCGCAGCGGGCGCGTGCACATGGGCTTCGGCAGCGGCGTCTCGCTGACCCGCCAGGACTATGATGCCATCCGGCAGGAAATCTCCGGACTGGCGGGGGCCTCCCCGGAGGTTCGCGCCAGTGCGCAGGTGGCGGCCGGCAACCAGAACGTGAACACAACGGTCTATGGGGTCAGCGAGGAATATCCCGCGGTGCGCGCGTGGCGGCTGGAAGGGGGCAGCCACTTCGCCGAGGCGGAAGTCCGCGCCGCGGCCAAGGTGGCCGTGCTGGGGCAGTCCGTGGCCACCAACCTGTTCGGAGGGGGCGATCCGGTCGGGCAGATGATCCGCATTCAGCATGCGCCCTACGAGGTGATCGGCGTGCTGCGGGCCAAAGGCGCGAACATGATGGGGCGCGACCAGGACGACATGGTGCTGGTGCCGTGGACAAGCGCCATGGTGCGGCTGACCGGCGAGAATGCGTTTCGGGCGATTTCCGTGCAGGCCGAAAGTGCGGAGCGAATTCCGGAGGTGGTGGACCAGATCACGGCCTTGTTGCGCCAACGGCACCGCATTCCGGAGGGGCAGGAGGATGACTTCATCATCCGGAACATGCAGGACATGCTGGAAATGGCGACCTCGACCGCCCAGACCATGACGATCCTGCTCGGGGCGATCGCGGGGGTTTCCCTGCTGGTGGGCGGCATCGGCATCATGAATATCATGCTCGTGAGCGTGACGGAACGCACGCGCGAGATCGGTGTCCGCATGGCGGTGGGCGCACGCGGCGGCGATATCCTGCTGCAATTCCTGGTGGAGGCGGTCGTGCTGAGCATCGTTGGCGGCATCATCGGCATCGGCCTGGGCTACGCCACCGCCCGCGCCGTTTCCTTGAAGTTTGGCTGGAATACCCTGGTCTCTCCAGAGTCCGTCGTGATGGCGTTTGCGTTCAGCGCCGTCATCGGCATCTTTTTCGGCTTCTATCCCGCGCGGAAGGCCGCCCGGCTGGATCCCATCGAGGCACTGCGATATGAGTAAGCATGACAACAGAGGCCAGAGGTCAGAGGTCAGGGGATCTGATTCACCCGCAGGACAAGCCCGTGGGGGGGGGGCGTGGCGGTTGGTCTTGCTGGTCATGGTTTCGCTTTCCGCGGGGGCCGGGGAGGAAGCCGTGCGGAACATCACTCTACCCGAGTGCGTCGAGTTGGCGCTGGAGAACAACCTGGACCTGCAGATCGAACAGATCACCCGGCGGATTGCGGAGCGGGAGAGCCTTGCCGCACGCGGGGGCTATGATCCGACCCTGTCCCTTGCCGCCGAGCGCCGGCGCGAGGAATCCCTGGGTGCCCAGGGCGAGGAGGGGCGGTTGCGTTCGGAATCCGATGCCGATACCTGGCGGACATCCGTGTCCGGGGCGACTTCGCTCGGAGGGCTGCGCTATGAACTTGGCGGACGGCTGGGTGAATCCAGCGGCATCCGCGAGAGCAACCCCTTCGATACCAGCAGCGGCAGCGCGGGGCTCACCCTCACCCAGCCCCTGCTGAAGGGCTTTCGTACCGATGATGTCCGTACGCGCGTCAACATCGCCGACCAGCAATCCGCCGAGGCGGCCATTCAGCTCGAAGGCCGCCTGCAAGAGGTGGTCGGGCAGGTCGAGACCGCGTGGTATGCGCTGATCCAGGCCCGCGAGGCCATCCGGGTGCAGGAAGAGGCCGTTCGCCTCGCCACCCGGCCCTACGAGGACAACCGCCGCAGGGTCCAGATCGGGTCCCTGTCGGTTCTCGATGAAAAGCAGGCCGAAACCCAGGCCGCCGCCGCGCGCGCCGACCTCAGCTCTGCCAAACGGACCTATGCCGAAGCCCAAAATCGCCTGAAAGCCCTGCTCTTTGCCAACCACCGCGTCTATCGCGCCGAGACTCTCGTGCCGATCGGCGATCTCCAAGCCGATCCGGTCGCGGTGGATGCCGTGATCAGCGGCGATCGCGCCCTGGAAAACCGACCCGATCTGCGCCAGGCGCGGATGGCGCTGGAACGCCAGGGGCTGACGGTCGATTTGCAGCGCAACCAGGTCCTGCCTTCGTTGGAACTCGTCGGCAGCGCCGGCTGGGTAGCCAGCTCAGAGGATGACTACTCCGGTTCCCTCGATCGCATCGGATCCGGCGACGAGCCCTATTGGAGCCTCGGCGCGACGTTTTCCGTTCCCCTGGGCAACCGCACCGCGCGGCAGCGGTTCCGGCAAAGCCGCGACACCGCCGACAAGATGCGGTTGCAACTGCGCCAGTCCGAGGAATACGCCCTGGTCGAAGTCGACAATGCCGTGGCGGCGGTCGAGACCGGGTTCGAGCGCGTCCAGGCGACCCGCGAGGCGCGCGAATACGCCGAAGAAGCCCTCGCGGCCGAACAACGCAAACTCGACAGCGGGCGCAGCACCAGCTTCGTGGTTCTGCAGCTTCAGCGCGATCTGACCTCCGCGCGCAATGCCGAAATCCAGGCCTTGGCGGACTACAACCGCCAGCTATCCACCCTGGCCCTCGCCGAGGGCTCCCTGCTCGAACGCCACGGCATCGAGATCGAACCCTGATGGATTGATAATTGGTTGATAGTCGAATGGCAATGCCCGGGATGGTGCGGTATACTGCCCCCCGTATAACAAATGTATGCCGGCCTTCGCCGGGATAAGGAGTTCATTCATGAAAAAATGCCTGCTGTTCCTCTGTGTCGTCGCGATTTCACTATCCGCCAGCGCCCAGTTTGCCGGGCTGCCGGTTGCCGATAGCGCCGTTTCGCCAGTGGCCGGTGAAACCCGAGTCTCCGCGGGAGCCGTCCTGGGCGATGATTTCAACCTCTACGGCGGACGCCTGTCCTTCGCACCCATCGGGCGGCTGGCGTTCTTTGCCGATCTCGGGGCCATCGATCCGGATTTCGGCGATATCGGTTTGGCCGCCCAGCTTGGCGGCAAGTTCACCCTGCCCCTCAAGGACAGCCCGGTCGACATCGCCCTGCGCGCAAGCTGGAGCTATGCCGCCTTTGACCTGGACGGCGGCGGCGACACCACCGCCAACGCCTTCACCGGCGGCGCCCTCGTCAGCCGCGAAGTCGGCCTGTTCTCCCCCTATGTCTTCATCGGCCTGAATTTCACGGATCAAGAAGCCAAGAGAGCCGGTGTGAAAGCCACCTCGGACGATACCGATCTGGCATTTGCCATCGGCGCCATTCTCAACCTGACCCGCGAATTCTCCTTCTACGGAGAATTTGCTTATGTGGATGATCCCTTCTTCGGTCTCGGCGGCCGCTGGACATTCTAGGGCGATTTTCGCCGCTTGGCATATAGGCCGTCCATGCGCTAACGTTGGGGGGACCAAACGCGGAGAGATGGCGGAGTGGCCGAACGCGCCGGTCTTGAAAACCGGATCCTGCGCAAGCGGGACGGGGGTTCGAATCCCTCTCTCTCCGATTCCATTACCGCGATAGACGCCAGCGGCAAAACATTCCGCATGCCGTCCACATGAAGCCCGCCGGGGCTTGGCTTCACTTGCGCAGTATGGGACACTTCGGCATCGATCCGATGAGACGTTTTTGTATTCCGATCGGCCTGGCCGGATGGATGGCCGTGATGTCGCCGCCTCAAGCGCTTGGGACGGGCGGCCCTGATCCGAACCCGGATCATGCCCGGCTGAACCATGCCGCGGGGCTTCCGCTATGGGGCCGCGGGTCGTTGTGGGAGGAGGACTCCGACGACGTGGCGCAACGGCTCGGCTGGCCCCTGGAGTCGAAAACCTCGACGTCTTCCAGCTATCGGCTGTATCCCCGGCATTCCGCGCCGGTCTTCGGCCGCCGGGCCTATGCCATGGCCCTGCACGCCGAAGACGACCGGCCGATTTCCCTTTCCTTTATCTTTGCCAACAAGGGGGACGTTCCCTATGCGGTGGGCGAATTGCGCCAACCCGAGCGGGACTACAAGCGCCTGATCCGCGCCGATGCGCGGGCCCTCACCGATACCCTGACCGATCTCTTTGGCCGACCCATCTCCACGCGCATGGGCGATTCGCGCCAGACCTCGGAATCCGTTCGTCGCTGGGATTGGGAGGGCCATTCATTCTTGCTGGCCGCGCCCCGGGATGAATACGTCAGCCTCCGCATCGTGGCGTCCAGCGCGATCGACCAATCCGGCATCGAGCGCATCCCGCGCCGGGACCTGAAGCAAACCCTGGCGTCCCGCATCCAGCGGCGGGCCAACGGCGATGTGATTCTGAGCGACTTGCCGATGGTCAACCAGGGGCCGAAGGGCTATTGCGTTCCGGCCACATGGGAGCGGGCCTTGCGCTACATGGGGATCCCGGCCGACATGTATGTGCTGGCCATGGCCGGCGAGACCGGCTTCGGCGGCGGTACCAACACCAAGGCCATCTCCGACGGCGCACGGGACCTTGTCCGGCGTCACGGTCGCCGAATTCGCGTCGAACGCGGCCGGCTGACGTTGCGGGGCATCGCCGCCTTCATCGAGGACGGGCTCCCAGTCATCTGGGCCATGTACTCCATGCCGTCCGTCGACCGGGAGTTGAGCCGGCGGATGCGCGAACGGTCCGCCATCACCGACTGGCCCGAATGGTCGCAGCGCCTCTCGGCGGTTCGCCGGACGGCCCGGCGGATTCAAGTCCATCCCACGCGGGGCCATGTCTGCCTGATCATCGGCTACAACGCGGCCACGCGCGAACTCGCCGTGTCCGATTCGTGGGGACCGCAATTCGCGGAACGCTGGATCACGCTGGAAGAGGCCGAAGCCATTTCCCAGGGTGAAATCATGATCATCTATCCATAGGCGGCAGCACGGACAGGAATCAGTACTAGAATACGGGACTGACCCCTTGGGTCCCGTTCTATCGCCAGGGGTCGATGAGGTTGTCGAAAATGCCGCGGGTAGCCGTGCGCGGATCGGGTCGGGGCCGGGCATAGGGGGGCGGCCCGACTTCCACTTCGGAGTCGGGGATTTGCCACAGTCCGCCCATCTGGGCGCGTTGCCGGGCAAAGGCGGCTTCATGCTCGACCATGCGGGCCTCGGCCCCGGCCGCCTGATGCACAAAAAAGGCGATCAGGAGCAGTGAGAAGTGGATGCCGCGGCCTTGCAGCAAGGGCAGCACGGCGAAGATGCCGAACACCCATGCGATGCCGCGCCCCAGCTTGGCGGCGATTCGAGTGGCTTGCAGCCGCCCCAGCCGCGGGGTCAGGACCGCCCGGAACACCCGCCCCCCGTCCATGGGAAACGACGGGATCAGGTTGAAGATCGCCAGGATGATGTTGATGCGCCCCAGCGCCGCCACCATGAAGGCCAGGACGGGATTGATGAGGCGGATGGCCGGGGCGAACCATAACCCGGCCATGCCCAGGGCAAAACTGACGGCGGGTCCGGCGAGTGCGGTCTGGATTTCATCGATGGGCCGACGGGGCATCCGGTCCAGGCGCGCCATGCCGCCGATCGGCAGCAGGAGGATTTCCAGGATCCGCGAGCCTTTGGCGCGGGCGACCAGCGAGTGGCCGGCTTCGTGCAGGACCACGCTGGCAAACAGCCCAACCGCTCCCAGGGCGCCATAGAACAGCCCGCTGAGTCCCTCCATCGGCGCCAGGCCAAGCGCAAACAGCGGCAGAAAGATCAGCAGCGTAATATGCAGCCGGATCGGAATGCCGAAGATCGTTCCAATGGAATAGGAATTGGCCATGGACACGAAACTATCACATTCCTCAGAGGGTTTCATGCATTACCGGCCGCCTTGAGGAAATACCGTGGCGTGGACTTCTGGTCCGCGCATTCTTCAGGTACCCAACAGAGCTACGTCCCACGCCGGACGGCACCGCCCACGTGCTTGGGTGCTCTCCACCCCATCCATACCAGGTCGCCGCCCGCCCTGGGGCGGCGACCTGAGTAGTTACTCGGGCTTTTGGGATTCAAGCGCGTCCGGACGACTCGGTTCTGGGGTGGAGCGCGGTGCAAAGCGGATCCAGGCCCGGATGGCGTAGGAGACGAAGAACAGGATAAAGCCCACTCCAATTAGGGGCAGGGCATAGGTTGCGGCGCGGGGATCGCCCTGATGATACACATGCAGCGCCACGCCGCCGATACAGGTCAAATACGCCAGAATTCGCGAGGCCCAATAGGCGGTTTTCATCATGCCCGGCAGTCTAGGAAATCCGTGTGGTGAGCACAATCGCAAAGGCCGCTGCGTCCGAATACGCTGGCCTAATCCAGTTTCACTGGCTGCAGGCGAATGGTGGCGGGAGCCAGGCGAATTTCGCGCAGCAGCACCGCGGTGGTTCCAGAGTAGTCGAACTCGAAGGTTATGGGCGCGTCGTTCAGCCGCAACGCGCGTAGAACGAGCGTATTCGTCGCGGGATCAAGGAGAGCTTCCGCCAGCGTGACGCCGTCCGGGAAGGTCGCCACGCGGAAAATCCCCGCCGGGCCGTTGGTGCGGTCTCGGACGGCGTAGGAGAGGGTAATATCGTAGACGCTCGGTGGCAGGGGTAGATTCGGGCCTTGAAGGGCCCGGCCCGCTGGAACGAGTTCCGGGTCGAACCGCACCGCCGGGCTTCCGGGCGAAGTTCGCCCGGCGTGGAACAGCAGGGCCGGCGCGATATGGATGACGCCATCGGGACCGGGGGCCGGCAGGTCGCCCGCCGTCACCAGGGCGCGTTCCAGCGTGACCGGGCCGGAGACGGCATGGATCCGTCCGCCGGTCGGATGGGGCAATTCGGCCTGCACCCACTCCGGCAGCCCGGGAATCGGATGCGTCAGGCTGGCTGTCCCTTGACGGCCGGGTGGAATCACCAGGGGACGGGTGGAGCCGGGAGCCAGTTTCAAGAGATAACGACGCTGAGGTGCAGAGGCCAGGGGGGAGGAAAGCGGCAGGGGAAAGGAGCTGTCCCGGGAAATGTCCAGCGGCGGATCCCACTGCCAGTGCTGGCGCGTGGCGTAGAGGTCCTCGCGCCAATTGGGCTGCGGAACATTGCCGACCGGATGTGCGGGTAAGATGCGAAAAGCGAAGACTTGGCCGTCGTCCGTCCAACCCGCCAATCGCCGATGCCCGGTGAGCGCGCGAAGCGTAGCCGTGCCGGGAAAAGGCGAGTCCTCGGGGGTATAATCCCCGGTGTGCAGGAGCACATGGCGGATGCCGGCCGCGAACAGCTCATCGACCATTTCTTCGGTGGCGTGCCCCTGGTTCAGTAGTCGCAGGTCCGGATGGGTAGGCGCCCGGGGATGGGGCGGCTCTCGCAGCGGCAGCAGCAGGGCGGCATCCAGTCCATCCGGATGGGCTGAGGTCACGGCGGCCAAGATGGGATGCTCCCGGAGTGGGGCTTCCTCGGGCGGCGGTGGCTGCGACTGGCGTGGTGATTGGCGCCAGATGCTCCCGCCCACCAGGGTCAAGAGGACCCCCAGTCCCAGAATTGCACGTCGGTGTTTCACTCCCCCAGCCTAGATCGCCGTCCCCGCGAAACGCAATCGCGATCCTCCCATCGGGGTCAGGCATTAAGATTTAAGATTTCAGGTAACTACTCAGGTACCCGCCCGCGGCGGGCGGGCACCTGAAGGAATTTTCCCCA
>CAYNSH010000050.1:0-25572 GCA_964399775.1 uncultured Verrucomicrobiota bacterium
CCGCCCAGTCGTGCCGTTCGGAATATGTCGTGCGGATTTCCGGAGAAGTCCGTGCGCGTCCGGCCGACATGGTGAATGATCGCCTGGCCACCGGCGGCATCGAGGTCCGGTCCCGCTCGATTGTCCTTCTGAACAAGGCCCACACTCCGCCCTTTCCGCTGGATGACCGCGAGGCCGCGAACGTCAGCGAGGATTTGCGCCTGGAATTCCGCTATCTGGACTTGCGCCGGCCCGGAATGCAGCGCGCCTTGATGATGCGCCATCGCATTCTTCAGGCCGCGCGAAACTACTTCGACGAAAACCAGTTTCTCGACGTGGAGACCCCGATCCTGACGAAAAGCACTCCCGAAGGCGCGCGGGATTATCTCGTGCCCAGCCGAGTGTCCCCAGGCATGTTCTTTTCGCTCCCCCAGGCTCCACAGCAATACAAGCAGTTGCTGATGGTCGCCGGCATCGACCGCTATGTGCAGATCGCCCGTTGCTTCCGCGACGAAGACCTGCGCGCCGACCGCCAGCCGGAGTTTACCCAGATTGACATCGAAATGTCCTTTGTGACCGCGGACGACATCATCGCCATCGTCGATGGTTTGGTGGCCCGGGTGATGACCGCCGCCGGGCATCCGGTCCCGGACCTGCCCCTGCCACGCATGACCTGGCGCGAAGCCATGGAGCGCTTCGGAACCGACAAGCCGGATCTGCGCTTCGGCATGGAAATCGTGGATCTCGGCCCGGTCTTTGCCCAGACCGCCTTCAAGCTTTTTTCCCGCACCCTGGAATCCGGCGGAGTGGTCAAGGCCATCAATGCCAAGGGATTGGCCGGGGCCACCATCAAGACGTTGGAAGAAGACTGGACCGGGCTGGCCAAGGAGGGCGGACTGGGCGGGTTGGCCTATATCCGGGTGCAGGCCGATGGCACGTGGAAGTCGCCCATCGCCAAGTTCTTCAGCGATGACGAAAAGGCCGGCCTGCAAACCGCGCTGGGAATTGAACCGGGCGACCTCGTGCTGTTTGGCGCCGACCAGTCCGAAAAGGTGTTGCCGGTCCTGGGACGCATTCGCCTGTTGGCGGGCGCGATGGCCCAGCCGATTCCGAACGACGTGTTCCGGTTTACCTGGGTGACGGATTTCCCGCTCTTCGAGCGCAACGATGAAGGCCGGCTGGTCAGCGTCCATCATCCGTTCACATCCCCAAAACCCGAGGATGTGGATTGGCTGGAAACGGAGCCCGAGAAGGTCCGGGCCCAGGCCTACGACATCGTGCTCAATGGCACCGAACTGGGCGGGGGCAGCATCCGAATCCATGATCCGGCTTTTCAGTCTCGGATGTTCCGCATCCTGGGCCTGCCGGAGTCGGAAATCCAGTTGCGCTTCAGCCACCTGATCCGCGCCTTGGAATATGGCGCGCCGCCCCACGGCGGATTGGCGATCGGCGCGGATCGCCTGGTCATGCTGCTGAGCGGGTTCCACAGCATCCGCGATGTCATCGCCTTCCCGAAGACCCAGAAGGCGATGGATCTGATGATGAACGCGCCATCCAGCGTCGAGGATAAGCAGCTTCGCGACATCCACATTCAACTTGTGGCCGCGCCCAAAGCCGAAGGCTGATGTTCCGCGCGCGTGAATCCGGCCCCCCAACTTGACCTGGATTCCATTCGGTTCCAATACCCGGAGGGCGCGTGGAACTTGCATGTTCCACACCTGTCGCTGGGCGGTGATCGGTTGTGCGGAATCGTGGGGCCGAATGGTTCCGGTAAAAGTTCCCTGTTGCGGCTGGCGGCGGGACTGGCCGCGCCAGATCAGGGCCAGGTCCGACTGAATGGCCGTTCGGTCTTGCGCCTGTCGCGCAAGCCCCTGGCGCGCCAGGTGGGCTACCTCCCCCAGGAGTGTCCGGCCCTGTTTGACTACACCGTCGCCCAGGTCGTGGCGATGGGCCGCCATGCCCATGGAGGACTGCTCGAACCCAAGGCGCCCGACGACATCGGCGCCGTGGCGCGCGCGCTGGATGCCGTACGGATGGAGCCATTGCGCCACCGGCGCCTCTCGCAGTTGTCGGGCGGAGAGCGCCGTCGCGCCTGGCTGGCCTCGGCCCTGGCGCAAGAGCCGGACCTGTTGCTGCTGGATGAACCGACGCAAGCGCTGGACCTCCATCATGCGGCCAGTGTCATGGCGGTCCTGTCCCGAAAGGCCGCCGAAGGATTGCGCGTCGTGACCGTGCTGCACGATTTGAATCTGGCAGGGCTCTATTGTACCCGCCTGGTCCTGCTCAAGGATGGACGAGTCGTGGCGGATGGTCGTCCGGATGAAATCCTGACCCAGGAACGACTGGTCGAAGCCTATGGCCCCAACCTGGATGTCGTTCATCACCCCAAGACGCTTCAGCCCATCGTGCTGCCCCGACATGAGAACTAAGCCCGGCCATCCGATCTTCTGGCTCGGGTTTCTGGGCGCTCTGATCCTGTTGCCATGGATTGGCGCCGAACCCATCGGGATCCGGTCCGTGGTCTCGCATCTGTTGGGAAGTTCTTCTCCCGACGGATTGATTTTCTTTCAACTGCGCCTGCCCCGGGTGATCATGGCTTTGCTGGCGGGGGGGGCGCTGGCGATGGCGGGCGCCGCCCTGCAAGTCCTTCTGCGCAATCCCCTGGCCGAGCCCTGGACGCTGGGGGTGGCCGGCGGGGCCAGTTTGGGCGCGTTTCTGGCGCGGGCCGCACCCTTGGCCTGGATGGTCTTGGGGCCGCTCAATGCGTCACAAGCCATGGCGTTGGCCGGGGCGGCAATCGCGATGGGCGTGGTGCTGTCGATCGCGCGCCGGACCGGTGGCTACGGAACCCAGACGCTGCTCCTGGCCGGAATCACGGTCGGAGTGGTGTGCGGCGGCATCATCATGGTCGTGGGCGGATTTGTCTCGCCCGATCAACTGGCTGGATTCCACCGCTGGCTGCTGGGCGGGCTCGATGCGGCCGATTGGCGGGATGTCGGCACGCTGGCTATGTTGGCCGTTCCCGGCATGGCGATTCTGGTCGCGTTGGCCGGTGAGTTGAATCCATTGGGATTGGGCGAAGAGATGGCCGCTGGCCTCGGGGTGGACCTGGCTCGGGTGCGCCGATGGACGGTCATCGCCACCGGCTTGGCCGCCGCCGGCGTGGCCGCGGTGGCCGGCCCCATCGGGTTTGTGGGATTGCTCGCACCCCATGCGGTGCGGCGAATGGTGGGTCCCAACATGCGGAGGGTGCTGCCGAATTCATTTCTGGCGGGCGGTGCGTTGCTGGCGGCGTGCGATGCCGCCGGGCGTTGGGCCGCGGCTCCGCTGGAAATCCCGGTCGGTGCGCTGACTGCGATCCTGGGCGGCCCGCTGTTTCTCTGGTTGCTGGTGCGTAACAAATAATACGCTACGGGTCGAAGAGTTCGATGGGGGGAATCAAGACCACGTCTCCCGGCCGAATGTAGGCGCCGGGCGAAAGGCGATTCGCCTCGTAGAAATCCCTTTCGGGAATGACAAACAGACGGCAAATACCCTCAACCGTGTCCCCCTCCTGGACGCGGTAGTGCAACATCCCCTCGATGTCATTACGGTTGGCCGCAAAATTGCGCGCCGCCCGGTAGGGTTCATCCGGCTCATCGAACTCATCGTCCGCCATCTCGGGAGCAGGAAGAGGTTCCTCTTCAGCCTCAACAACGGGTTCGACGGACTCCGGCCGAGGTAGGGGCCACAGAACAACCGCGGCCGCACCAATTACAAGCCCACCGACGGCCACCGTCCACTTCCAATCTCCACGGAACAACCTCATGGCTTCCAATATGAACCATGCCTCCCGCCGCGTCGATTCGATTTGTGAAACGAGTTCAAATAGGAAAGGGCCCTGTATACTATTTATAAATAGTATATATATAGTATTTATAAATAGTATAATCTGGCGGGCGCGATCTCACGGGGGAATGGATCGTTTGGGGTCGTTTACAGGATCGGTGCGGCGCTGGCGGCGAGTATCCAGCCGCGGGTGTCTTCATGCTGGATTTCAATCCAGGGTCCTCGGCGATCCAGTTGGCGGACAATCGCGCCTTCGGGGAGCGAAAGCAGCGGGGTGGAGGTCTCCAGGGGTCCCGACCGAACCTCATTGCCATCCGCCGTGACGACCCATTCCGGGGTTTGCCGAAGATCGCGGTGGATCCAGAGTCCGGCCAAGGCGAGTGCGAGAGCCAGCCCGGCCATGAGGACGGTCAACCGCGCCCACGATCGGGTGCGGGGCCACAGGAGCCATGCCGCCAATGCCGCGGCCGCGAGCCAGTAGGCGGCGGAGGCGGCGACTCGCCATTCGGATTGGCTGGCACCGAGCAGCAGTCGGGCTACGGGATGGCGGGCCGGCGGGGAGATGCCCGCGGTTTGCGCGGCGAAACCCAGGTTCGCCCGGATGTCCGGATCGCGCGGGGCCAACCATTGCGCATGTCGATAGGCTCGGATGGCCGGGCCCAGGTTGCCGTTTCGATAGTAGGCGTTGCCCAGGTTGTACAGAACCTCGGGCAGGACGTGGCCGCTGTTCAGCAGCGATTCCCACCCGGCGATGGCCTCCGTGAGGCGATCCTCGTCGTAGGCCCGCGACGCTTCGACAAACGTGCGCGTTGGATCGGCGGTCTGCTGTGGCCAGGCCGGGGTGGCCATCAGCCCCAAGGCCAGCAGAAGGGCCGGCCATGGCATCTGGCGGACCCATGGACCTGGGCTCGCCATGGTCAGGTGGTTGCGGTTCATAGCCGGCTCCTTTCCACCTTGCGAAGGAGCGCGGCCACCGTGGGGATCCAGTTGGACAACTCCTCGCGCGAGACCGCCGGGGCGGAAGCAAACCGGACTTGGTCGGCCAGCGAAAAGAATTTCTGCCACGTTTCCAGATCCGAGGGATCGGCCTTGGCGTTGCCCAGTTTCTCTAGGACCAGGGCGGCATCCACCGCTCCGGGCGGCAAATTCAGTCGATGGCCAAAATAGGCGGCGACCCCCGCGGCGAGGGGCGTAAAGATCGCGGAAGGATCGGATTGGCTGCGCAACGCCGCCTCGGCTTGCCGGATGTGCGCGCGGGTGATGCGCGGAGCCGCCTGTCGGCGGGCGAATGCGACATCGCGGGCCAGGCGTTCCCGCCGCCGCGTGGCGAGGAACAGTCCCGCCAGCGCCAGCGGGGCGCTGGCATGCAAGCCCAGGACCAACCAGAAGCGCGAACGGCGGTCCGAGGCGCCTCTCCATCGGGAGGGGGCGGATTTCAGGTAAATGATATCGCTTCCCAAAATCAGCGCCTTGGCGCTGGTTCGCCCCGGCAGTTGCAGGACCAGGGCGCTTTCGCCGTTGGGCGACGGGTGGACCGTCAGGGGAAACGGACCGGCGGTAATGGATTGGTATCGTCCGGCCTCGGGATCAAAGAAGGAAAAGCGAAGCGCCGGAAGCTCGTGCACTTCATCCGTGCGAGGGAAGAGGACCTGCTGGAAGGTCTTGGCGCCGCGCTCGGCGGAGGCATCGGGATTGTCGCCGACCAGCCGCGCCTCGTAGGCGCGGAACTGGTCCGAATCCGCGTAGGCGGGCGGGCGGGCCGCGGCGATATTGCCGATCCCCTGCAGGCGCAGCGAAATGGTCAAGGGTTCGCCCACCTGGAGTTCGCGCGGCCGAACATCCACCGAGAACTCGAATTGCCCAACCGCCCCGGCGAAGTCATCTGGCCGGCCCTCCTCGGGAATGGGTTGCACGGTCAACGTTTCCGGCGGGGCGGTTGTGTTGACCGGGGTTGTAGCGGCCCGGGCAAAGGGATCATCGAAGAACCCGCTGAAGAACGGATCCCGCCTGCGTTGGGGCTGGTTGCGGTCGACCACGCCGACCCGAAGGATGGGTTGGAACACATGCGTTCCGGCGGATACCGCCCGGGCGCGGGCCTGGAACCGGCGCACATTGTAAAACTGTCCGTTGACCTCTTCGCGGGCCACCTGCCGTTCCTCGAATCCGCTCAGAACGATGCCCGTTTCCGGAAAGCCGCCCAGCAGGTTGATGTCGCGCGTCAGTTCCACCGTCGGCAGCGAATAGATTTTCAGTTCAAGGTTGAAGACCTGGTGAACATACGGAGGCTTGTCCGGCAGTTGGATCCGGGCAAAGATCATGTCCCCCGGCGAGGCATTTCCATCGGGTGCGCGGACCTCCAGGCGCACTTCGGGGATTTGGATTTCACGGCCATCGAATTGCAGCGTGTAGGGGCCGATGACGTGGGTCCCGGGCCGTTGGGGAAACAGGTTGTAGGTCAGGGCGACGCGGTTGCCGCCGGTGCCGAACTGCATCTGCTGGCCCGTCCCGGTGATCTGCAGGCCGGGGATCGACGGGAACTCAACCGAGGGTGCCGTGCGGCTCCCGTGGAACGTCAGGGTGGCCTGCGCGGTTTCGCCCAGGTTCAGCAGGCGCGGTTGCACATCGAACGTCACCTCCTGCCCCGTGGCGGAAACGGTCATAGCCAACAGAAGACAGTGGCCAAGGAGGGCGCGGGTGCTGGCGCAACCACGGATCGAGATCCCGACCACCGTGCGGGGTCGGTGAAGCCGGTTGACCATGCCCTGTCTCGGCGCATTCATGGCTCGTACTCTATCGTGCTCAACGTATTCTACCAGTCTTTCTCCACGGGGACGGGCCGGCCCAGGGAGGGTTGCAGGCGATCGCGATCGGATTGCTCCTGTTCGCGGAGCGCGTCAAGCAGCATTTCCGCCTCTTCGCGGGACATTTCGCCGTTGGATTCCTCTTCGTCCGGACGCGGCTCGGCCTCCGCCTCCTGGGGGTCGGTCGGCGACGGCTCCGGAGCCGGTTCCGGCGGTTCATCCTCCTCGGATTCCGGCGGCGTTGGTGGCGACGGATCATCTTGCTCTTGATCGGAGTCCGGTTGTTCCTGTGGCTCCTGCTGCTGCTGTTGCATCTGTTGGATCTGCTGTTGCTTCAGGACCGCCAGTTCATAGTTGGCCTTGGCGTCGACGTCATTCGGATCCAGGGCAATGGCGTTCTCGAACATTTGGATGGCCTCGCCAATGGAGGATTCACTGGATTCGAGTGCCGGGGCCGGCGGCAGGGTGTCGCCCAGCATCTGCAACGGCCGATCGGCCAAGTGAAAGAGCGCGTTGCCCCGGTTGTAGAAGGCCTTGGATTGCAGGCCAAGATCGGCCGAGGTCGTGGCACGGGCGAAGTGCGTGGCGGCCTGCTCGAGGTCGCCGGCCGCATACGCCGCCAATCCCGCGTTGAAATGCGCCGCGGCGGGATCAAGCTTTTCCGCCGGTGCCGCGTCGGCCGCCGCCAGGAAGTCGTCCATGGCCGCGGAGAAGTGGCTGGCGGAAAACGCCCGCAGTCCCGCATCGAAGGCCGCTCGCGCCGAGGGGGATTCCGCCCGGGCGGGGACGGCATGTAGCGAAAGCACGCCCAAGAGTACTATAATCCGGGACTGACCCCTTTGGGGCTTCTGGGCGAGGGGTAGCATGGACTCCAGCGCCAGGAGGATCAATGCGGCGAGGATGAACCCAACGAAGCGGTCTTCGTAGACCCGGATCGAGCGGGCGTCCTGTTCGTCGCGGACCAGTTGGTCGATGCTCTCCTTGAAGATCCGCTCCAGGCCGATGTCGCCGGGGGCGGAGCGGACATAGGTTCCGCCCGTCGCCAGCGCCAGCCGTTGCAGGGCATCTTCGCGCAGGGCGGTTTGCACGATTTGCCCCTGCCGGTCGCGGAAATAGCCGCCATCGTCGGCCGGGATCAAACCGCCATCCAGCGAGCCGATACCGATGGTGAAGACCCGGATGTTGCGGCGCTGCAGCTCGGGGATCAGGGAAAGCGGATCGCCCTCATGGTCTTCGCCGTCGGTAATCAGCAGAATGACCCGGTCGGCGGCGCCGTCTTCCGGCAGCGCCGCGATGGCGGTGCGCAGGGCCTGTTCGATCGCCGTGCCGCCGCGCGGGATGATGCCGGCATAGAGATCGTCGACCGTCATCAGGAACGCGCCATATTCCGTGGTGAGCGGGCACATCACGACGGAGGATCCGGCAAACGGGACCAGACCGATGCGGTCGCCGCGCAAATGGCGAACCAGGTCGCGCACGCCCCATTGCGCCTGTTGCAGGCGCGTAGGCTTGATGTCCGTGGCGGTCATGGAGCGGGAGGTGTCGAACACGACCAGGATGTCCAATCCGCGGCGGCGCACTTCCTGCCACTGGTAGCCCCACTGCGGGCGCGCCAGCGCGACTCCCAGCAGGCCCAGCGCCAGGATGCGCAGCCCCAGGCGCTGGGCGGCCCGCCTGGGAAGCCAGGCCGGCGCCAGCACCGGCTGCACCGACGGATCCACAAACCGGTCCAGCGCCCGCCGCCGGCGCGCGGCCAGGACGAACAGCAGCCACGCCAGCGGGATCGCCAGCGGCAGCCAGAGCAGCCGGTCGAGCGCGCCCCACATCATGGCAGCCTCCCCAGGCGCGTCGCTCCCAGCAGCGTTTCCAGCACCAGGCAGGCCAGCCCCAGGATCAGGAAGCCGGCAAAGGCCTCTTCAAAGTGGCGGTATTGCGTCAGCTCGATCTTGGTCTTTTCCAATTGGTCGATCTGGCGATAGGTCTCTTGCAGGCTGCGCAGGTCGCTGGCGCGGAAGTAGCTCCCGCCGGTCATCTCGGCGATCTGCGTCAGCATGGCCTCATCGATCTCCGGCTCCATGGGCGCCAACGGGAAGAGGCCCATGCCGCCGCGGGGACGGTCCGACGCGGCGCCGATCGTATAGACCTTGATGTCCAGCGCCGCCGCGGCCCGCGCGGCTTCCAGCGGGGATATGCGACCGGCATTGTTGATGCCGTCCGTCAGCAGAATGACGATCTTGGATTTGGCCTCCGACTCGCGCAGGCGGTTCACGCCGGAAGCAATGGCATCGCCAATGGCCGTGCCGTCTTCCAGCATGCCGGTGTGCAGGCGATCCAATTGCAGCACCAGCCATTGGATGTCGCTGGTGAGGGGTGCAATCAGGTACGGCATGCGCGCGAACGAAATCAGCCCGAGCCGATCCTCGGTCCGGTGGAGGATGAATTCCCGCGCCACTTCCTTGACCGCATCCATCCGGTTCAGGCGCCGGGTGGCCGTTGAAAAATCCTCCGCGCGCATCGATGTCGACGTATCGATGAGCAACACGATGTCGGCGCCTTCGGTTTCCACGCGCGAATCGCTCAGCCCTTTCTGGGGCCGCGCGGCGGCCAGGATCAGCATCGACAGCCCGATGGCATGCAGCACCGGTCGCACCCAGCGCAGGGCCAGCCAGGGCGAAACGGGCAGGCCGGACAGCATGGCGCCATCGGAGAACGTCAGCGGCGCCTGCCGCCGCCGGCCATGCTGCAACCAGGCCCACACTGGAACCAGCAGCAGCAGCCCCAACAGCCATGGATGGCGGAACGCCATCATTCCGCCCCTCCATCCGACTTCCCGTGGTGTTGCGCTTCGGCTTCACGACGCCCAGGTGTCATCGGCAAGGAAGACGGGGCTTGATCGTCGTTACGCACCCCATGACCTTGTGTCAGGAGTGAAGCCGTTCGGCCTTGAACGCCGTCACTCGCAACTCCCGGACGTGGCGAAGACGCCGGGCCGGTGTCGGGTGCCACCAGGGTGGTTTCCCGCACGAGGCGTTCGCCGGACTCGATCGCGTTGCGCATATCCGCCTGCCCCGGAGCATGCCGTGCGAATTTGACCAGATCGCTTTGCTCCAGGAATCCCGCCACCCGGTCCCGATGGGCATCCGAAAGCTCGCGCGAGGTGAGCGCATCGCGGATGAATTCTTCGGTGGTGCGTTCCGGCGCGCGCAGGCCGAAGCGGTCCTCGATATAGCGCCGGACAATGCCCGACAGCTCGACGTAGAACGGCTCGAAGTTCAGCGCTTCGATCCAGCCCTTCGCCCGCAGGGTGGCCATGGCGTCCAGCGCGACCTGGTGCGGCGGCACCGGCGGCGCCATGTGCAGGATGGTGCGGGGCGTTGTCAGGAACCGGTACAGGGCAACCCACGCGGCTCCGATCAGGGCCAGGACGATCAGCGCCACCCAAATCCACCGCGACGGCGGTGCCGGCCAGCGGGCGGGCTCCGCCTTGGCGGGGCGCGGATCGGTCTCGCCGGGCGCCAGCGAAGTCACGACCTCAATGGCCGCGAACGGAAAGGGGATGGTCCATCGCAATCCCTCGGGCGTGCTCACCGTAATCTCGGCGCCTTCCGCCAGGATGTGGTTGGTGATGGTCATCGACGTGAACTGCACGGTCTGCTCGGTACGGACGAGGGCATGGGGCAGGGGCGTTTGCGCCGTGGAGATGTCGCGCACCAGAATATCCCGTTCCTTGGCGATGGACGGAATGTCGACCGTCGTGCCTTCGCGGTGCAGCACCGTCAGGGTCAAGTGCACCGGATCGCCGATGCGAATCGTTTCTGCCGACAGCACGGCCCGCGCCGCCGCATCTTCACCCGGGGAAAGCGACCGCAGCGGGGCGTCCGGCGGCGAACACCCCGCCAGGATCAGCGCGCCACCCACCAGCAGCGTTTTCCACGCGGCGGAACCGTTTTCCACGGCGTGGAAACTTTTTTTCCATGCCGTGGAAAAATGGCGCGAAAAGTTTCCATGGCGTGGAAAACCGGCGCAAAAATTTTCCATGCCGTGGAAAAGCGTAGCCAAAAGTTTCCATGCCGTGGAAAACCGGCACGAAAAGTTTCCATGCGGTGGAAAAATCCGGAGGGCATTTTCCATGCCGTGGAAACCGTCGCGGCGGGCCCAGGCCGGGATCGATGGGCCAGGGGGACTCACCGGCGTTTCTCCCGTTGGCGGAAGAACCGGATGAGTTCGCGGTCGTAGGGTTCGCCGGCGTTGAGTTCGATGGCGTCGGATCGCGCCGCGCGCAGGGCGCGCACGAGTTGGTCGCGGCGCGCGGTCTGCGCCGCCAGCAGGGCGCGACGGGTCGGGGCGTGGGACGTATCCACCCAGATGCGCCGTCCGGTCTCGGCGTCTTCGAAATCCACCAGCCCGATCGGGGGCAGGGCGCTTTCACGCTGGTCGCCGATGATCAGGCTGACGAGATCATGGCGGCGGGCGGTGACCCGCAGCAGGCGGTCGCACGGCGGCGCAATGAAGTCGGAAATCAGGAACGCGATCGAGCGCCGCCGGACCACGTGGTTGAGATACTCCAGCGCCGGCGCCAGATCGGTTCGCGGGGAGGTCGGCTGCGCCGCCAGGATTTCGGAGATGACCCGCAGCACATGGGTGGGGCCTTTCGCCGGAGGAATGTGCTTCTCGACGCGGTCGGTGAACAGGATCAATCCGACGCGGTCGTGATTCGCGATGGCGGAGAACGCCAGCACCGCCGCCACCTCCGCCGCCAGGTCGCGCTTGAGTTGCGGGGTGGAGCCAAAACGGTTCGAGGCCGAGATGTCCACCAGCAGCATGACGGTCAGTTCGCGCTCTTCCGTGAATTTCTTGATGAAGGGCGTTCCCGTGCGCGCGGTGACGTTCCAATCGATGGACCGGATGTCGTCGCCGGGCACATATTCGCGCACCTCCTGGAACTCCATGCCCTGGCCCTTGAACACGGAGTGGTAGCGCCCGGCGAACACGTCATGGACCGTCCGGCGGGTCCGGATCTCCATGCGGCGGATTTTCCGCAATGTCTCACGCGGGATCATGGCAGGCGGGGGAAGGATGGAGAATGGGATGGGGGGAATACGGGAACGGTGGAAGGGTGGAAGGCGGGGATGAGGGGAGTTTGAAAAGCCGAAATTAGGATACTCCGGTATTCCATGTTCTCTCTTTTCCCATCATTCCATGGTTCCAGGAATCCACTCTTCCAACATTCCACGATCCCCTCATTCCATTCCCGGTTCCTACGGCACCGGCAATTCGTTCAAGACCGTGGCGACGATCTTGTCGGAGGTCAGGTCTTCGGCCTCGGCCTCGAAGGAGGGGATCACGCGGTGGCGCAGCACGTCGGGGGCGATGGACTTCACGTCCTGCGGCGTCACATAGCCGCGCCCCTGCAGGAACGCGTGGGCGCGGGCGGCCAGCGTGAGATACAGCGTGGCCCGCGGCGACGCCCCGTAGCGGATGTGGTCCGTCAGCGCCTCGAGCTTGTAGGCCGACGGATCGCGGGTGGCAAACACGATCGACAGGATGTAGTCCTTGATTTTGTCGTCGACGTAGATTTCATCGACGACCTTCCGGGCGCGCAGGATGTCGGCCGGCTCGACCACCGCCCGCGTGTGATGGTCCACCTGCGTGCGCGCGTTGGCCTCCAGGATCCGGCGCTCTTCTTCCAGCGAGGGATAGCGGATGACCAGCTTGAGCATGAACCGGTCGACCTGCGCCTCGGGCAGCGGATAGGTGCCCTCCTGCTCGATGGGGTTTTGCGTGGCCAGCACCAGGAAGGGATCCGGCAGCGGAAAGGTCTCCTGCCCGATCGTCACCTGCCGCTCCTGCATGGCTTCGAGCAGCGCCGACTGCACCTTGGCCGGCGCGCGGTTGATTTCGTCGGCCAGGATCACGTTGGCGAAGACCGGCCCCTTGCGCGTGCCGAAGTCGCCGGTCTTGGGGTTGTAGATCATCGTGCCGATCAGATCCGCCGGCAACAAATCCGGCGTGAACTGGATGCGGTGGAAGCTCGTGTGGATCGAGGCCGCCAGGGTTTTCACCGCCAGCGTTTTGGCCAGCCCCGGTACGCCCTCCAGCAGGAGGTGCCCGTTGGCCAGCAGGCCGATCATCAGGCGGTCCAGCAGATAGCGCTGGCCAATGATGACCCGCTCGAGCTCACTGCGAAGCGGCGCAATGAATGCGCCGTCTTCCTTCACCTTGTCATTGATGGCGGTGATGCCGGTATCGCTCATGGAACCTCCTGGCTGAGATTCAGCGCGACGCGGTCGCCGTTGCCGTCGGTCCAGGCTTGGGCTTGGGAATCCGGATCCGGATTCGACCGGTCTCGTTGGTGATCTGCAAAATGGAGTCCGGCTCGACGGGGCCTGGCAGTAGGAGTCTCGAGCTGAAGTGCTGCGAGGAGGACGTGTTGGGTGTCCGGGTGTCTTGGTGCGAGGATATGCTGAGCAAGCGCCCGTCGAGGCGGACATCGAAAGTGTCGGCATCGGCATCGGACATGGCGAGCGACAACTCATAGGCGTCGTCGGTCTCGCTCATGTTCATCGCCGGAGAGGGCGGGATGGCCGCCCACGCATCGTCAATGCCGAAGAAGGAAGCCGTGTCGGCAAACGCCGCATTGGCTTCGTGGACCATGCGCTCCATCTCCGCGCGGATTCGGTCGGCCGGATGGTGCATGCGCCGCGGCGGCGGCGACAGGCGGTTGAACATGGCCAGTCGGGGGAATCCAGGATAAAAAGATGACGGGGCATTCATTGCGGATGGCTCCAAGGAGGGAGGAGTGTCCGTTGAGGTTGCGACCGCAGTGGGTTGGTTGTGGCTTCTGCGGTTGAATGCCCCGTCAAAGTGGTTTTTGGCCAGCCAGCCAAGGATGACGATCTGCAACACCACAATCCACCTCAGGAGCCGCCGCTCGCTGCCTTGAATCGGTTTGTCGCTTCGTTCTGTCATCGCACCAGGAATGATGCAGGCGGCATGCCAAGTGTTGATCCAAGGCTCGCCATTTGCGCGTTCCAGGCTGTTCTGCCAAGCGATTATTTAATTTTCATCCCTCTAAACCATCCGGTTTAGCGGGCTAGATCGAGGGTTGTCTGGGACAAGATGCTCAGATGGGTGCGACTTTTTGTCCGTTGCCAGCCAATCTGTCAATCTGCCAACTCTCCCAAGCAACTGGTTTACACCGTACCCCAGGTCTTGATAGATTGCAAGCGGGAATCTGCCTTTATTTTTAATCATTTATTAACCCCCATGAACCGGGCCCTATTTTTTAGTGATTTGGCGAAAACTCCCGATGCCATGTCGTTCAAGCCGGAGCATGAGCCAGGCGTCGAACGCTTGCGCCGGCGCTTAGGCCCCCTGCGCGGCAAACGGGTGCTGGAGCCCGGATGCGGATCCGGCCCCTTGACCTGCCGGTTGGCGGATTGGGTCGGCCGCGAAGGTCGGGTCCTGGCCGCCGACGCCTGCGCGGAAATGGCGGCCCATTGCTCAACTCGACTGGCCGATTGTGCGCATGTTCAGGTTCTGCACGCGCCGGTGGAGGACCTGGACCTGCCGCCGGCCACCTGGGACCTGGTGCTGTGCTTTCGCCTCTTCCCGCACCTCGACCAGCCCCGCCGGTTTCTGGCGCGCTGCCGCGACTGGCTGGCCCCCGGCGGAAGGCTGGTGATTGCCCACCTCGAAGGCAGCCGACAGCTCAATGAATGGCACGCGCAGCGCCCCGGCGTTTGCGGCGACCGGATGCCCTCCGGAACGCGCCTGCGCCGAATGCTTCAAGCCGATGGGTGGGCCGTCGACACCGTCACCGACGACCCGTTGGATTTCTTTCTACAGGCGCGCCCGGTCAGCGAGTGAAGACCAGGGCATCGCGGCCTTGGCCGATGGTCAGCGTGCGGCCGACCACCGAATAGCTGATCCGCTCGGTCTCTCCGGATGCGTCGGTCGTCGTCAAGACGCCGCCGTCGGCGCTCCAGGTGCCGCGGTCCGAGTCGACAACGTTGCCATTCATGGTCAATTCGTAGTTGAACGTCCCGTTGCCATTGAACACCAGCCGCCCCGTAAGGCCCGGCTCCACCGGTTGCCCGCCGACGCTTTGCAGGGACCACGTGGCCACCAACGGGTCCCGGTCGTCGTCACTGTCGCTGCACCCGGCCAGCGCCAGGCACATGCTGGTTACCATTCCCGCCATCAGCAGCCATTTCAACATCTTCATCGGATCCTCCTGGTCTCGTGTTGGGCTTGTTTCGCATCAGAGCCGGCCGAGTTCGGACGGCCCCATGCGCGCCATCTTCTCAAAGCGACAGATCCCAATGCAAGCCTTCCGCGGGAAAATTCGGGGCCGCCGCCGTTGTGGGATATCGGGAGACGGGCTGCCGGCGGGTGCCGGGATCGAGGCCGGGGAGGTTGCCGGTCCGGCTTGGATATGACAGGATCAGCCCCATGTCCGGGAACCCGCCTCGATATTCCGCCGGTGAAGAAATCGCCAATGCCATCAGCCATGGCATTGGCGCCGTGCTGGGCGTGGCCGGCCTGGCGGTGCTGACTGTGGCCGCAACGACCCGGGGACAGGGCGCCTGGCAGGTGGTCCCGTGCGTCATCTACGGCGTGGCGCTGGTCCTGATGTTCACGGTTTCCTCGCTCTACCACAGCCTCACCCATCCGCGCGCCAAGCGCGTCTTTCGCATCCTGGATCACGAAATGATCTTTCTGATGATCGCCGGCAGCTATACGCCCTTTGTGCTGATCACGCTGCGGGGGGCGCTGGGCTGGACCCTGTTCGGCATCGTGTGGGGAATCGCCGTGGCCGGCCTGGTGTTCCAGGCGTTCTTCACCGGCCGCTTCAAGGTCGCCTCCACCCTGCTTTATCTGCTGATGGGATGGGTCATCGCCTTTGCGCTCAAGCCCCTGATCGACCACATGTCGCCGGCGGGAATCCGGTGGCTGGTGGCCGGTGGGCTCAGCTACACCCTGGGAGCCCTGGTGTACCTGTGCAAGCGTCTGCCCTATCACCATGCCGTCTGGCATCTCTTCGTTCTGGTCGGAAGCATCTGCCACTACTTCGCCATCCTCTGGCACGTGCTGCCCTGAGGCTCCACCCGGCGTCATGCCGCAAAAGGCCAACGCCTCGTCCCGTTCGATCGCCGCCCACGCGATTTCGCTTTTTCAAATTTCAGACTTGCAAATTCACCGCCCCGCTCCTATAGTGCTGCGAGTTGATGCAATTCAGATTGCGGGGTGGAGCAGCCCGGTAGCTCGTCAGGCTCATAACCTGAAGGTCCTTGGTTCAAATCCAAGCCCCGCTACCAGTTTGAGGCCGGACGGGAACGTTCGGCCTGTTTTTATGACATGTGTCTACATCATCGAAAACCCGCAGGGACGGCGATATATCGGTTGCACGACGGATCTGGACCAGCGGATGCAGAACCACCATGCCGGGATATCGAAGCTGTGGATGCGACCGCTGGGCGCGTTCCGGACACAACAGCCAGCGACGGATTTCGCGGATTAACGAAAAAGGATCGGCTGTAGATGCGCCCGTTGGGCGCGTCGGATCGGGGATGGAATGCCGGAACAGCCAGCTACGGACTTGCCACGCGGGCTGGCGTGGTTACGCGGATTTCGCGGATTCAAACCCAGAGGCTCCGGATCGGATCCGTACCATCCCGGTTCCATCCGTAGCTGGAAACGGTTCCCTGGGATCGGCTGGAGGCCGGGACGGTCTATGGTTTAACCTTCATCCCGGCCTTGGCGGCAAGAGCTTTTTGGCGGGCATCGAAGGTGTACATGATCTTCGCGCCCAAGGCGACGGCGGCGGCGACATGTAAAATATCCAACGCGCGAGTTCCGGTTTTGCTAGTATGGGCGGCGCTTAGAATCTCCGCGTTGGCAAAGACTTCGGCCCAGGGCAAGGCGGTTTCCGCCAGCGCACCGGCTTGGGCGTCGGCTTCGATCTGTTCCAACAGCCGTCGGCATTCGCCCTCGGCCATGTCGCCGCGAAAGACGGAAAGCCGCAGGGCGTTGCGAAGTTCAAAACGCTGCAAGGGAGTGAAGAGCAATGCGCCGGTGAATGCGGCGGCGAGTTCGGCGGCGCGGGAAGTGTTCGCATCTTGGGCGTAGAGCGAGAAAAGAAAACTGGAATCGGCGTAGACTACCATCGGCTTTCCTCCCGCTCCCGCAGCACGGCATTGGGAATGATCCGGTCGCCGAAGATGGCCTTGGCGCGCGCAGCGAAATCGGGCATTTTGAACTTGGCGGGCGTGGCCGGCGCGCGCGGGGGGCAAATGCGGGCGACCGGGCGGGTCCGGTTCAACACCGTGACTTCTTCTCCGTCGGCCACCCAGGAAAGCACGGTGGAAAAATCATGGCGGACTTGTCGAATGGTGGCGGTTTTCATGTGACACAATATGTGTCACATTCGTGCGGGTGTCAAGCGGAAAGGGGGTTCCGGAGCTGTAAGCCACGGCGTTGACCAGGCGGGGGGGGGCGGGACTTCGAAGGGTGGTGGGCGATACAGAACTCGAATCTGTGACCTCTTGCATGTCAAGCAAGCGCTCTAACCAACTGAGCTAATCGCCCGGAAGAATCGGGGGGACTATGCCACAACGGGATGGGGGTTCAATCTTTTTTTGGGAGGCGCGGGCGGTGGTTTTCGTGCTTTCCATTTTTCCACACTATGGAAAGATGGGCGCCCGAGTTTCCACAGCATGGAAAACTGTTTTCCATGGCGTGGAAAAAATGGCTTGGGATTTTCCATAGCATGGAAAACCGGGCCTGGAATTTTCCATGGCGTGGAAACGTCTTTTCCACAGCGTGGAAAACCGGCTGGAATCGAGGAGTGGCGGATGGATTTGAAGCAAGTGGAAGAGACGATGGAGCGCGCGGTGGCGGAGTTGGCGGCCGCGGCGGATGGTCCGGCGCTGGAGGCGTTGCGGATCAGGTATATTGGACGCAATGGCCTGCTGCCGGAGCTGATGCAGGGGCTGAAGGATGTCCCCCCGGCGGAGAAGCGGGAGATGGGGCAGGCGCTGAACCGCCTGAAGATGGCGGTGACCGCGGCGCTGTCGGAGCGCCAGGCGGCGCTGAAGGCGTCGGCCCAGGCCTCCAAGGCCGGGGCGCTGGATTGGTCGCTGCCCGGCCGATGGCCGAGTCGCGGACGGCTGCATCCGATCGCGCAGTTGATCGACCGGACCTCGGACATTTTTCGGCGGATGGGGTTCACGGTGGCCGATGGGCCGGATGTCGAGACGGAGTACTATAATTTTGACGCGCTGAACACCCCGCCGGACCATGTGTCGCGCGATCTGGCGGACACGTTTTATCTGCCGGGGGGGATGCTGCTGCGGACGCAGACGTCGGCGGTGCAGGCGCGCTACATGGAGCGCCATCCGCCGCCGGTGCGGATTGTCTGCCCGGGGCGGTGCTATCGGCGCGACACGACCGATGCGACCCACTCGGCGAACTTTCATCAGATCGAGGGGTTGTATGTGGATGAGAAGGTCAGCCTGGCGGACCTGAAGGGCGACCTGGATCACTTCGCCCGCGAACTGATGGGGCCGGGCGTGAAGTCGCGCTTCCGCACGCATTTCTTCCCGTTCACCGAGCCAAGCGTCGAGGTGGATTTTTCCTGCCACATGTGCGCCGGGCAGGGCTGCCGGGTCTGCAAACAGAGCGGCTGGATCGAAATCATGGGCGCGGGCATGGTGGATCCGCATGTGTTCCAGATGGCGGGCTATGATCCCGAGGCGGTGACCGGCTACGCCTTCGGCATGGGGATCGAACGCCTGGCAATGATTTTGTTCGGCATCGATGATATCCGGCGGCTGTATGAGAATGATGTGCGGTATCTCGCGCAGTTCTGAAGGATAGAGGACAGAGGCCAGAGGTCAGAGGGCAGAGGACAGAGGTCAGAGGTCAGAGGCCAGAGGGCAGAGGACAGAGGACAGAGGACAGAGGGCAGAGGACAGAGGACAGGATGGTTAGATGAAGATACCGTTAAGCTGGTTGAAGGATTACGTGGAGTTTGAGGACACCGTCGAGGGTTTGGCGGACAAGCTGACGTTTTCGGGGATCGAGGTGGAAGGGATTTCGCGCGTGGGCGGCGGGGTGCCGGGCGTGGTGGTCGGCGAGGTGGTCGCGATCGAGAAGCATCCCAACGCGGACAAGTTGACGGTGTGCCAGGTGAATTATGGCGCGGGGAAGCCCGCCACGGTGGTGTGTGGCGCGCCGAACGTGGAACCGGGCGGCAAGTATCCGTTCGCACCGGTCGGCACGTCGCTGCCGATGGGGTTTACGATTGAAAAGCGCAAGGTGCGCGGCGTGGCCAGCGAGGGCATGTTGTGCGCGGAGGATGAGCTGGGGATTTCGGACGATCACGAAGGGCTCCTGGCAGTGGATTCGAGCTGGCCGCCGGGCACGCCCTTGGCCGAGATGATGGGGCCGCCGGAGACGGTGATTGAAGTGGAGATCACCCCGAACCGCCCGGACTGCCTCAGCTTGATCGGGGTGGCCCGCGAAGTGGCGGCGATTTATGGCGCGACCCTGAAGGCGCCCGACACGGCGCTGGTGGAATCAGCAGTGCCGGTTACGGAGGCAACGAGCGTGGTGGTGGAGGATTCCGTGGATTGCCCGCGCTACACCGCGCGGGTGTTGCGCGACGTGAAGGTCGGACCCAGTCCGGACTGGATGAAACGTCGCCTGGAAGCGGCGGGCATTCGGGCCATCAACAACATCGTGGACATTACGAATTACGTGATGCTCGAATGCGGCCAGCCGCTGCATGCCTTTGACCAGAAGCTGTTGGCCGAGGGGCGCATCGTGGTGCGGCATCCGCAGCCGGGCGAGAGGATCATGACGCTGGACGGCATCGAGCGGGAATTGTCGCCGGAGATGCTGGTGATTGCCGACGCGGTCAAGCCGATGGCGGTGGCGGGGGTGATGGGCGGAGAGCATAGCGGGATTCATGATGGCACGACGGAGGTGCTGCTGGAGAGCGCGACGTTCCGGCCGGGCGCGATCCGGTCGACCAGCAAGAAACTGGGCATGCTCTCGGAGTCGTCGTATCGCTTCATGCGCGGTGTGGATCCCGGATGGGCGGAGTTCGGCAGTCGGCGGGCCGCCAAGCTGATGGTGGAACTGGCCGGGGCGACGCTGCTGCAAGGGGTGGCGGATGCGTGGCCGGAGCCGCCGCGGCCCTGGACGGTGACCTGCCGGCCAGCGCGTCTGGAAGCGCTGCTGGGGATGGCCGCGTCCCCGGACGACATCGCCCGGGTCTTCACGGCGCTGGAATTGAAGGTGCTGGCGTGCGATTCCGAACGGATCGAGGTGGAGGTGCCGACGTTCCGCGGAGACCTGACGCGGGAGGCGGATCTGATCGAGGAGTATGCCCGGCTGCAGTTGAAGGACCTGCCGCCGGTTCGGGCGCTGGCGACGATTGTGCCGGATGCCGATGACGCGCCGGCGCAGGCCCAGGATCGGTTGCGGGATGTGCTGGTGGGCCTGGGCCTGCAGCAGGTGATGAATTACAGCTTCCTGAACGAGCGGCTGCTGGATCTGTTCGACCAGGCGCATGCGGCCAGTCGCGTGCCATTGGTCAATCCGCTCACGGCGGACCACACGGTGATGCGCGACGCGCTCTTGCCGCAACTGGTCGAGAACATCGGACTGAACGTTTCCCGCCAGGTGGCCGAAGTGTCCGTGTTCGAGACCGGACGCGTGTTTCGCCTGAGTGCGGACGGCATCCCCGCCGAAGAGGAACGCGTGGCGATTGGACTGTATGGGCCGGTTGGTCGGACGGGATTGGACAAGTTCAAGCCGGTGGACGAGCTGGAGATGTTCCTTTGGATCAAGGGCATTTGGCAACGGTTGGCGGAAGCGCTGGGGCTGCGTGGGGCTCTGCTGCGTTCCGCGGATCGCCCGTGGAGCGAGCCGGGGCGGGGCATGGAGATTGTGCTGGATGGCGAGGGGATGGGCTGGCTGGGCCTGCTGCAGTCGGGGATTGCGCGGGAGTGGCGACTGCACGAGCCGGTTGGCCTGCTGGAGGCGTCGGCGGTCCGACTCGTGCGCGATGTGGGGGCCAAGAATGCGTTGGCGCCCCCGCCGAGCTATCCGAGCATCCGGCGCGATGCGGCGCTGATCGTGGCGGCGGATGTGCGCCACGAACGGGTGCTGGAGGTGGCGCGGACCGCCGCCCCCGTGGAGCTGGAGAAGATCGAACTGTTCGACATCTATCAGGGCAAGAATCTTGGAGAGGGGCGCAAGAGCATGGCCTATGCCTTTACGTACCGCTCGCGGAGCGGCACCCTGACCGACGAAGCCGCCAACGCCTTTCAGGAGAAAGTCAATGCGGCCCTGAAAGCCGAACTGCCGGCCGAAATCCGGGAAAACTAGCGCTTTTGGGGCCGCCGGGCCTTTGGGTTTTCCCTTTGGCACTAGTTCTGTTTTTATAAAGACCGTAACTATTCTGTCTTTATAAAGAGTGAACTAGTCTTGGCGATGGAGGAGCGGAGATCGGGGGCGACCGGGGCGGTCGGGCCAGGCGGTTGGGGCAGCAGTTGGGCGGAGGTTGGTTTTGATCTTTTAGGGGCGGGTGTGGTACAACCAGCGGCGATCGGGTGCCCGCCGGCCATGGCTGGCGCGCCCGGGAGGTTTGTCAGGAGTGGATTTAGATGCCTACATACGACTACGAGTGCCGAAAATGCGGCCACCGGTTTGAGAAGTTTCAGAGCATCACGGCGGTGCCGGTGAAAACCTGCCCGAAATGCCGTGGGCGGGTGGCGCGGTTGTTGTCCGGCGGGGCCGGCATCATCTTCAGGGGATCGGGCTTTTACCAGACGGACTACAAGAAGCCCACCGGCGGGGCGGAAAAGAGCCGGGAGAAAACGGAAGCCAGCGCCAAGACAGAGGCGGGGGGCAAGGAAGCATCGAAGCCGGCGAAGACGGAAAAACAGGAACGGTGACCCATGGAAAATCCTGATCTGATGGTGCGGTGTGCGCAGTGCGGAGAGATGAATCGTCTGCCGACGATTCATTGCAAGAAGTGTGGCGCCAAAATGGACTTCCGGTCGGCGGAGCAAAAAATCCTGGGCCAGGAGCCGCCGACGTGGGGGGAGCGGCTGCGCGGGATGTTCAAGGTGGCCTTGATTTTGGTGTTGGGCGTCGCGTTGCTGCTGGCCATTTGGCCGGGGCAGATGATTCGCGAGGTCGGCGAAGCGGTGGATGCCCGGCGCTATCGGTTGAAGGCGGAACTGCTGGTGGACTCGCTGGATCGAGGCATTCCGGCCTCGCAGGTGATCACGGAGATGGAGATCAACGCGTTCTTGCGCGAACAGGTTGCGGCCCAGCCGGCCCCGCAAGGGTGGTCGGCGGTGCTGGAAGACATGGGGGCCCGCTTCGGCGAAGGCCGGGCGGAGCTGTTCGTGTCGATTGCCCGGGGGCCGGTCACGCTGACCACGCATCTGTGGGCCGTTCCGCAAGGGGGGGGGCTGGTGGTGCAGCGGGCCCGGATCGGGCATCTGCCGTTGCCGGGGATCTTGGGGCGGATGTATGCGCGGACGCGGACCGGCAGCCTGCTGGAGCCCTTCCGCAATGAAGCGCGCATTTTGCGGCATCTCGACGGGGTTCTGGTCGAATCGGGGTCGATCGAGATCCTGGTCAAAGCCGCTGATTGAGTCGCGGATGAAGGCGGTGTTTCAGCGCGTCTCCCGGGCCGAGGTGCGCAGCGAGGGGCGGGTATGCGGGGGGATCGGCCCGGGGGCGGTCATTCTCCTGGGGGTGGGGAGGGGCGACAACGAGGCGCTGGCACAGCGGCTGGCCGACAAGGTGGCCAAGCTGCGCGTTTTCGATGACGAGGACGGGAAAATGAACTGTCCAATGAACTCGGCACACGGGGCGAAGTTTCTGGTGGTGAGCCAGTTCACGTTGCATGGCGACGTGCGCAAGGGGAACCGGCCGAGCTATATCGAAGCGGCACCGCCGGCACGGGCCGAACCGCTGTATGAGAGCTTTGTGTCGCGCCTGCGCCATTAAGGCTTCGAGGTCGAAACCGGCGTTTTTCGGACCCGGATGGATGTGGAACTGGTCAATGACGGCCCGGTGACATTGCTGCTGGATACCGACGACTGGGTCTAGGGTTATCCTGTACTTTCCGCGCGGCATCCCCTTATACTGCCCGCTCTCATGAAAACTCCTTCGATCCAGATTCTGCCATCGATCCTGTCCGCGCGGATGGGCGTTTTGGCCGAGGACTGCCGGCGGGCGATGGAGGCGGGGGCGGATGGCCTGCATGTGGACATCATGGATGGGCATTTTGTGCCGAACCTGACGATGGGGCCGGACATTCTGCGCGCCGTACGCGAGGCCGTGCCGGAGGCGTATTTGAGCGTACACCTGATGGTGATGCGGCCGGATTTGTATGCGCCGCGTTTCGTGGAAGCGGGGGCGGACACGGTGCTGATTCATGTGGAGTCGCCGTGCGACCTGGCGACGACGCTGGCGGAGATCCGCGGCGCGGGGCGGCGGGCCGGGCTGACGCTGAATCCGGAGACTCCGGTGGCGGCGCTGGAGGGATATGAGGAATGCCTGGACGAAGTGCTGATCATGACGGTGCATCCGGGCTTTGGCGGGCAAGCGTTCCTGGAAGGGGGCCTGGCCAAAGTGGCGGAGGTGGCCCGCCGGCTGCCGGCGGTGGATCTTTCGGTGGATGGCGGCATCACCACGGAGACGGGCGTGCGTTGCGTGACCGCCGGGGCGAACGTGCTGCTGGCGGGTTCGTTTTTGTTCAAGGCGCCGGACATGCGCGATGCGATTGCGGACATGCGCTGGAAGGTGGAGTCGGCGAGGAAGGGCGATTGAATCCAGGCCATGGAACCACGGAACGTCAATCTGCCCGTCGAGGAAATGGCCCGTCTGTTTACTGCCCATCGGGTGATCAAGGCGATCGTATTCGGTTCGTTTTCCCGGGGAACGGCACCCCGTCGCAGCGATGTGGATTTGCTGGTGGTTCAACAGACCGGACATCGTTTTTTGGATCGCTACGAGGGGCTGTACAGCGCAATTTGCCGGCTGATCCGAGGGTGGGCCGTGGATGTATTGATCTACACGCCAGTTGAAGTGGCGTGATCGGGCGCGAGCGCGGGGGCAGATGGCAACGGGATTTATGGCAACGAAGTTCTACAAGGAAAACGACGAGGGTGCGGTGGCGAAGCCGACGCCGGCGCCGGCGGGGCTTGGGCATGACCTGAAGCGGATCCGCAATTTCAGCATCATTGCGCACATTGACCACGGCAAGACCACGCTTTCCGACCGGCTGCTGGAGCTGACGGAGTCGGTGGCGTTGCGCGACCGGCGCGAGCAGATGCTCGACGACATGGATCTGGAGCGGGAGCGGGGCATCACGATCAAGGCCCATCCGGTGACCATGAAATACAAGGCGGGGGACGGGAAGACCTACGAGTTCAACTTCATCGATACGCCCGGGCATGTGGATTTTTCGTACGAGGTGAGCCGGAGCCTGTCGGCTTGCGAGGGGGCGCTGCTGGTCGTGGACGCCACGCAGGGCGTCGAGGCCCAGACGGTGGCGCACGCCTTCCTGGCGGCCTCCACCCACGTGAAGATCATTCCGGTGTTGAACAAGATCGACATGCCGGCGGCGGACCTGGATGCGGTGCAGCATCAGATTGAGGATATTTTCGCGATTCCGCGCGAGGAATGCCTGGCGGTGAGTGCCAAGACGGGCGCGGGGGTGGCGGAGGTCCTTGAGGCGTTGGTGGAGCGAATTCCACCGCCGGTATCGACCTATCCCGAGGATGTGCGCGGGCTGGTGTTTGATTCGGAATATGACACGTTCCGGGGCGGCGTGATCTACATCCGGATGTTCGACGGCGCGATCCGGCGCGGGGACCGCATCCGCCTGATGGGGACGGGCAAGGACTATGAAGTGAAAGAGGTCGGCATCTTCATTCCCAAGTTCCAGCCGGTGGTGGAGTTGCGGGCGGGGCAGGTGGGATACTTCATGGCGAACATCAAGAATGCCTCCGAGATCCAGGTGGGCGACACGGTGACGAACGCCCGCCAGCCGACGGCGCACCCGCTGCCCGGCTTCAAGGCGATGCATCCGATGGTGTTCACGGGGCTGTATCCCATCGATGGCGATGACTATGAAAAGCTCAAATTCTCGCTGGAGAAGCTGGCCCTGAACGACAGCTCGTTCCAGTATCAGCCGGAATCAAGCGTGGCCCTGGGATTCGGGTTTCGCTGCGGATTTCTGGGCCTGCTGCACATGGAAATTGTGCAGGAGCGCCTGCGTCGCGAATACGATTGCGACATCATCGCCACCTATCCGGGGGTGGTCTACCGCGTGCGCCTGAGCGACGGGACGATCAAACCGATCGACAATCCGGTGTTCCTGCCGGAGCCGACGGAAATCGACATGATCGAAGAGCCGATCGTGAAAATGTTCCTGATTTGCCTGGGGGAGCAGATCGGGGACATGATGAAGCTGGTGATGGACAAGCGCGGATCCATCGACCGCACGGAGAGCCTGGACACGAAGCGGGTGATGCTGACCTGTACGATGCCGCTGAACGAGATCCTGATTGATTTCCACGACAAGCTCAAGAGCCTGTCGCGCGGCTATGCCTCGATGGACTACGAGGAGGCGGGCTATCGCGCGGACGACCTGATCAAGCTGGACATTCTGGTGCACGGCGATGTGGTGGAGGCGTTTTCCTGCATTGTGCATCGGGACAAGGCGGAGGCGCGGGGCCGGCAGATTTGCGAGGTGCTGGTGGACTTGATTCCGCCGCAGCAATTCTCCATTGCGATCCAGGCGGCCATCGGGGCGAAGATCATCGCGCGGACGACGGTGCGGGCCTACCGGAAGGATGTCACGGCCAAGTGCTACGGGGGGGACATCACCCGCAAGCGGAAGCTGCTGGAAAAGCAGAAGGAAGGC
>CAYNSH010000051.1:0-24684 GCA_964399775.1 uncultured Verrucomicrobiota bacterium
GATTCGAGCTATTCGTGGTTGTCGCGCTCTCGTCTTGACCTGATTCACCCACGGGGTGAACCCGTGGGGGGTCAGAAACCTGCAACTTTCAACCTGTACCCCCCAAGTTCCCAAGTCCCACAATGGGGTTGCGGTGCTGGGACGGCATGGTAAAATGGTGGCGTCAAAGAGAAGAGGCTCCCATGCAACTAGTGCTTGATTTGCCCGAGACGGCGTTTTCCGCGTTGCGGCTTGCGCCCAATGAGTATCTGGCCGAGTTGCGGCGCGCCGCCGCCGCAAAATGGTATGAAATGCGGAAGATATCCCAGGCCAAGGGGGCGGAATTGTGCGGGGTCTCGCGGGCCGAATTCATTCGCATCCTGAGCGATTATCGGGTTTCGGCCTTGCAGGACGACGCCGTTTCATTGGCCAACGAGGTCGGTCGTTGATGGAATTGGTGGTCAACGCCTCCCCGCTGATCCTGCTCGGCAAGGTCGGCCGCTGCGAGTTGTTGTCTCGCCTGGGTGGTTCGGTCTGGGTGCCCGAAGGGGTGGTGGCGGAAGTTGAGGCGGAACCGGATGACCCGGCCGCAAATGCCCTTCAACGGTTCGAGTGGCTGAAGCGAGCCGCCGTCGTGGTGCCGGATGTCATCAAGGTTTGGGATTTGGGGCGGGGAGAATCGGAAGTCTTGGCGTATTCGCGGGAGCACCCGGGAGTGCGTCCGCTCTTGGACGATGCCGAAGGGATGGCTTGCGCCCTCGCTCTCGGCTTGAAGCCGCTGGGAACGGGCGGGCTTTTAATCTTGGCCAAGAAAGCCGGCCTTCTGGTTTCCGTCCAGGCGGTCCTCGATGAGATGCGGGAAAAAGGCCTTTGGCTCTCGGATGACGTGTATCACACGATTCTTGTGGCCGCAGGTGAATCGCTGGTCAGCCCATAAATCATGAGACAGGGGGGCGAGGTCCGAGGTCCGAAGTCCGAAGTCGAAAACCTTCAACCCCATCCCCTTCAACCTCAACCTGCAACCTTCAACCTGTTCACCTGCGTGCGAATCCGGTTGCGGCGGGAAAGGGATTTGATACGATGCCTTCGTGAAGATCGCCGGGAAGAGACGGAATGAAACGGAGACGCCGGAAGCCCGTTACCGGCGGGGCCGGCGGCTGATCGCCCAGATGGATCGCCTGAACCCGTATCCGCGACCGCGTGGTTTCGTCTTCAAGGCGCGCAGTTGGGAAGAATATGAGCAATGGCGGCGGGAGCAGTCCAACCCGCGATTGTGGTGAGTTGGAATGGAGCCGGTCCAAGATCCCTTGCTGAAGGTATGCTCCCTTCTGAACCGGCACCGCGCCCGCTATCTTGTCGTGGGCGGACATGCGTTGATCCTGCACGGCTTGGTGCGGACAACGGAGGACATCGATATCCTCATCGACGAGGGAGAGGACAACTATCGGCGTGTGATCGCCGCGCTGTCCGAATTGGAGGACCATGCCGCGGCCGAGCTGACACCCCAGGATTTGGCGGACAACGTGGTTGTGAAAGTGGCGGATGAGATCGAGGTGGATGTCAGCCGTCGGGCCTGGACGGTGCAATACGCCGAGGCGATAGTCCATGCGGCCAGCGTGGTGCTGGACGGGGTTCGGGTGCCGTATGTCGGGTTGGGGGATTTGATCAAAAGCAAGACGACATACCGCGAGAAAGACCGACTGGATATTGAGCAATTGCGCAGGTTGGCCCGGGAACTAGAGCGAGGCAAGGATCCGCCGGGGTAGGAACAGGCAAGACCGGAATGATTGTCCACGAAGGAACACAGAGAACACAAAGAAAAAGCTGAAACGCTGAAATTTTGGCAGTAACAGCTCAAGGGCGATCAACCACAGAAGCCGCAGAAGGCGCAGAAGAAGTTCCGGCCGACAGCTGCGGATTCCGCGGATGGAACGGATTCGGGCGGACATCCGACATCGGGCTTCGGAACTCCCTCCATTCGTGAAGATTAGTGCCATTCGTGGTTGCAGGTCTTGGGTTTTGACCTGATTCACCAACGGGATAAACCCGTGGGGGTCTTGCCTTCAACCTGCAATCTTCAACCTCCGCCACAAGTGCATTTCTTGTTTTTTCGCCGGGCACCATGGTAGATTGTCGAACCATGGCAGACCAATCCATCTGGGCAAAACCGTGGGGCACCTTGCAGAGGTGGCGACGGCTGGCGGCGCGCTGGCGGACGTTCTATCCGGCTCTGAAGGTTAACCTCTGGCAAATGCGGATGGTCCGACAGGTCCGGAAGGCGCAGCGCCAGGGCAACATCCCCGTGCTGTTCTATCTGAGCATCTGGGGGCATTGCCCGTTCATCCTGCCGATTGTCCAGGAACTGCGAAAACAGGCCCCGGGCATCGATCTGTACTTGGCCATCGATGAACCCGGGGGGCACCCGGACGGCGATCGCCTGGGCATTTCCCGGGATCGCTGGCGGAGCCTGCGGGACTATCTTCCGATCCGGGGCTTTCAGATGTTTGTCACGCCGAACAACAACATGGAGTATTGGCCGCAATGGCCCCGGAAGGTCTGTATTTTTCACAGTCAGCCGGCCAAGGGTGTGAATTTCCAGGACCGGTACCTGCGCCGGTTTGACGTGTTGTTCCTGCTGGGGCCGCTGGTCCGGAGCGCGTACGAAGCCTTCGCCAGGCAATACCCGGAAACCGCCGCGCAGCTGCGAACATTCGATGTGGGCTATCCGAAACTGGATGCCCTGGCGCGGGGCGACTACTCGCGACAGACTATCCTGGCCGGGCTCGGCCTGGACCCCGCCAAGCCCACCGTCCTTTTCGCCCCGTCGTTCGGCCGGGGTACATCCTTGAGAGTCTTCGGAGAGAGCCTGCTCCAGGCGTTGAATGATCTGGCCGCCACCGGGATCAATGTGGTGGTGAAGCTGCATCCGGTGATGCACAACCCGCAATGCTTTGCATTCCATTGCGGCGGAAAGAACTGGCCAGAAATTCTTGACGCCTGTGCCAGCGCCACCTGCATGCGGGGGGCTGGAAACGTGGATCTGTCGCCACTGCTGGCGGCGAGCGATGTGATGGTGACGGATGTCAGCAGCGCCGCACTGGATTTCATGCTGCTGGATCGACCGGTCGTATACATCGACTGCCCGGAGTTTCTGGCCATGGTGGATCAGCCGGGCACCCACTATTCGCATTACCTGGAAGCGCCAGCCCGGGATCTGCGCGTGGCGGATGTCGGGCGTAGCGCGGGCCTGGTGGTTTCGGGCCTGGAAGAGATGGCGTCGGCCATTCGGCGATCGTTGGATCATCCCGGCGAGTTCTCGGCCGCACGGCGGAAAATCGCTGAGCAGTTGCTGTTCAACCCGGGCCATGCCGCGGAGGTGGCGGCCCGGACTCTGCTGGAACTGGTGGGGGGACAGGAGACAGGGGACGGGGGGCGGAGACAGGCAACCACAGAAGGCGCAGAAGGGGGACGGAGGACGAGGTCGGTAGTCAGTCGTCTGTAGTCGGTAGGGCCGAGGACAGTGGTCCGATAACTTTCAAACTGCAACCCATCGGCCGTTCTTTGTGATCTATGTGCTCCATGCCTTCGGCTTGGCAAGCTTTGTGGATAAATCCTACGGAATGATTGTCCACGAAAGAACGCAGAGAGCGCAAAGAAAAGACTGAAAGGATGAAATGAACAGCCGGGGAGAGTCACCACAGAAGGCGCAGAAAGCGCAGAAGAAGTTCTATCCATCAGCTACGGATTGCGCGGATGGAACGGATTCGGGCGGACATTCGACCTCGGGCTTCGGAACTCCCTCCATTCGTGAAGATTCGAGCTATTCGTGGTTGCAGGTCTTGGGTTTTGACCTGATTCACCCACGGGGTGAACCCGTGGGGGTCTTGCCAGCAACCTGCAACCTGCAAGCTTCTTGGTCCAATGCCGAATGTCGAATATCGAATGTCGAATGATGAAGGGGCGGGGAGAAGGAAAGGCGGAAAGGCGGAAAGGGGGAGCGGAACAGCCTGAGCAGCCAGCTACGGATTTCACGGATGGCACGGATTCGGTCGGGGCAGCCGGTGGCTGAGGGAAAAGCTGAAAGGCTGAAAGGGGCAGCCGGGAGGATTCGCCACAAAGAACGCAGAGAACACAAAGAAAAGGCTGAAGCGCTGAAATTTTGGCAGTAACAGCTCAAGGGCGATCAACCACAGAAGCCGCAGAAGGCGCAGAAGAAGTTCTATCCATCAGCTACGGATTGCGCGGATGGAACGGATTCGGGCGGACATTCGACCTCGGGCTTCGGAACTCCCTCCATTCGTGAAGATTCGAGCTATTCGTGGTTGCAGGGCTTGTGCCTTGACCTGATTCACCCACGGGGCGAGCCCGTAGGGGTCTTGGATAGACTGATTCACCCACGGGGTGAACCCGTGGGGGTCAAAAACCTGCAACCTGCAACCCCATCCCCTGCACCCCATCTATCTTCCATTCGTGAAGATTCGTGTCATTCGTGGTTGTCGCGCTCTCGTCTTGACTTGATTCACCCACGGGACGAGCCCGTGGGGGTCTTGGATAGACTGATTCACCCACGGGGTGAACCCGTGGGGGTCTTGCCTTCAACCTGCAACCTGCAACCTGAAACCCGTTTCAACATCCAACGACCAACGAGAGCCATCTGGCCAGTTTATCTACCGAGTAGGGGTAGATTTGCGATGGATTTTTGGGGCGCGAAAAGCGTTGTCTAATCCTTGCCAAACGGCGGGGTCGGGGAGTATAGTACAAATTAAGGCGTAGAGTGCGGCGGAGCGGTTGCCGTAATGCGCCCGGATGCGAGGATGTGACCATGAAACTGCGATTTCTGCTGGCGGGTGCCGGGGTGTGTGTTGTGCTGGGCGGGGCGATGCCTGCCGGAGCCCAGATTACCTATTATGTCAATGACCTCTTGACCGTCGGGGATGTCTATACCACCGCGATAGGCAATGACCTGAATCCCGGCACTTCGCCCGGGGCGCCTAAACTGACGCTGAACGGTTTAATTTCCTCGGCGACTCTCAATCCGGGAGATGTGGTCTTGATCGACACCGGGACCTATCCCCCCGCCAACATCCCCGCCACGGTCAACGGCGCGCCCGGCAATCGGATAGTTTTTCAAGGCAGCACCAACTCTGCCGCGGGCGGGACGGTGTTTACGGGAAGCGGAACTCAACTTGATGTTAGGGCCAATCGTATTGAGATGCGTGATATTCGAGTAACCGGGGGCAACTATGGAATCTCGCTAAATAATGCCTCCCATAATGAATTCGTAAACATTATTTCCACTTCCAGCTTAATCAATGGAGTTGTCTCGTCTGGCTTGGATAACAGTAACGTATTTCGAAGGTGCGTTATCTATGGCGTGAATTTTGCCGGCTTAGCATTCCAAACGGCCTCGGTGGGGAATTATGTTGAACATAGCATCTTGGGATCAGTGAACAACATCCCAATATTTCCGAAGGAACATTCATTTTCAAACATAATTCACTGCATCCTAGTTGCGCCGCGGATCCTGTCAACAGCTGGCAATTATCCGGCGACCATGAATCGGAATGTGATATCCTACACCACGGCGTTTGGCTCCAGCGAGGAGACCCTGGCTGATTTGCAACGGCTATATACCAATTGGGTCGGCAACACGGTGGCCGATCCAAGATTCGTCAACGCCGCGGCTTTGGATTTCCACCTGTTGAGCACCGCCGGATATGCGACGAACAACAATCCGGCGGTGACGAACATTGCTGCGGTGCACAGTCCGGCGATTGATTTTGGCCGGCTGGGCGCGGATGTGGGGGACGAGCCGGCGCCGAACGGGGGGCGGGTGAACGTGGGTCTGTACGGGGGCACGGCGGAGGCGAGCAAGAGCCGGACGGATCCGTGGCTGTTTGCGATGACGTTCAATGACGGCGGGACGCTGATCCAGACAGGGCGCATGGAATGGGTGGGAGGGAATCTGGGCGGGGCAACGGTGGACCTGGAATACAGCACGAACAACGCGGCGAGCTGGCAGACCATCGCGGCGGGGGTGACGAATGAGACCTACACATGGGTGCCGGCGGCTGCGCATCCGGCGGTGTTGTGGCGGGTGCGGGATCCGGTGTCGGGCGTGGCCTCGACCAATGCCAAGGTGTTCAGCATCCGGCCGCAGGTTACAAATGCCTTCGTATTCTATGTGAACGATAACAGCCTGGCGAATGACGTCTACACGACGGCGGTGGGGAACAATGCGAACCTGGGCGTTTCGTCCAACGCCCCGAAGGCGACCTTGCAGGCGATTGTGGACACGTACTCGCTGCGGGGCGGGGATGTGATCTATGTCGACACGGGGACGTATGCCGGTCAAACGACGACCATCGGGGGCTTCGATTCGGGGACGTCGGGAAACCCGATACGGATCATCGGGAGTCCGAACGGGACGACTTTCAACCGGGGCAACACGTCGGCGGATGTGCTGGACCTGACCGGAGCGAGCCACCTGGAGATCGAGTATCTGCGGCTGGAAGGCGGGCGGTACGGGCTGAACGGAGGGACGACGGGCATTACGCTGCGGAATATGCAGTTTAACAACAATGTGAATGGCGTTTTTCTTACGGGCTCGGGGCATATTTTCGAGAATTGCCTGGCGGCGGGCAACACGACGCGTGCGTTCTGGGGCAGCGGGAATGGCCAGAACCAGTGGCGCAACGGGGTGATGTGGAACAGCCCGACGCTTATTCATGCGCAGACGAACACGTTGTCGGTCTCGAACAGCATTCTGGTGGGGAACGGGCCGGCGGCGGCGTTGATCGGCAACCAGATAGTCTACGGCAACCACAACGTGGTGTGGAATACGGGGACGGGAATCGGGGCCTATCCGACGTTTACGGTTTTCCAGGATGCGGCGGCGGGGCTTGGATTGGGCTGGGACCGCAGCGGCTATGCCGACCCCCTGTTTGCAAATGCGGCGGGCGGGGATTTCCATCTGAAGAGCGTGGAGGGGCGCTACAACCCGGGGACGGGCCTGTTCGAGACAAACGATGTGGTGCATTCGCCGGCGATCGACTTCGGCAATCCGGCGGCGGCGGTTGGGGCGGAGCCGGCGCCGAACGGCGGGCGGCGGAATGCGGGGCTCTACGGCGGGACGGCGCAGGCCAGCAAGAGCCGCACGAATGCCTGGGTGCAGTTGTTGAACTACATGGACGGGGGGACGCTGAACGCGCAGGCGGGGACGACGGTGCGCTGGGAAGCGGGGCAATACGATCCGGGAGCGACGGTGGCGCTCTGGTTGTCCCGCGATGGCGGCCTGAGCTGGGAGCTGCTGGAGAGCGGACTGGATGCGGCCACGGGCAGCTTCTTCTACCAGGATCCGGTGCCGGACGATTCGTCTTCGCGCCAGGGACGCCTGCGGGTGGAGTTGGAGGGGGCGGACCCGGAGGCGATCAGCGAATCCCCAACGAATTTCACCTATGTGAACGGGACGTTTTCGTTCTACATCAACGACGATTCGACCGTGGGCGACATGTATTGCACCGCACCGGGCAAAGACGCGAACGCGGGCACCAGCCCCGGCACGCCCAAAGCGACCTTCCAGGGGCTGTTTGCCGAGTACGGAAATCTGACGCCCGGCGACCGGATTTATGTGGATACGGGGAGCTATTCGGCGAACAACCCCGTGGTGCTGGGCGCGTTGCAGTCGGGAACGACGAACCAGCCGATCCAGATCATCGGGAGCACGAACCGGCTGGCCGGCGGGTCGGTGTTCGGGCAGCGGACAGGCGCCGCGTCCACGCTGGGCTTCTATTTCCAGCCGGGGGCATCCAATATCGTGATGACCGACATCGTGCTGACCAATGTGGTGCGCGGGGTGGCCATGACCAACGCCCTGAACATCCGGCTGGAGGGGGTGGAGGTGCGCGGGGCGACCAGCCGGGCGTTTGACCTGCAAGGCAACACGCGACAGGTGGAACTGCTGCGCCCGGTGGCGCATCGGGGCAATACGGGCGTCTACCTCCAGAACGCGACGAATATCACCATCCGCCACGGGGTGTTCTGGGAAAACACCGGGAGCGGGATCCAGGCGGCGGCGGGTACGGGCGTGCTGGTGGAAAACAGCGTGCTGGCGTCGACGAGGCTCAATGCGTCGCTATTTACGGTCTCCTCGCTGGCGGGGTTTTTCTCGGACTACAACGGGCTGCACGTGGGACCCACGACGCGGGTGGGGTCGCTGGGGGGCTCCACGGCGGATAATCTGTCGGCGTGGCAGCGGATGACGGCCGGGCGCGATGAGCACAGCATCCCGGGCGATCCGCAGTTGGCGGATCCGGAGCAGTGGGACTATCACTTGAAAACGGAGCAGACCCTGGGCCGGCTGCGGCCCAACGGGACCCGCACCTCGGATCCGGTATCGTCCCCGCTGCTGAATGCGGGCAATCCCGAAACCGACCCGTCGGAGGAACCGGAACCCAATGGCGGACGGGTGAACATCGGCCGCTGGGGCGGAACGGAGCAGGCCAGCATCGCGCCGATGGTTCCGTGGATCCGGGTGGTCACGCTGGCGGATGCGGGGGGGGTGACAAATGGAGCGGTGGCGTTGCGATGGACGGAAGGGGGCTTCACCAACGAGACGGCGCGAGTGGAGGTCTCCGTGAACGGCGGGCGGACCTGGCAGGAGCCGCCGGTGGCGGAGGGCATCCCCGTGACCAACCGGTTCGCGACGTGGACGGTGGACGGCTTGCCGGCGACCCCCGCGGGGGTGTGGCGCGTCGTGCTGGAATCGAATACCAACCTCTGGGCGCGCAACACCAATTTCTTCTGGATCCGGGGAACCAACCAGGCGCTGGACATCTATGTGGCGAAGGCGGACACCAATGACAACGTCTATGCGACCGGGGCGGGTGCGCCGGACAACTGGATGGCGTCGGTGGAGGAGCCGATGGATTCCCTGCGGACGGTGTTCGAACGCTTCGACTTGGAACCGGGCGACCGGATCTGGGTGGATACGGGGTCGTATGCCGAAAACGACAGCATTGAGCTGGGCATGAAGAATTCGGGATCGGCGGCGAATCCGGTACGAATCACGGGCAACACGAACCGGCCCTACCATGCCACGGTGCTGGCGCGGGTGAGCCGGACGCTGGGGTCGAGCGTGTTCCAACTATCCCGAGCGGGCGGGGTTCGCATCGAAGGCGTTATGATCTCCAACGCCTGGACGGGGATCCAGGTGGACAACACCAGCGTGACGCTGGAGCAAGTCCGGGTGGGCTATTGCGGGACAAATGGCGTACTGGCCGGGGCGGCCACGCCCATGACCTTGAACCGGGTAATTCTGGAACAGAACTTGGGATCCGGGCTGCAGACGGCCGCGGGAGCGAATGTCAACGTCCGGCACAGTTTGATCCGGGGCAACGGACTGGCCAACTTCTACCTGGCGGGCGGAACGGTCCATGCGGCCAACAACGTGATGGAAGCGATCGGGGCATCGCGGTTTGTGTACTTTTATGGCCAAGCCACGACGCTGATCGCGGATTACAACAATATTCGCGCGCTGGAAGGCGCCCATGTGGCCGGTGGGATCAACCGGGCTTCGGACCGCTTTCTGATTGATTGGCAGATCAGTTCGGCGTTCGCCCGCGACAAGAACAGTTTTGGATATGACCCGCTGTTTGCGGATGCGGAGGCGTATGATTTTCACCCGATGAGCGAATACGGGCGGTATGACCCGGGTGCGGGAGTATTTGTTACCAACGATGCGGCAACCTCGCGGCTGATCGACCTGGGGGATCCGGTTTCCACGTCCTGGACGAACGAACCGGCGCCGAACGGCGGGCGGGTGAACGTGGGGCTGCATGGCGGAACGGCCGAGGCCAGCAAGAGCCCGGAAGAAGGCACGCTGGTGCCGCTGACGATGTCGGACGGCGGAACCGTTCGCGGGACGGTGAATCTGTTCTGGGCGTGGAACGGCATTGACGGGAACGAGCAGGTCATCGTGGAATTCTCGGCCGACGGCGGGACGACGTGGACCAACCTGTCCACGGGGGTAGTCTATGCCGACCAGGGCACGACGGGGTTCGAGTGGGACACTACCGCGTTTCCCAGTACGGCCCAGGGGATCTGGAGGGTATCGACCACCAATGACCCGCCCGTCGTGGGCCAGACCGAGACGTTGTTCGCGGTGAAGAACGATCCGCTGGCCTACTACGTCAATGACTCCAGCACGGCGGGCGACGTTTTCTGCACGGCGCCCGGTAGCGCCGCCAACGACGGCGCGAGTCCCGAAACCCCGGTCAACTCCATTGCCACGCTGTTTACCCGCTATAAGATCGAGCACGGCGATACGATCTACATTGACACCGGTGTGTATCCTCGCAGCAGTCCGCTGACCATCGCCATCCCATCCGCCGGGGTGACCAACCGGCTGGTCATTCAAGGGAGCACCAACCCGGCGGCCGGCGGAACCATCCTGACCAATTCCAGCCTGACGGCGGTGCTGGAACTGCAGGGGATGCGCAACGTGGACCTGCGCGACCTGCACTTGAAGGGCGGGCGAACTGGATTGACGCTCCAACAGTCGAGTTCGAACCGGTTGGAGCGGGTTCGTTCGACGGGCGCCCGGATCGGGTTTGACTTGAGTTCGCAATCGGACCAGAACGAGTTCGTTCGCTGTGCGGCGCTGCATTTCATGGGGACCGGCATCTACGTGGCGGCCGTGAGCGGGCAAGTGGCTCCAGCGACGAACCATTGGCGCCAGGGCGTAATCGCCTCCGTCCCGGCGGACGGGAGTGGCGCGGCCATGGCCACCGGCACATTGGCGTCGGCTACCACAGGTCGCTTGAATATCCACAACAGCGTCATGATGGCGAATGGCCCGCTGGATCTGATTTACCAGACGGCGCTGAACGTCATCCAGGGCGATTACAACGCGTATCACCGCGCGGAGACCGGGGCGCGGTTTGCCCGCGTGGCCCGATCGGTGCCCTTCGGGGTGCGGACGATCGAGTTGGATCATTTGAACACGTGGGTGGAGTGGAACGGGACGGATGCGAATTCGTTCGCCGCCGATCCGCAGTTCGCCGATCTGTCGGCCGGAAATCTGTATCCCAAGAGCCGGGCGGGTCGATATGCGCCGGAGCTGGACGACTGGGTGCAAGACGATGTCGATTCACCGCTGATCGACACGGCGGATCCGCTGGTGGACTGGAGCCTGGAGCCGGTCCCCCATGGCGGGCGGGCCAACATCGGGCTCTACGGGGGCACGGAAGTGGCCAGTCTCTCCGGCACCACCGATGGGTCGATTGTGCTGCTGACCTTGAATGAAGGCGGAGTGGTCCGGGGGGATTACACGCTGAGGTGGTTGGCGCGGGGCGGGGTGACCAATGGAAACGTCAACATCCGGCTCTCCACCGACAGCGGGGGAAGTTGGACGATCATCGCGACCGTGCCGGCGACGAATGGGCAGCTCGTGTGGAGCTCGACGAATCACCCGAGCCTGCCCACGGCGCGCTGGCGGGTGGATAGCCTGCTCAATCCGGCCTGGATGGCCACGTCGACGCGCGACTTCCTGATACACAACGAGCCGCTCACGTACTATGTGAATGACGGGTCGATATCGAACGCGGTCTATTGCACGGCGATTGGATCGGTCGAGAATACGGGCCGGTCTCCGTCGTCGCCGCTGCCCTCGCTGGCGGACGTGCTGGCGCGGTACGACATTGAGCCGGGAGACCGGATCTTGATCGATACGGGGGTGTATACGGCCAACGTGAATACCGCGATTGGCTACCTGGACAGCGGGACCGCCGAGGTGCCGGTCCGGATCGAAGGCAGTACAACCCACCCCGGCACCCTTTTCCAAGGACACGGCTGGGTTCTGAGCAACGCCCGTGGCCTTGAATTGACGGATCTGAAGTTCCAGTCCGCTACCAATCGCATGGCGGCGCCCATGATCGAAAATTCGGAAGAGATCCGGATGGAGCGGCTGGATGCGCTGGGCGGGTCCGAGGGCTTCATTGTATCCGGGAGTTCCAATATTTTGCTGCGGAACTTCCTGGTGGCCTTTTCCCGGACCAACGGTTTGTCGAACCTGGGATCATTCAACACCCGGGTGGAATTCGGGACGATATGGTCGAACCGGCTGACCCAGGTGGCCGTATCCTCCCAATCGCGTTTGGGCGTCTCCCAGTCGGCTTCGTATCTCACCGTAAGCAACACGATCATGGGTGCGTTTGGGTTGCGCCGCCCCGTGTATGACATCCGGGGGACCTTGTATGCAGACCACAACAACTATCATTTGGTCGGTGGCGCCCTGGCGGCGTTGACGTATGAGGCCGGGTTCCCGCGCGAGTTCAATTCCGTGGGGCGCTGGGCGGCCGAAACCGGCCTGGACCGCTACAGCCTTTCGCACGATCCGCTGTTCGCCAATGCAACGGCCGGCGACTTCCATCTGCAAAGCCAAGCCGGCCGTTGGGTCCCGGCCAACGGGGACTGGGTCATCGATGGCCAGACGTCGCCCATGATCGATGCCGGCCATCCGGACCTGGTTTGTATCGAGTCCGAGCCCAACGGCGGACGGGTGAATATCGGTCGATACGGGAATACGCCGGAGGCGTCCAAAACGCCGACCAATGGGGCGCTGACGCTGGTCAGTTTCCATGACGGAGGTCGCGCGGTCGGGACCGAGGTCGAAGTCGTCTGGTTGGCCCGCGGCGCGACGACCAGCGCCACCGTGCGCATTCTGTATTCCGCCGATGGCGGGGGCACGTGGCTGGAACTGGCCAGCGGAATCCCGGCGGCGGCTGGAGTCTGGATTTGGGATTCGACGTTGGTGGAACAGTCGGTGCAGGCGATGCTGCGGATCGAGAGCGAAGGGCCGGATGGCGCAACGGCCCAAAATACGCGGTTCTTTGCCGCGCGCAATGACAGCTTCAACTTTTACATCAACGACAACTCCCTGGTTGGCGACGTGTATTGCACGGCCATTGGCAACAATCTCAACAGCGGTCTGACCAACTCGGCACCGATGGCGGATTTGAATTCGCTGCTGGCCAGGTATGAGGTGGAAGGGGGCGACACGATCTACATCGATACCGGCTGGTACCGGCCGTTCGACCCCTGGCGCATTTCGCAATCGGATTCGGCCGGAAGCCTCGATGTGCCCCCCGTCGTGATCCAGGGCAGCACGAATCGATTCCCCAGTGGAACCGTGTTGGATCGCCAGGGCGCCGGCGTGGGCCTTCAAATGGATTATGCCGTTGGCGTCCATCTGCGCAACATAACCGTCTCCAACACCTCCAGTATTGCGGTTTCGGTCAACAACAGCTACGGCATTGAAGCGGAGTGGATGGCGGTCGGTGTCGCCAACGTGGCCTTCCAGCAGTCGGGCGGGAACCAGTTCCGCCTGGCGCGAAGCGCGGTCTACAACGCGAATCTCGGCGTGTCCGTCGGCTCGCTGGATTCCGGGGTCACCAATCCCGTTCAACCCCTCATCGAGCATAACGTGATTTGGAATTCGGATGGTCCCTGCATCCAGGTTGGCGGCAGCCGGCCGGTCATTCTCCACAATATTCTGACCGTACAGACCAACCGCTATGTCTACCAGTTGTCGCAAACGGCGCAGATCGACTCGGACTACAATGCGATCTGGCTGGGCAACGGCGGGCGGATGTTCCGGCAGACGTTGCCCGGGGCGGTGGTCCCCCTGATTTATGACACGGTGGCGGGTTGGGCGACGGCCTCCGGCAACGATCTTCATTCCTACGATGGGGACCCCTTGCTCGCCGATCCGGCGAATCGGGTATTCCATTTGCTCAGCCAAGCGGGACGCTGGGCCCCGGGTTCGGGGACGTGGGTGAATGATCTGGCGACCTCGCCGCTGATTGACGGAGGGTCGCTTGAATCTCCGGTCGGCGACGAGCCCGAGCCCAACGGCGGCCGGGTCAATATCGGCCCGTTCGGCGGAACGCCGTATGCTTCCAAGACGCCGACCAATTCGGCTCTTCATATTCTGAGCCTGAATCATGGCGGTGTCGCTTCCGGCCAAGTGGCGTTGAATTGGAGGGCCTCGGGGCTGGCCACCGGCCAAACGGTTCGCTTGTCGGTCACGGTTGACGACGGGGCAACCTGGACCGTGGTGGCCGAAGGGTTGGCGGCCTCGCTGGGCGGGATCATCTGGAACAGCCAGGTGCTGCCGTCATCGCCGCTGGCCCGCTGGCGCGTCGAAAGCGAAGACGAGGATGGGGTTGCGGTGACCAGCGCCCGTCCGTTTGTCTTGCACAATTCGCCCATCCTGTATTACGTCAACGATGCGCTGACGGACGGGGATGTCTACTGCACCGCCCCGGGCAGTTCGGCCAATACCGGCCTGTCTCCGGATTCGCCCAAACTCCAGGTGTCGGAGATCATCGAGACCTATGACCTGGAACCGGGCGACATCATCTATGTGGATACGGGGAACTACTTGATCGAAACCCCGATCGTGTTTGGTGATCTCGACGCGGGCGGCCTGTCGCAACAGCCGGCCGACCAGATCACGGTGCAAGGCAGCACCAACTGGCTGTACGGAGGCACCCGGTTCCTGGCCATCGAACCCGGGATCAATATTTTCCGGTTCAACAACACCTATGGCATTCGCCTTCGCGACCTGCAGATCCGGGGGGGACAGAATGGCATTGACCTCCAAGGCAGCTATTTCATCGCCGGCGACTGGCTGGACATCCGGTCTTGCGTGAATGGCGTTTCGGCCAATGCGTCATCGAACATTGTGATGTCTCGCAGTGTGCTGATGGGGAACACGGCGGCGGGCATCCGGTTCGATAACGGGAGCCAGGGCTCCCTGCGATTAGGCTCGAGCGTGATGTGGTCGAATCAAGTCGGCATTCATTTACAACGCGGCTATGTATTTGCGTCCAACACGGTTTTCGGCATGCTTTCGCCGGAATCCGTGGCCTACCATGTGCAAATCGATCAAGCCCAGACGGCGATCCAAGGCGATTACAACAGCTTGTACGCCGCCCATCCGGACAGCGCGATCGGAGCCTACGCCGCGGGCCCCCGGACGACCCGCTACTACTCCGTGGCGGCATGGTCGGCCGGGACCGGGCGGGACCGCAATTCGTTGGCGGACGATCCGCGGCTGGCCGATCCGGACAGCGGCGACTTCCACCTGAAAAGCGTGGCGGGACGCTACCAGCCGGGCACCGGATGGGTCGTGGATACGGTTTCGTCGCCGTTGATCGACGCGGGGCATCCGGGCAGCCCCTGGACCGTCGAGCCCGATCCAAACGGGCGACGGCTCAACATCGGACTGCATGGCGGGACGGCCGAGGCCAGCAAGAGCCCCCCCGAGGGCTGGCTGACGATGCTTTCGTTGAACGATGGCGGATTTGCCTCCGGGGACGTTGACTTGCGATGGACCGCCGGCGGGGCGGCCACGAACTATACCGTTTGCATTGAATATTCCCCTGACAACGGACTGACGTGGACCAACATCGTCTGCGGCTGGCCGGCGAGCCTGGGCAGTTACCTGTGGGACAGCGTTCCCTACGGCCGATCCGCCCTGAGCCGCTGGAGGATCCGCGCGCTGGAAGATTGGGATATCGATGTGGTGAACCTGGCGCCGTTCCTGCTGCGCAACGGCGGGGCCATTCTGTACTATGTGAACGACGCCAACACCGAGGGCGATGTCTATTGCACGGCACCCGGAGATGACGCCAATGACGGGCTGTCGCCCGCCACTCCGAAGGCCACGCTGCAGGCGATCCTCAATGCCTACCAACTGATCCCCGAGGATGTGGTCTATGTGGACGCGGGAAGCTATTCTGCAGGCGGTCCGCCCATCCGGATCGACCAGCGCGATACGGGCTACAGCAATCTGTTCGTGACCATTCAGGGCAGCACCAATCCCGTGGCACCGACGGAATTCGCCAACGTCTCGCTTCTGTCTGCCAGCGTGTTCCACCTGGAGTACGCGGATTATATCCGATTCCGCGATCTCACGATTCGCAACGCCGATGTCGGCGTGGTGCTGACCGATTCCATGGGTTGCGAGTTCGACCAGGTGCGATTCCAGTACAACCGCAGCGCCGGGGCGGCCCTGACCCGGGCCGGCAATACGCGCTTTGTCCGGTCCGTGTTCTGGAACAACTCGCTGCCAAGTGGCGGCACATCCCTGCGGCTGAATGCCGGGGCATCGGCCATCATTGAGAACTCCGTACTCTGGGGGCATACCTACGCACTGGATATTCCAGTCGGCAGCGTTACCGTTACCAACAGTGTGCTGGATGCCAGCGGAACGGCCGGCCGCATCTTGAAGTTTGCAACCGCGTCAAGCCCCGAAGGAAACTATCGCGGCGACTATAACGCTCTTGTCCGCCGCAACGGGGCGTTGATTGCTGAAAAGCCCCTGATCATTGGCGGCAACGATTTCTACAACGATCTCCCCACTTGGTCGGCGGTGAGTGGATCGGATCAGCGAAGCATGGTCCTCAACGACCCCTTGTTTGCCGATGCGGTCAATGGTGATTTTCATCCACTGAGCACCCGTGGACGGTATCGGAACGGGATCTGGACGAACGACGCCGTCCTTTCGCCATTGATCGATGCCGGAGATCCCGCCTTCGACAGCAGCCAGGAACCCGAGCCGAATGGCGGAATCATCAATATCGGCGCGTATGGGAACACGCCGCGGGCATCCATGACCCAGACGAATCCTCCGTGGTTGAGGGTGGTTTCGTACAACACCTCGGGCGACATCATGTCCGGGAATGTGCTGCTGTACTGGCTGCATGGCGGCATGTCCAACGACGCCCCGGTGCGGCTGGACTACTCGGTCGACTACCAGGGCAGTTGGATCAACATCGCCAGCAACATCCCGGCGGGTTCGCGACAATTCGAGTGGGATGTCAGCGGCATGCCGCTGACCCTCGCCCTGTTCTGGCGGGTGGTGTTGCAGGAGAATCCAGTCATTCAGTCCGTCTCGTCGAATGCGGTATCGGTCAAAACCGAGACCTACGACTACTTCATCAATGACAACTCGACGGAAGGCAACGTGTTCACCACGGCGGCGGGGGTGCCCTACAACGCGTTCAATCCCCCGGGAACCAATTCGTCCCGGCCGCTGAACAGCCTCAAGACCCTGCTGGACAACTATCCGGTGAGCGCAGGCGACCGCATTTTCATCGATACCGGGACCTATACCCTTTCCTCGACCAATCGAATTGTGTTCGACGATTCCAACATGGGGACGGCGGCTTTCCCGCTGCGGATTTACGGCAGCACCAACAAGGCCGCGGGGGGAACTCGATTCGTGGTGGATGGTACGGTCAACGGTTTCCAGATCCAGAACACGCGGCACATCGAGTTGCATGACATCCGGATTTCGGGGGGGCACAATGGCGTGCTGGTCCAGAATGTCGACACCATTCGCCTTCACGGCATGGAGTTGTTCAACAACCTGACCAATGGGTTGTCCATTTCCGGCAGTTCGGGTCTGTCGATTCGACACAGCCTGTTCCATGGCAACCGGCACTATGGGGTGAATTCCGCCGGCCAGTTGGGATCCCAGGCGATAGAATTTTGCACGCTATGGGGCAACCAGGTAGGGGCGGTGTTCAACAGCGCAGGCGCGTTGAGCATTTCCAACAGCATCCTGGTGGTGACCAACAACGCTCCCCTCTTCGTCGAGTCCGGCGTCGGATTTATTGGGGGCAACCACAACCTGCTTTGGAAGCCGGGCAGCGGGCCGATCGGCAGCAATTTGAACAATCGGATCGCCTATTCGACGTTGCGCCAATGGCAGGCTGGCGGCCGGGACAGCAGCAGCGTTCTGACGGATCCGTTGTTTGTGAATGCCCCGGCTCGAAATTTCCACTTGCAGAGCCGGGCCGGCTCCTGGAGCAATGGGTCGTGGCCCGTCTCGGCCGATACGTCCTGGGCCATCGACGCCGGAAATCCGAACACCACCAGTTGGACCAATGAACCGGCGCCGAATGGGGGGCGTGTCAATCTGGGCGCGTATGGCGGCACGCGATTCGCCTCCAAGACCGATGCCTCCCTGCCGGAGCTGTTCGTGGCCAGCCTGATCGATGGAGGGGTTGCCCAGCAGCAGCAACCGCTGTATTGGCTCTATCGAGGGCTGGCCCCGACGAATACGCTCCGCATCGACTATTCCCCTGACAACGGCGTGACCTGGGTCACGATCGCGGTCGGGGTGCGAGTGGATTCGGCTCCCTACGATTGGATCAGTTCAGCGGATCCCAGCCCCGAAGCGTTGTGGCGAATTGTCCTGGAATCCAATACCAACCTGTTGAGCGCCACGACGGTTCCCTTTGTCCACCGAACCCGGGATTTGACCTACTACGTCAATGATGGCAGCCTGATCGGCGATATGTATTCCACGGCGGTTGGCAGTCCCGACAACCTGGGATACCGCTCGAACAGTCCGTTGCATTCCATCCAGGCGGTGCTGGATCGGTATCCCATATCCGGAGGGGACCGCATTCTGGTGGATACCGGTGTCTATACCCTGGAAGAACCGGTATTTCTGACCACGTTATCGAGAGGAACAGCGGCCAAGCCCGTCGGTATTATCGGCAGCACGAACCGGGCGGCGGGCGGGACGCGCCTGGTGCCCGGGCCGTGGATGAGTGAACCGGCTTTCATTTTCTACAGCACGGCGGATATCGACTTGTCGTGGTTCCATGTCCATGGATTCGTCAATGCGGTTTCGTTCCAAGGCCAGGGCAATCTCCGTTTTGGAATCCGTGATTTTGACATCCAGGAGTCAACGGGTCCCGGACTGCAACTCATGCAGGCCAACGATGTCCGGATGGAACGGGTTCTGATCCGCCAGGGTCAAACCAACGCCATTTCCGCGGTGGTAAGTCGATTTGCCATGGATGGCTGTGTTCTATGGTCCAATCGAAGCTCGACCATTTCGTTTGGTTCCGGTGTCCAGTTGGAGATGACCAATTCGGTCATCCAGGTGACCGGCCTGGGCAATTATGCCTTGCACTCGAGCACAACGGCGACGATTCGGGCCAATTACAACAACTACGTCCTGCATGACGGAGCCCGGGTCGCCTCGATCGCCGGGTTGGAGTATCCCCGCCTGCCACAGTGGGTCCGGGGCAGCGGCCAGCAAGATCGTTTCTCGCTCAGCACGGATCCGTGGTTCCACGATCCGGCCAACGGCGATTTCCATCTGCGCAGCGTGGAGGGACGCTATCGGGTTGGCGCCGGATGGACCCAGGACACGCCCGTGCCTGGCATCCCCGATTTCTCACCCATGATCGACATGGGCTCTCCGCAGACGGCGTGGACCAACGAGCCGTCGCCCAACGGCGGCCGTCGCAACATCGGGTTGCATGGAAACACGGCGGAAGCCAGCCTCAGCGATACGAATGCATGGGTCCGGGCTATTACCGCCATGGGCGGGGGGTTGGCCTTCGATACCTTCTTCCTGACGTGGGGCTTTGGCAACCTGGATCCCACCGCCATGGTGCGTCTCCAGTATTCGCCGAACGATGGCCTGACCTGGACCCAAATCGCCGATGTCAATATCGGCAACCGCCAGTATTCCTGGTGGAGCACCGAATTGCTGGGCGGCTCCGAAAAATTCCTGACCAGTCCTGCGGCCCGCTGGCGCCTGATTCTCGTCAGCGATACCAATGTCTGGAGCATGACGGAGAATTATTTTGGCCTGCGAAACAGTCCCTTTACCTATTATTTGAACGACGATTCGATGGCGGGGGATGTCTTTACCCTGGCGGTGGGCAACGACAGCAACCTGGGCTTCTTCCCCGAAGCGCCGAAACGCACCCTGCCCAGCCTGCTGGAAAACATCGATCTGGAGGCCTCCGATCGCATCTACGTAGATACGGGCACGTACTACATGTCCGACACCAATCGGCCCATTCAATGGGATTTGCTGAACAGTGGAGCTCCCGGGGAGCCGGTTTTCTTCCGCGGCAGCCCTAACGGCTCCCGATTCATCGCCACCAACCGCTTCGTCGCGGGCGGGTTCCTTTTCATGAATGCCAACCATGTCACCATGCGGGATCTGCATTTTGTCGGGGAATCGATGGACTTCATCGGCCAGGGGCTGGTGGTCAGCAATGTCACCCTCAGCAACGGCAATTGGTCCATCCGCAGCGATGGATCGACCTTTATCGACGTCGGGGTCGACCGAGGGGGGGTGACGATGTCGGGCGCGAACAACCGGTTGGAGCGCATGCATCAACGCTGGGGTCAACTCTCCGTGGTGGGCACCAATGCGCTGGTTCGGAATTCGGTGGTCTACACCACCAACAACATACAGGTGGCCTTGGTGGTCAACGCCGTGGGCGGCGTAGTGTCCAACAGCACTATCGTCTCCAGCCGGGGTACTGCGTTGGCCAAGCGCGGGACGGGCACGCTCCGGCTGGGGCACAATATCCTGGTGGCGGGCGGATCCGATGCCAACAGCGTGATTGCCTGGGAGGATGGGGCCCTGATTTCCGATTGGAACAATCTGCTGGCCCGCGATTCCGCGTGGGTTGGCTCCCGCAACGGCCAGTGGGAACGGCTGGCGTACTGGCAGACGGCCTCGGGGCAGGATGTCAACAGCGTCTCCTTCGATCCGAAGTTCCAGAACGAACTCCAGGGGGATTTCCACTTGAACTCCCTGGCGGGACGCTGGAGTCCAAGCCTGCAAATGTGGGACACGGACGGAGAACATTCCCCGCTGATCGACATGGGCGATCCGTGGATTGGCACCGGCGCCGAGCCCATGCCCAACGGCTATCGGCGGAATCTGGGCGCCTATGGCGGTACCGCGCAGGCCAGCAAGAGCATCGATACGCTCTGGCTGAGGGCCCTGACCCTGAACGATGGCGGGGTGGTGAAGGGAACCAACGTGGTGCTGCGCTGGGCCTACGGCAATGCCGGAACGACGACCGTCACCTTGCAGTACTTTGACGGCAGCGACTGGGTCGATATCGCGACCGGCCTGTCGGCAACGGCAGGCAGCTACGTGTGGGATACCACCGGCTTCCCGGACAGCTTTGATGCGCGCTGGCGGATCGTGGCGGAGGATGCCTCTGGCGTTTCGGATGAAACGGACTCCCCCTTCGCCCTGCGGAACTTCGCGCATGAGTTCTATGTGAACGATGCCGACACCACCGACGATGTGTATTGCAGCGCCCCGGGGAACGACGCCAATGATGGGCTAACGCCCGCGACCCCCAAGCGCACGTTGCAAGCCCTGCTGAACACCTACGATCTGGAACCAGGCGATGTGGTCTACGTGGATACGGGCAACTATCCATCCGCGGCTGATGTCCGGATTATCTGGTCGCGCAGTGGTGCTCCAGGTGATCCGATCGTCATCCAAGGCAATACCAATGGGGCGCATACCATTCTGACCCGTACCGGCGACACCAACTTCCCCGCCGTGGGCGTTGACGTCAAGGCATCCGACATCGAACTACGCCACCTGGCCATCCGCGGCATCAATCGCGGGATCCTGCTGCAGACCAACCGCAATGTCACGATGGAAGGGCTCATGCTGATGGAGGTTGGCACGGGCATTTCCGTGGAGGCGGCCCAGGGCACCTGGATCCGGAATTCGGGCTTCTGGCGGCCGAGTACCGGCATCCGGCTGAGCAATACCCGGACCTCGGTCTTGGAAAACCTGACCTTCGCCTTGCCATCGGTTGCCGGCATCCAGATGAACAACACCGTGGTCGATACCCTGCAGAATAATATCTTTATTCCTGCGGAAGGGGCGTACGCCTATTCGGTCGGAGCGCAGACATCCCTCTTGATGAGCGCGGAAATGGACTACAACCTGTACGATTTTGAATACGTGGCGGAAGAACAGTCCGGGTTCTACGAAGGGGCGACAACCAATAATCTGCGCCGCTGGCAGTTGGCCATGGATGGCGATTACCGCAGCTCCATCACCAATGCCGAACTGGCCTCGTTTGAGTTCGAGCCGATCGATCTGCATCCGCTTTCGGAGTACGGCCGCTGGACTCCGGGCGGATGGACCCTGGATGGCACCACCTCCTGGGCGGTGGATCATGGCAATCCGTTCAGCGACTTCAGTGATGAGCCGGAGCCACATGGCGAGCGCATCAACATCGGGATGCATGGGAATACGCCCCAAGCCAGCAAGGGCCGGATCGATCCAGAGGTCCTGATTCGAACCCTGAATGGAGAAGTGACGTCCCTGCTGCTGAGTGATCCGACTTGGCCGCTGGTCTGGTCGTCCATTCTCATGGAGGACTTTGATGTGCACGTTCAGTTTGGCACCTACAATCCGGAGACCGCCCAGTGGGCATGGGTCACGCTGGGGACCGTCCCCATCTCCCAGGAGTATTTCATCTGGAATATCGATATCTCTCACATGACGCTGGAAGGACGCTGGCGCATCGTGCGCGTGGATGATCCGGATGTCGCGTTTGAGAGCTCGGAACCCTTTGGGATCCCGCCGGTGGATCTTGCCTTCCGCGGTCGGCCTTATCCGGTGTCCGGCCTGGTCCGGTTCGACTGGGAAGGCGGCGTAGCCGGCATGCGTTATATCATCCTATATTCCGACGACTTTGGCCAGACCTGGCAGGAGTGGGACGAGAAATACAACGGCCCGGCGCCGCTCAATCGCAGCAATTTCGCCATCCTTCCGGGCGAGACCAAGGAATATTACACCTTTGAAGATCGAACGTCGTATCTCATCCGTCAGCGCTGGTACCGGCTGATGGGGTTCCGGGACTGAGGGGCGGAGCGGGGTGATGGAATGATGGAATAGTGGAGTGATGCGAGGGTGAGAGGAGGAGAATATTGGAATGATGGAGTGTTGGGGTGCTGGGATGATGGAGTGATGGACTGGGTCTGCCGGCCGACTGTCTTCTGTTTCCGGCCTCCTGATCCTGAACAGCCAGCTACGGATTTCACGGATTGTACGGATTCAATCCCAATCGACTACTGACTTCTGACCACTGACTTCTGACTCCTGCCCCCTGTCCCCTGTCTCCTGACCTCTGCCATGCCTTTTAATCTCTCCAGCACGGCTTGCCCTTCACTGCCTCGTTCCCGCTTCCGATGGGCGTGGGCGCTGGGGGCGAGCGCGGCTGTGTTGATCCTCCTGATCATACCATGGGTACCGCAATGGGGTGGGCGGTACGCGGTTGGTCTTGGCCGGTCGGCTCATGTTCTGCTCTTCGCGGGCTTGGCGTGGCTATGGGGCCAGGTTTTATCGAACACGAATCGCGGCGGGAAGGCATGGGGGGTGTGGGTCATCGTCGCCGGAGGCGTGGAGTGGATCCAGTCCATCACGGGCCGTTCGCCATCCGTGCTGGATTGGTTGTTGGGCGCATCGGGGGCGGGATACGTCTGCGGCAGTTGGCGGATCCGGCCCGGCGTGATCCGAGCGGTCGGCTTGATCCTTTTGGCGATGGCGCCGCCTGCCTGGGAATGGGGAATGGTGCGAATGGAGGTCAAGGCATTTCCCGTTCTGGCACGGCCGGGGGCGATTTGGGCTCAAAGGTCTTGGGAACGGAATGGAGTGGCTGTTTCGCACGAAGGCCGCACGCATTTCCGAATCGAAAAGGCGGATACAGCCTTGCCCAACACTTATCCAGGCTTGTTTCGTAAGCCAGCCCGTCAGGATTGGCGGGGAGTGAAGCAATTGACCACCGACGTCTACTGGCCGGGGCCGGAATCGGCGGTCCTGGTGGTGCGCGTGGACGATCGCCCAGGTAATCCACCTTATTGGGATCGATTTCAGCGCGAAATGAACATCACCCAGGGCTGGAATCGAATCTGGATTCCTGCGGCGGAGTTGGCGGCAACCTCCGGCGGGAGGCCCATGAATCTTCAACGGATTAGCCTGTGGGGAGTTTTTCTTGTTGGGACGGAATCGTTCGATTATGTACTGTTGGGACCTGTCGAACTGGAGCTGGAGCCGGAAAGATGAAGCTATCCATTGTGATTCCCGTCTACAACGAGGCCGCCACCATTTCCCGGATCCTTGACCGGGTGCGTTCGGTGGATGTCGGCATGGATAAGGAAATTCTCCTGGTCGATGATTGTTCAACGGATGGCACGCGCGACGTTCTTCGTCAACTGGGCGAAGATGCGCAGGATCTGAAAATCCTGTATCACGAGATCAATCAGGGTAAGGGCGCTGCGCTGCGGTCGGGTTTCTCCTTGGCCACCGGGGATATCGTGATCATCCAGGATGCCGACCTGGAGTACGATCCGGGGGAATACCCTCGGCTGCTCCAGCCGATTCTCGACGGGCGGGCCGATGTGGTGTACGGCTCCCGGTTTCTCGGGGGCGGCGCCCACCGCGTGGTGTTCTATTGGCACTATGTGGGCAACAAGTTGTTGACGACGCTCTCCAACATGACCACCAACCTGAATCTGACCGACATGGAGGTCTGCTACAAGGTGTTCAAGCGGGAAGTCATCCAGTCGATTCCCTTGAAAGAAAACCGGTTTGGGTTCGAAGTGGAGATCACCGCCAAGATCGCCCGGCGGAAGCTGCGAATTTACGAGGTGCCCATCTCCTATTACGGACGCGATTATTCCGAGGGGAAAAAGATCGGCTGGAGAGACGGCTTCAGCGCCCTGCGGTGCATTGTGAAATACGCCTTTTGGGATTGAGGAGGATCAAGCTGAAAGGACTGAAAGGCTGAAAGGGACAGCCGGGGAGATTGGCCACAAAGAACGCAGAGAACA
>CAYNSH010000052.1:0-24468 GCA_964399775.1 uncultured Verrucomicrobiota bacterium
GCCATGAATGGCGACCGCGTTCAGGCCGTGCCCGTCCGCCGCGAATCCTCCGCGCGCATGTTTGGCGCCCAGCCTGACACCCGCGCCGCCCGCATCATCCGCGTCGTCGAGCGCAAGCGCCAGTCCGTGGTCGGCATCCTCCAAGCCACCCCTTACTACGCCTATATCGTCCCGCGCGACTCGCTCCTGCGCACCAACATCAAGCTCACCGGCAACCCGCGCAAGCTCGACGCCCACCTCGGCCATCTCGTCGTGGCGCGCATCACCGAAGACGAACCCTCCGAAGGCCGCCCCGTCACCGCCGAATTCGTCGAAGACCTCGGCGATCCCGACAGCGTGGAAAACGACATCCCCGCCCTGCTGCTCGACCGCGGGCTCTCCGAAGACTTCCCCGCCGCCGTTCAAAAAGCCGCCCGCCGCGTCTCCCCGCGCCTCCCCCGCCACGCCGCCGAATCCGGCCAGCGCCGCGACCTGCGCCACGACCTCATTCTGACCATCGATCCGGCGACTGCCCACGACTACGATGACGCGGTCTCGATCGAGCCGCTTCCCGGCGGCCGGTCCAAGCTCGGCGTGCATATTGCCGATGTCGCCGCCTTTGTCGAACCGGGCTCGGACATCGATCGCGAAGCCCTCCGGCGCGGCAACAGCACCTACCTCGTCGATCGCGTCATCCGCATGCTCCCCGAAGACCTGACCGTCCGCGTCTGCAGCCTGCAACCCGATGAAGACCATCTCGCCCATACCGTCGAAATGGTCTTCGATTCCCACGGACAGATCGAATCCGCCACCACCTTCCGCTCCATCATTCGCTCCAAGGCCTGCCTGTCCTATGAGCAGGTCCAGGAGCTCTTCGACGCCGGCCGGCTCCAGGGCGTCTCCGAAGACGTGCGCCAGGCCCTGCGCCACCTGCGCAAGCTGGCCCAGAAAATCCGCGCCCTGCGCTTCCGCAACGGCGCGCTCGACTACGCCCTCCCGGAAGTCAAATGCGTCCTCGATGCCCAGGGCAACCCCGTCGGATTCTCCAAGCGCGGCGCCACCGAGGCCTACAACCTCATCGAGGAGTGCATGCTGGCCGCCAACCGGGTCGTCGCCCGCAAGATCTTCGAGGCCCGCGTTCCCGGCATCTATCGCGTCCACGACGAACCCTCCGACGAACAATGGGCCCGCATGACCGACGAACTTCAGTCCCTTGGCCATCGCGCCAAGCCCGCCAACGCCCACGACCTCAACCGCATCGCCCGATCGGTGATGGGCAAACCCGACCAGTACATCGTCACCCTCACCCTCCTGCGCAACATGAAGCGCGCGGTCTACGAGACCGAATCCCGCCCCCACTTCGGCCTCGGATTCGACCACTACGCCCACTTCACCTCCCCCATCCGCCGCTATCCCGACTTGATCCTGCACCGCATCCTGATCGGAATCGAGGAAGGCCGAAAGACGCCCGCCTTCTCCAAGGCCGAAATCGAAAAACTGGCCATCCATTGCTCCGCCACCGAACGCGAATCCGCCGAGTTGGAAGTCCAGTCCGTCCAGATCAAGCGCATCCGCTACTATGCTGGATTGCTGGAAAAGGGCGCAACCGGGCCCTTCGCCGGAACCATCGTTTCGCTCAACCCCAAGGGCCTGATTGTCGAACTCCAGGACACCCTCCAGCAGGGCATGCTTCCCTATCATGCCCTCGGTCGCGAACGCTATTACGTCGCCCCCGACGGCCTCTCCGCCGCCGCCCGCAAGGGATCCCCCTTCCGGCTCGGCCAGCCCGTCGAGGTCGGCCTGGCCGCCGTCGATGAGCGCCTCCGGCGTGTCGACTTCTTCCTGCCCGCCGCCGCCGCGCGTCCCGAGCGCCGACACGGCGCGATCGGGCCCCAAACATCCCGGAACCATTCCTCTGCCCGCCCCGACAAACGCATTGACAACGCCAAGCCAAACGCGGGACATTCGCCCTCGCAGAGTCGCCGTGCCCACCGTAAAGGCGCGGCCCAACACCCAAGGAGAAAACCATCATGACAAAGTACCTCGCCCTGGTCGTCCTGATCGCCCTCGCTCTTCCTGCCGCCACCCTTGCCGCGGAAGTCGAAGTCTATGCGGATGTCCTCTCCGCCTACGTATACGAAGGCTTGGTTGGCAACGATGAACCCGTCTTCCAGCCCGGCCTCGATATCACCGCCCCCTATGGGTTTGCCCTCAGCTTCTGGGGCAGCATGAACCTCACCGATGTCGAGTCGCCCTGGTATCCCGACAGCGCCGGCGAATGGGGCGAACTCAATCTCGGCCTCTCCTGGACTCTCCCGTGGGAAGGTCCTGTCCGCCTCACCCTGGGCGCGCTCTATTATGCCTATCCCCAGGAAAGCAGCGAGATCCTCTTCGACGACGAAACCGGCGACATGGTTCTCGACGAAGACGGCTTCGCACAAGTCTCCCGCGCCCCCGCGGATGGCGGCTATGATCTCATCATCGAAGTCGCCGCTGATGAGATCCTCTTGAGCCCCTCCGTGCAATTCGTCCATACCGCCGAAGGCTCCGACGACTGGCGGCTGCTGTTTTCCATCGGCCACAGCCTCGACCTGATGGACGCCCTGTCCCTCGACCTCGGCGCCACCGCCGGCTATGCCGGCAAGGGCCTCGTCGAAGCCGTCTACCTGTCCGACACCGGCGCCGCCTTCACCTTCGCCCAGATCGACGCCAGCCTGAACTACGCGGTAACCTCCGCGCTCTCCGTCGGTCTCAAGGGCGCCTTCAGCACCCTCATCGACAGCGATATCCGCGACGCCATCAAGGCCAGCGGCGACTATCCCAAGTCCGACATCTTCTTCGGCGGCCTCACCGCCAGCTACACCTTCTGACCGGCCACATTTCCCCAGCCCCCCGCGGCCCGGCGCCGCGGCTGAATCCAGTCGGTTCAGCCCCCCACGGGTTCATCTCGTGGGTGGATCCGGTCCGTTTTCCACAGCGTGGAAAAACAGTTTCCATGCTGTGGAAAAATCCGCCCAACCTTTTCCATGCTGTGGAAAATGCGTTTGACAACCCGTCCGTAAAGAGTACTTTCTATGGTACTTAAAGGAGTACTTCAATGAGTATTGTCACGGCTGCAGAGATCAAGCGTCGCGGGATGGGCATTTTGGATCCCATCCTGGAAAAGCATGGAGAGGCCATCATTTCCCACCGGGGCCAGTCGCGATATGTGGTCATGACGACCGCCGGCTACAACCGCATCCGGGAAGCGGAACTGGAAGTAGCCGTCCGGGAAGCCAAAGCCGACTATCGTGCCGGCCGGGTCCTCGACCAGTCAGCCAAAAGTCATCTCCGGCGCCTGGATCATGAACTATAGGCTGATCTTCACGGAATCCTATACCCGCCGGGCCATTCGTTTTCTGCGACGTCATCCCGAAATCCGAAATCAGTATGGCAAAATCCTGGAACTGATGGAACTCAACCCGTTCCATCCTTCCTTGCGTTTGCATCGGTTGCAAGGTCGCCACAAAGACCTCCATTCGGTCTCGATCAACATCTCTTATCGCATGACCATCCTGTTCATCCTTCATGATCGAACGATCATCCCTGTGGATGTTGGACCCCACAATGTGGTCTATGGCTGAAGAACCTCAGAGGAAAGGCGGCCGCGCTCAGCGATCTCAGTTCCAGGCTGGATGGTTTTCTGTCAATGCGCCCAGGTTCTTGCAAAACTCCGGAATACACGGCCGGGACGGAGCCCGGCCCTCCAGAAATCCGCCCGAGGCGACTGTTTTCGCCTCTGGAGGGACGACCTCCGTGTCGTCCAGGTTCGTTTTGCATGAGCCACCATGCTGTGGAAAATTCCGCCCCCGCCTCACTCCCACACCCCCGCGCACGCCCGACCGCAGGTCTGGCAGCGTCCGTCTTTCGCCATCCCGCTCAACTGCGCCCCGAATCCCTCCCGGTCGATCAGCCGCGCGCCGCACCCCGCGCAACAGGTCGCCGTCCAGTCCGGTTCGCCGCGGATGTTGCCCGCATAGACATGCCGCAGCCCGTTGGCCTGGGCCCGCTCCCGCGCCCGCCGCAGGGTCGCCAGCGGCGTGCGCGAATGATCCCGCATTTCGCCATCGGGATGGAATGCGCTGAAGTGCAGCGGGGTCTCCACGCCCAGATGTCCCGCCACCCACGCCGTCAGTTCATCCAGTTCCGCCTCGGAGTCATTCTCTCCCGGAATCACCAGCGTCGTCACTTCCAGCCAGCCGTCGGTTTCCTTGCGGATATACTCCAGCGTCTCCAGCACCGGTGCGAGGCTCGCCCCGCACAGCCGCTGGTAGAAGGCCTCTCGCATCGACTTCAAATCCACGTTCGTTGCATCCATCCGCCGGAAGAAATCCTCTCGCGCCCGGCCCGAGATGTAACCCGACGTCACCGCCACCATCCGCACCCCGCGCGCATGGCAGGCGTCGGCGATGTCCATGGCATACTCCGCCCAGACCGCCGGCTCGTTGTAGGTCGCGGCCACGGATGGCGCCCCGTGCTCCCCGGCGGAGCGCGCCACCTCGTCGGGCGACACCTCCCGGCCAGACCGGCCGCCTGGCGGCGACGGATGGCTCAGTTCCCAGTTCTGGCAGAATCGGCACGACAGATTGCAGCCCCGAGTTCCCAGCGACAGCACCGGCGTGCCGGGCAGGAAATGATTCAGCGGCTTTTTCTCGATCGGATCCAGCGCCATCGCGACCGGATGCCCCCAGGTTTCCGCCACCAATCGCCCGCCATGATTCACCCGCCCGTGGCATCGCGACCGCTTTCCCTCGGCGATCCGGCATTGGTGGGGACAAAGCCCGCACTGCACCGCGCCGCCGTCGAGGGCCGACCAGTACCGCGCCGTCTTCATGGGTGGTGTTCCGACTCCTGGGCCAAGGCCTGTTCCAGCGCCTTCCACACCAGTCCGGCGCAGTGAATTCGCGCCGGATAGCGCTCAATGCCATTGAACGCCCGGAAATCCCCCCACTCTTCCTCAAAGCCGGTCTTGCCCAGACGCGCGGCAAAAGCCGATGACGTCGCCACGATCTCCTTGCGCGTTTTGCCCTTCAGAAAATCCACAGCCATCGAAGCCCCGGCCACGCTCACGGCGCACCCATGCATCTCATGGGTCAGCGCCTCCAGCGTCCCCTCGGACGTCCAGGCCAGTTTCACGCGAATTTCATCCCCGCAGCCCGGATGGATCGCCTCAGCGTCTTCGGTTCCCCGTGGCACGATGCCGGCGCCCTGTGGATGTTTGGCATGCGTCAGCAAGCGCTCTTGATACAGCTCCATCATGTGAACACCTGTTGGGCGGCGCGCACCCCGTTCAGCAACCGCTGCACTTCGTCGGGCGTGTTGTAGGGCGCAAAACTGGCCCGGGCCACCGCGCCCACCCCGAGCCGCCGCATCAAGGGTTGGGCGCACAAGTGTCCCGCGCGAATCGATAGCCCGCGGCTGTCCAGCACCTGGGCCACATCGTGCGGGTGAATGCCCTCCACGCTGAAACTGACCAACGACCGCCATCCGCCGCCGCCCCACACCGTCACCCCGGGCAATTGCTTCAGCTTTTCAGCCGCGGCCAGGGCCAAGGCGGCTTCATGCGCATGAGCAGCGGCCGGCAAGGTCTGCAGCCACTCGATCGCCGCGCCCAGGCCGACGGCCCCCGGCGCATTTGGCGTGCCGGCCTCAAACCGATACGGCACCTCCGCCCAAGTCGCCGTCCGCTCCTCCACGCGCGCCACCATCTCCCCGCCAAACACCGATGGCTGCATCTGCTCCAGCAAATGCCGCCGCCCCCACAGCGCCCCGATCCCCATCGGCCCGTACATCTTGTGGCCCGAGAAGGCAAAAAAATCGCACCCCAGCGCCTGCACATCCACCGGCAGGTGGGCGACGCCCTGCGCGCCATCCACCAAGACCCGTGCTCCGGCGGCGCGCGCCGCCGCGCAAACCTCCCGTACGGCCGTTTCCGTTCCCAGGACATTCGACACCCAGGCCACGGCCACCCACTTGGTGCGGTGGGCCGCCAGGCCCCGACGAAAGGCCTCCACGTCCAGGCCTCCATCCGGGGTCAAGGGGATCACCTTCAGCGTCGCCCCCATCAACTGCGCCACCTGCTGCCAGGGCAGCCAGTTGCTATGATGCTCCAAACCCGTGATCCACACCTCGTCGCCCGGTCCAATCTCCCACCGGGCCAAGCCCGACGCCACCAGATTGATCCCGGCCGTCGTGCCCGAGGTGAACACCACCTCGTCCGGGGAGGCGGCCCCCAGAAAGGCCGCCACTGTCGCCCGCGCCCCTTCGAAGGCCGCCGTGGCTTCTGCCCCCAGCCGGTGCACGCTGCGGCGTGTATTGGCGTTGTGCCGTCGGTAGAACCCATCCATCGCCCGCAGGACGGCCTCCGGCCGTTGCGTCGTCGCCGCGTTGTCCAGCCACGCCTCCTCGCGACCCAGGATGGCAAACTGGCGCCGCAACGCGCCCGGATCGAATGTCCCGTGCCCTGGCGTCTGCTCCAACCCGCTCATTGTTCATTGCCCTCCGCCTTCACTATGCTACACTCCCCCCGTCATGCGCAAGAAGATCGGCTGGCTGGAGCGAACGCCCGACGGTAAATACGAAATCCGCGTCATCTTCGATGGCGGCAATCGTATCCGCTGGCAGCGCTTCGCCAAGCCCATGGAACACTGGGAGTCCTTCGAGCCGACTCCGGACCACTGGGCCATCCTCTGCGAAAAAACCCGTTTCCGCTACCAGCGCCGCCAAGCCCCCTACAAAGACCTCCAGCTCGTCGAGCGCCTCGCCGCCCAGTCACAACCCACCCCCGAGCCCAGCCCCCCACGGGTTGGTCGTGCCGGGGATGGCGCCTCCAGACCCCCACGCCCTTGCCCCTCCGGTGAAAGCGCCTCCAGACCCCCACGGTCTTGTCCCGTGGGTGAATCAGTTCCGACCGTAGCCAAGGCCGTGTCCAACGGCCTGCCGCCGCCATGAGGCAAGTCCTCGCCATCGCGCTGCTGTCCCTCCGGATTTCGCTGCGTTCGCGCGTGATCCTGGTGCTGGTGGGCCTGATTCTCGCGGCCGGGTTTCTCCTGCCCCTGGCCATCCGCCACGATGGCACCCCCGAAGGGCTTATCCGCCTGCACCTCGCCTACACGCTCGGCATCTCCGGTTTTCTTCTCGGCCTCGCCACCCTGTGGGCCGGATGCGCGGCCATCTCCCAGGAAGCCGACGAGAAAACCCTCCAGCTTCTCCTCGTGAAGCCCGTCCCGCGCCTGAACATCTGGCTGGGCAAATGGCTGGCCCTACTGCTGATCAATGCCGTCCTGCTGGCCGTGATCGGCATCGCCTCGGCCATCCACCTGCGCCATCAACTCCGCAGCGGCGGGTTCGCGGCGGACGAACTCGCCCGCGCCCGCCAGATCACCCTCGCCGCTCTCGACACTCTCCGCGAGCCCCTGCCCGATCTCGAAGACGACGTCCGCACCGAATATGAAACCCTCCGCGCCCGCGGCCAACTACCCCCGGAGGTTGCCGAAGCCGTCCTGCTCGACTCGATCCGCCGCGGTCTTCTCGCCCGGCATTACTCCATTCCGCCCGGCGAATCCCGCACCTGGGCGTTCCCCACCGATCCCCATATCCCGCGACACTCCGTGCCCCTTGCCGTCCAATTCAAGGCCTCCTCCTCGTTTCCCGGTGCCATCGAATTGCAGGGGGCCATCGACCTCCAACTCGGCGCGGAATCCCACCCGCGCGATGTCCGCATCATGCCCGGCAGCCTGCAAACCGTCCTGCTGCCCGAAGCCATCCTGGTTCCACCGGAAGCCACCCTGACCTTTGCCAACCATGGCACCCACCAGGCCACCCTGTTTTTCGACCCGGGCGACGGCCTCGTGCTGCGCTTTCCCCGCGGCACCTTCGCCGCCAACTACCTCCGGGCCCTCTCCCAGATCTTCCTGCGCCTCGCGCTCTTCGCGGCCATCGGCGTCACCCTTGGCACCCTCTTCTCCATGCCCGTCGCCACGTTTCTCTCTTTGGTCCTCATCCTCCTGATGCAACTGTCCGGATTCGTCTCCGCCGCCGCCCAGGTCGATCGCGAGTCTTTCGTCGCCACCGTCGCCCGGTTCGGCTCCGGCGGACACTCCCACGGCCCCGATGAACCCCATGACGACACCTGCGACCATCCCGACCACGGGCCCTCCCGCGCCGCCCGCGCCACCGCCACCTTCTTGTTCTACGTCTATCGCGGCACCTGGCTCACCCTGCGTCCCCTCCTCGAGCATCACGCCATCGATGATCTCGCCAACGCCAACCGCATCCCGCCCCGCGCCGTCCTCCGCGATACCCTCCAACAGGGACTCATCCTCCCCGCCGCCCTTGCCCTCTTCTCCACCCTGGTCCTCAAACAACGCGAATGGGCCCTGCCCTCCCTGTCATGACTCGTTCCCTGATCCCCACCGCCTCCCGATCCGCATCCCCGCGTGGCACGGGTGAATCAGGGCCAGGTTCCCGATGAACAAGCCCGTGTCCATCCTGCTGCTGGCCGCCGTGCTGGCGCTAACCGTGGCGGGCGCACTCAACCTCCGCCTGCTGCGCTTCCGCGACGAGGCGCATCTGACCCAGGCCCCCCCCACCCAAAACATGCCCCCGGCCGTCGCCTTCACCACCGTGGCCCTTGGCGGCTTCCGCGGCATTCTCGCCGATGTCCTCTGGATGCGCGCCGGCGCCCTCCAGGAAGAAGGCCGCTACTTCGAATTGGTGCAACTCGCCGACTGGATCTCCAAGCTCCAGCCCCGCTCCCCGCCCATCTGGGCCTATCACGCCTGGAACATGGCCTACAACCTCTCCGCCCTGATGCCCACCCCCGACGAAAAATGGCGCTGGGTCCGCAACGGGCTCCTTCTCCTGCGCGACGAAGGACTGGCCTCCAACCCCGGCTCCGCCCGCCTGCATCAGGAACTCGCCTGGATCTATCTGCATAAGCTCGGCACCGATACCGACTCCGCCGCCGCCTTCTACCGGGCGCAGTGGGCCGCCGAAGTCGATGCCGGACAGACCCGCCTGGATCCCGAGCGGGTGCGCCGCATCGAAAACGATCTCGCCCCCCTCGACTGGCGCACGCCCCAGGCCCACGCCATCTATTGGGCCACCGCCGGACTGCCCTTTGCGCGCACCGATTTCGAAGACCTCGCCCTGCGGCGAATGGTCTACCAATCCCTCATGCAGCGCATCGCCCAGGGCGACCGCCACCTCCTGGCCCCCGCCATCGACTATGTCGAAGAGACCCGCCGCCGCCATCCCCGCATCGGCGCGCTCAACGAAGTCCTCCGCCAGCTCTACGATGCCCGGCGGCGCGAAGGTTGAGAGCGGCGCGAATCAGAGGCCAGAGGACAGACGCCAGGAGAACGGGGACAGGAGATCCGAAGTCCGGGATCCGTGTCCATCGGTGCCGATCCGTGGTTCACTCGACGGTTCCTCTCCGTTGTCCCGTTCTCCCCGCTCTCTCTGCTCTACGCTTCCCGCTCCACGTTCTTCCCCATCACCTTCGAAACCATCAACCGGTCCCGCAGCCGCGCCGGGAAAAACCGCGCCGCGAACTCCCCAAACCACGCCGGAAGGGTCACCGGATAGCGCGTGCGCGGACGGCTGGACTCCAGCGCATGCACGATGCGCTCTGCCACAGCCTCCGGCGGCAGGCCAAACCGATCGGTCGGCCGCGTGTAGGTCCGCTCGGGCTCCGTCAATTCCTTGTCGTATTGCCGGGCAAACACCGACCGGTCCATCGGGAGACCGCGGGCCGCCTCGCTGACCGAGCGCCTCCGGAAATGGGTCTGGATCGGCCCCGGCTCCACCAGCGAGACCGAAATCCCGGACGGCCCCAATTCCATCCGCAGCCCTTCGCCAATCGCCTCCAGCGCAAACTTGCTGGCGCTGTAGATTCCCATGAAGGGAATGACCAGCCGCCCCAGCACCGAACTCACTAGCACGATCCGCCCCGCTCCCTGCGCCCGAAACACCGGAATGAACCGGTTGGTCAGGTCCAGCGTTCCCAGCACATTCGTCTCGAACTGCCGCCGCACGGCGTCCCGCGGCAAATCCTCCAGCGCCCCCGGCTGGCCATAGCCCGCATTGTTCACCACCGCGCCAAGCGCCCCGCCGGACAGCTCCAACACGGTTGCCGCCGCCTGTTGAACCGAGGCTTCGTTCGCCAGGTCCAATTCCGCCGGTTCGAAGCCTTCCGCCCGCAATGCCTCCAGATCCTCCGCCCGGCGCGCCGTCGGGAAAACCCGCCAGCCCCGCTCCTTCAGCATCCTCGCCGTCGCCCGTCCGATTCCCGTGGATGCCCCCGTCACCACCACCGTCTTCGCTCTCACCGCCGGATATCGTTTCATGCCCGCCGACTGTATTCACCTCTCCCGTCCCTTGCAATCCTCAAGCCCGGACATCCTCAAGCCCAGACCAGTTCCCACGCTTTTCGTGATTGAAGCACAGCGGGGGTCCGATAAGATAGGAAGCGGTGAAGAGTGTGCATGTGTTTTCAACCGGTCGAATCCGCCTTCTGCTGGCGGGGATGGTCCTGTGGACCTGGGCCCTTCCGGTGTCGGCCCCGGCCCGTGATCCGGTCCTGACTTTTGCCGATGGACAAATCACCTGCACACTCCTTCCGATCGAAGGCGAAAACGTGCCCGAAAAGGTCCAGCAGGCGCTGCCCATCGCGATGCGTACGGCCCTCGACCTGCTGGGTCCGCCCCCGAAGCCGACCGACCTGACCATTCGCCTGCAACCGCGGCCTCGCTGGCGTCAACGAGCGCTCCAAGGCTTTCCCGTCGAAGCGCTGGCCACCCAGCAAGGCAACGTGATCGTCTTGCGTCCCGGTTCGGAGCCCCTGAATGTGGCCTTTCGCCTCGGGCATGAGCTGTCCCACTGGCTGGTCTACAAACAATATCCCGCCCGCCCGCCGCTCTGGTTGGATGAAGGCCTGGCCAACTGGATCGGATCGGCCGCCGCGGATGCCATGGGCCGCACCCTGAAGCAGGCCGTCGCGCGCCCCCTCCCCCCCAACCTCTCCAACCATCTGGTGGACCTGGAGGAATTGATCGCCATGGAGGTGTATCCGCGGAGCCGCGACCGTTCGGCGGCCTTCTATTGGCAGGCCGAGGCCCTCGTGTCCGCACTGATCCAGAAACTGGGGCCGGAGCATTTCAAGACCTATCTGGGGATCCTGTCCGTCGCCGAGCCGCCCCACTGGGAAACGCCCCTGCGCGAGCAGTGGTACTTCATCGATTTCGACTTCACGTGGTTCGCCCAACAGATCCGCCCCGCCGATGGAACGCCTTCGTCGCCGTGATCGCCATCCCCCGGCCCCCGCCGGTCCGCGCCCGGATGGGAGGCTTCTTCCCCAAGAGGATGCCCCCGAACGCGCCTGGCTGATTGCCGGACATCTCGGCGATCGCCCTGCCGCCGAAGTCGAGGAGTCGATGCGGGAATTGCGCGCGCTGGCCGACACCGCCCGGGCCGAGGTGGCCGGGGCCACCCTCTGCCGGCTCAAAACCATCCACCCGGCCACCTACATCGGCCGCGGCAAAGCCGCCGAACTGGCGGAACAGATCGCCGCGGCCGAGGCGAGCCTGGCGATTTTCGATGACGACCTCTCGCCCGCGCAGGGGCGCGCCCTCGAAGACATCCTGAAGGTGCGGGTGGTGGACCGCACCCAGCTCATCCTGGATATCTTCGCCCAGCGCGCGCTGACGCTCGAAGGCCGGTTGCAGATCGAACTGGCCCAGTTGCGCTACCTGATTCCGCGGTTGCGCGGACTGTGGACCCACCTGGAACGGCAAAAGGGCGGCATCGGACTCAAGGGGCCCGGCGAAAAGCAACTGGAGCTCGATCGCCGCCGCATCGAACAGCGCATCACCCGAATCCGCGCCCAGCTTCAGATCGTGCGCCAGCGCCGTTCCGAGCTGCGCCGCGGCCGCCGCCGTCACGGATGGGCCCTGCTGACGCTGGTCGGCTATACCAATGCCGGCAAATCCACGCTGCTGAACCGGCTGGCCGATGCCGATGTGCATGCCGATGACCAGTTGTTCGCCACGCTGGACCCGACGACCCGCCAGGTCCGGCTGCCCAATCACCAGCCCTGCCTGCTGACGGATACCGTGGGATTCATCCGCAAGCTCCCCCACCACCTCGTGGAATCCTTCAAGGCCACGCTGGAGGAAGTCAACGAAGCGGATCTGCTGCTGCATGTCATCGATGCGTCCCACCCGCGCGTGGATGAACAAATCGCCGCGGTCGAAACCGTGCTCCGCGAGCTCGGGGCGCAAACCAAGCCCGTGCTGGCGGTCTTCAACAAAACCGACCTCGATCGAGGCCGGGACCAGGCCGTGCGGCTGTCCGAGCGCTTCCGGCATTCCACCGCCATCTCCGCCGCGACCGGCGAGGGAACCGACGGGCTGTTGCAGGCCATCGCCGATTTGCTGCACGACCGCATCGCCCACCTGCGCCTGAAGATCCCGGCCAGCGAGGGGCGCTGGATCGCCGCGCTGCATGCCAACGGGAAAGTGGTGGACCAGAAAGTCCGCGGCAAGCACCTGCACCTGGAGGCGATTGTCTCGGCCGCCTTTGCCGCCACCCTTGATCCCGCGTGGATCGAGTAGCCGCTACAGGATCTGAATCTGGATGTCGTCCTTGGACTTGTGGTCGAAGGCCTTGTCTTCGATGGGCTGGTAAGTCGGCAGGAAGCGGTAATAGACCTGCAGGCTGAGCGCGGCGAGCGTGGTCGAATAGACGGGGTGGTAGTTTTCGCGGCCGGTGGTGCCGTTGGGGTAGGCGCTCGAGCCGGCGCTGTTCCAACTGCCATCCGGATTCTGGTTGCGAATGAACGCCGGGGCGAACTGGCTGTTCCAACGGCTCCATGGGCCGCCGCCCTGGTGGAACTTGGCCTGGGTGATGTAGTACCACGCGTACATGGGCCAGTACGGGGGGCGGCTCCAGTCGGCATCCGCATCGTTCAACGCCGCGAGGCCGCGGCGCACCTCCGGGGCGCGTCCGTGGCCGAGAAGCTGCAGGCTGAGCACCGCGACCGCCGTGATGCTGTGGGTGGTGTGGCTTCCGCGGTCGGTATAGAAAAAGCGGCCATCCTCCCGCTGCACGGACTTCATGTCCTGCACCGCCCGCTCCATCGCCTCCGCCAGGCCGGGATTCGAAGCGCCGGCAATGTAGGCGGCTTTCATCGCCTGGCAGCACCAGCCCCCGAGCGACGTATCGCGACGGTTGCCCTTGGCAAACCGGTAGTCGAATCCGCCCTTCGATTGCTGGCCATCGAGAATGACCTGGATCCCCTTCTCCATGACGGGTTTCAACGACGGGATGCGCGTCATGCCATAGGCCTCGCTGATGGCATAGACCGCGATGGCCTGCGCATAGGTGCCGCCGGTGGTGTCGGTGCCGGTGAATTCGCCGTGTTCATTCTGGCGCGCGACCAGGTAGCGGATGGCCCGTTCGACGGTTCGGCCGTATTCCGTGGAGGCCGGGGTTTCGCCATGGGCCAGGAAGGTCAAAATCCCCAGGCCCGTCATGGCTTCGCGATCGCTTTGCCCCCACGAGCCGTCGGCATTCTGGTTGGCCACCAGCCACGCCAGCGCACGCCGAACCGCCACCTCGGCATATTCGCCCCAGCGCCCGCCATAGGCCCGAATGGAGGCCGCCCGCCCCTCGCCGCTGCGGTTGGCCATGTTCCCCGGCGCCAGGTTTTTCAAGATGATCGGGCTGATGGCGTCGGTGGCGATGTCCAACTCGGCGATGCTGTCGATGGGCGCCGCCGCCGTGAAGTCCACGATGTCCGGTGGCGGGGGCATGTCGATGTCCACTTCCGGCGGCGTCACGACATCGACCAGGTCCTCCATCTCCTCCGGCGGTTGGAATTCCTCCAGCAGTTCATCGAGCACCTGGTCGTCGAGTTCGACCACGGTCACTTCGATCTCCGCCTCGCGCTCCCGGGACGAAAAGTCCACCAGGAACAGCAGCGCCAGCAACAGGGCCACATGGATCAGGACGGATCCCGTCGGACCCGCGATCCATTCCAGAAAGTTCCGGTAAAGCGCTTTTATCGAGGCATCCATCATCCACCCCCTTGGCCTTCACTCGTCAAAACCACCCGCCCGAGTTTCGCCGGATCAGAGAATCTGGATCTGGACGTCGCCGCTGCTCTTCTGGTCCGTTTCGCGGTCGGCCACCGGCTGGTAGGTCGGCAGGAAGCGATAATAGACCTGCAGGCTGAGCGCGGCGAAGGTGGTGGCATACACCTTGCTATTGATTTCCTCTCCGCGGAATTCCCGGGCGACGCCATCGCCTTCCAGGGCCAGGCCCGGCGACAGCCAACTGCCGTCGGGATTCTGGTTGCGGATGAGCGCCGGGGCAAACTTGTTGTTCCACGATGTCCACGCGTTCCCCCCCTGGTGGAACATGGCCTGCGAAACGTAGTACCACGAATACAGCGGGGCCTGCTCCGGGCGGCTCCAACTGGCATCGGCGTCGCGGATGAATCGCAGGCCGGACCGGGCCGCCTCGTGGTTGCCGTAGCCCATCAGTTGCAGCGAAAGCACGGCGGCGGCCGTCATGTTGGGCTGGCGCCCGCCGTGCCGGGCCGGCGAATAGGGAAACCGGCCGTCCTCCCATTGCACCTTGATCAGGAATTCGGCGGCCTTGTCCATGGCCTCGCGCAGCCCCGGATTCGATGCGCCGGCGACATACGCCGCCTTGAAGGCCTGGCACACGAAAGCGCTCAGCGAGACGTCGAAACTGCCCCGCCCTGCGCTGCCCTTCTTGAAGGTGTACATGTTCCATCCGCCATGACGCTGCTGGCCTTCCATCATCACGTTGATGGCGCGCTCCATCACGGTCTTCAGCGACAGGATGCGGGTCATGCCATACGCCTCGCTGATGGCATAGGACGCAATGGCGTGGGCGTATACGGCGCCGGCGCTTTCCGCGGAAGCAAATTCGCCGGCCTCGTTCTGGCGAGCCACCAGATAACGGATCGCGCGCTCGACCGTCTGGCCATAGTCCGGGGAGGCCGTGGTTTCGCCATGGGCCAGGAAGGTCAGGATCGCCAGCCCGGTATAGCCTTCCTTGTCGGGCGAACTGGTTCCCCACGAGCCGTCCGGATTCTGGTTGGCCTTCAGCCAGGCCAGCGCGCGCAACACCGCCGCTTCGGCATACTCCGCCCAGCGGCCGCCATAGGCCGCCAGCGACGCCTTGCGCCCCTCCCCGGACCGGTTGGCCATGGTGCCGGGCGCCAGATTCTTCATGATCAGCGGACTGAGGGCATCCGCGGCAATGTCGAGCTCGGTCACGCTATCCATCACCGGCGAGGCCGCGAAGTCCATCACATCGGGCGGCGGCGTCATGTCCATGTCCACATCCGGCGGCGTGATGGTTTCGGCCAGGTCCGGCAACTCTTCCGGCGGCTGCAGATCCTCCAGCAATTCGTCGAGGGTCTGGTCGTCCACCTCCATGACCATCACTTCGATTTCCGGATCGGACTCGCGCGAGCTCAAGTCCACCAAAAACAGCAGGGCCAGAATCAGCACGACATGGATCACCACGGAGCCGGTCGGCCCGGCAATCCATTCCATGAAGTTTTTATGCAGGGATTTGATTGATGCATCCATGGCTCTCTCCGTGCGGCGGATTCCTCCCTAGTTCGAGGCGCTGACCACCGACAGGCTCCGCAATCCGTTCTTGGCGCACAAATCCAGGGCCTGGATCAGCATGCCGTGGGTTGAATGGGCCGACACCGTAATCATGATGGTCTGCCCGGCATCGATCGAGGCCAGCCGCGCCAGCGCCCGGTCCAGCGAGTCCAGCGTGACGGGGCTGTCGTTGACGCTGTACCCGTCCGGATAGACCCCGATGCGGATGAGCTGGGGCGGCTTTTCCTCCGGCTTGGCATTGGGATCCGGCGCCGGCCGGAAGACATCCAGGTTGGCGATGACGTCGATCGGCTTGATCGTGACGATGAAGTAGATCAACAACTGGAAGACGACATCGATCATCGGCGTCATCGACAGTTCCGGCGGCGCGGCTTGCGGGCGTTTGCGTTTTCTGGCCATGGAAACCTCTCTTTCCTACCTAGGACGCCTTCTCCTTGAGCGCGGCGAAGCGGATCTTCCATAGCCCCGCCTTGCCGATCAGGTCCATCACCCCCCGGATGTCTTCATGCTTGGCTTCCCAGTCGCCGCGGATCACCACCGGCGTGCTCTGGCCCGAGTCGATGGCCGCCTTGCGCAAGACGTTGTACAACTGGGTATCATTCAAGCGCGTGCGCATGATCGACACCGTTCCGTTGCCGTCCACGTCCAGCGTGATCGTGCGTGGGTCCTTGACTTCCTCGGCCGGGCCGTGCGGCGACATCGCCATGCGCACCTGGGTCTCCAGCGCCTGATCCTGCAGCGCCACGGTGACAACGAAGAAGATGATCAACTGGAATACGACGTCGATCATCGGCGTCATGTCCAACTGGGCATCCGGATGGTTCTTTTTCATGGTCGTCTCCTGTCGGAGGGCCCGGGACTATTCCTCCACCACTTCCACGTTGCGCAGGGTCTTGATCAGGTCCATCGTCAGACCTTCCATGGTCAGAATGATGCGCGACAGGCGGTTCTTGAAGTAGGTGTAGAACGAGACCGCCGGAATGGCGACGCACAGGCCCGCCGCCGTGGTCCAGAGGGCCTGGGCGATGTTCATGGCCAGCAGGGATTGCTGGGCCGCGCCGGCCGTCCCCGTGGCCAGGTTCGCGAACGCCGCGATCATGCCTTGCACCGTACCCAGCAGCCCGAGCATCGGCGCAATGCTGCCGCACATGTTCAGGTAGGAGACGCGCTGCATCAGCTTTTCGCTTTCCAGATCGGCCGCCGACGCGACCTGCTCCTGGATGACTTCGAACCCTTCCTTCACGTTGCGGAAGCCCGCCATCAGGATCGACGACAGCACGCCCGGTTCCGACTCGCAGCGTTGCATCGCCTTCATCACATCGCCCTGCTCCATCGCCTCGCGCACGTCCACGACCAGGGGCTCGGGCATGATTTTCTTCGGGCTGACCGTGATGGAGAAATCGATCGCCAGCCAGGCCGCCGCCACCGAACAGCCCAGCAGGGCCGACCAGAGAATGACGCCCAGCCATCCGGAACTGGTGATGATGGTGAACAGTCCCATCCCGCCGCCTCCGGAATCCCCGGCCGCCGCCTCGCCTTCCATCACCATTTCCTGCGCCCAGATCGCCCCGGGCAACAGCACCATGGCCGCCAGGGCCAGGCAGAGAATCGTTATGAACTTCTTGGACATGATCTTGATCTCCTTCACTCGTTATTTACAGGGGTTGGGGGTTACAGCTTGCCGCGGGCCTGGGCGGCATACGGAGAGGACGCGTGGTTGTCGACCAGGCGCCGGTAGATGTCCCGCGCGCGCGGATCGCGCAGGGCTTCCAGCGTCTGGGCCGCCTTGAAATGGGCCTCGCCCTGGATGTCCGCGTCGCGGACATCCTGGAACAGGATGACCGTGCGCAGGTAGTCCAGGACGGCCAGGTCCAGGTTGTTTTGGGCGGCGCGGATGTCGCCGCGCATGATCTGCGCGCGGGCGGCATCGGGACGGCTGCCCGAGGCGGCCACCGCATCGAGCTGGCGCTCCAGAACGGAATACTGCTTGGCCGCCAGCATGGCGCGGCGCTGGCCCCACGCCACCGCCGAATCCTGCCGCTGGTCGGGGGCAATCTGGAAGAGCCGGTCGTAGGCCTTGACCGCCTCCTCGGAATCGCCCTTCTGGATGAGCGCCTCCGGCAGCAGCTTCAGCGCCTGCACATCCCAGTCGAGATAGCGGAAGCGAGTGGCGATTCCTTCGAGCAGCCTCACGGCGTCATCGTACCGCTGCGCCTGCAACGCGGCCTGCGCCTGACGGTACTCCGGCGGCTCGGCCGCCACCGCGCGCGCATAGCTGCCGCGGGGGAACGTCCGCACCCCGGCCGCCGTGGTCAGGTTGATGTCGCCGTTAGACAGCGCCCGGATGGCGGAGCCATCGACCCGCCGGCCGTCCGCCAGCACCACGTAGGGTTGAGCCTGGACCGCGCCGGCAATCAACGCAACCGCCAGGGCAAGGCCAATCAATGTCGGTGTCTTCATGGTGGGTTCTCCGTTGTCTAGATTCCTCATGGCGTGACGCTCTCGGTGGAAGCCACTTCGGCCGCAAGCTGCAGTTGGGCCACGTCGCGCGCGCGGCGGATGTCGCCCACGCGCGGACTGGTCGGGAACAACTGCAAAAACCGCTCCGCGCTTTCCAGCACTTCGGCCGGGCGCTGCATTTCGTTGGCCAATTGGATCGACGACAGAATCGCCTGCTGGATCTGGCGGCGTTCGGTCTCGGTCTTCATGTTCTGGCTGCTGAAGTATTCCAGGCGCTTGTAGGCGGCCAGCGCCGCGGTCAGATCGTTCTCCGCCTTGTGGACCTCGGCATAGAGCAGGCTGGCGTCGTTCATCAGCTCCGGATCGCGCGCAAAGCGCAGCACATCGTTGAGCGCGGTCTTCGCCGCGGGCAGGTCGTTCAGCTTCAGGCTGGCGCTGGCGATCTTGAACTTGGCCGGATAGAACAGGCCCGACTGCGGCCAACGGGTCATCAGGTCGTTCAGCGACTCGGCCGCCGCGGCGTATTCGCCCAGCTCGTAGCGCGCCGCCCCGATGCCGTACAGCGCCCGCTCGAGCAGCGCCCGCTCTTCCGTCTTGCCCATCAACTGCGAAAAGGCCTGGACGGTTTCCGTCCATAGCTCGTGCTCCAGCATCGCCTGTCCGACCCGCGCAAATTCATCCACCGAATAGCTGCCGGGGCTGGACAACATGGCCCCGAGGGCTTCGCGGGCCTGGTCCAATTGGCCCAGTTCCAGCGCGCCGCTGATCCGCGCGTATTGCGCGTTCTTGCCTTCGTCGGTCTCCGGGAAGTCCCGCGCCAGGCGCGCAAAGGTTTCGTTGGCCGCGGGATCGCGCAGGGCCATCTGCAGCGACCCCACCAGATTCAACGCCTTGGGGGCCAGCGTCGACTTCGGGTAGAGCTCGACAAACTCGTTCAAGCGCGCAATGGCGGCCCGTCGCGTGTTTTCGGCCGGCAGGCGGCTGAGGCTGAAACCCAGGTAGAAGCGGGCCTGTTCCAGCAGCACCTGGTTGCGCTTCACATCCTCCGCCGAGCGCCCGTAGGGATTGCCCTCGGGCGAAATGGCCCGCACCAGGGCATCGAACTGGCGCACCGCGTTGGGCAGATCGCCCGTGCGGCGGTAGGAATCGCCCAGGGCGAACATCGCCTGTGCCAGGGTCGGGCTGGGCTGCGTCTTCGATTCCTCGATGTACAGCCGCATGCCCTCGATCGTGCCTTCGTAGTCGCGGTCCTGATAAGCCCGCCAGGCCCGACGGCTCAGCGCGCGGGGATAGTTCTGGTCATGCTGGTAATCCGTCAGGATCCGGGCGTAGTAGGCATCCGCCTGCTCCCGGTTGCCGGCTTCCTCAGCCTTCATGGCCAGATAGAACAGGACCTGCCCGGCCCGGCTGTCCTTGGGACAGTACGTCAGGTACAAATCGTACATGTAATAGCCCATCTGGGGATTGCCGGCGTCTTCGTACAGCTTGCCCGCCGCCGCCAGCGCACGGGCCGGAATGTCGCTCTTGCCCGCAAACCGTTCGCCGAGATAGTGCGCCATCACCTTGGCCATCAGATGGTCTTCCAGGTGCAAATAGGCCTGGATCAAATTGCCCAGCGCGCCAATCGACAGATCGCCCGATTCCGGAAATTGTTCCAGCACGCGCAGGTATTCGGCCGCGGATTCGCCGTACTTGCGCTGGCGGAACAAATTGTCGGCCATCATGAATTCCGTGCCCGCCGCCCGCGCCGCCAGCGTGTCCGGCAGGTCGATCTTGACGGTCTTGCCGTATTTCGTCTCCAGGATGTCCTTGATCTCCTTGGACACCAGGCCGGCGGTCGGCCCCCATTGGCTGTCGCCGTACTTGATGAACACGTTGTAGTACTCCAGCAACGCCCCGCTGTAGGCCGCCACCGCTTCATCGGCCTTGTTCTGCGCCGCCAGCTTGTCGGCCTCTTCCTTCAACAGGCGCCCCAGCAGGCTCCGCGTCCCGGCCATCGGACTCTCGCGCATCGGCAGGCCCATCTCCACCATCGCATCGTCAATCGGCCGGATGATGTCCATGTTGCTCATCAACACGCGGCGCGCCTCCTCTGGACGCCCCCGGACCAACTCGATGTTGGCCAACGCCACGATCGAGTCCACAAACGGCAGATCCAATCCGCCCCACTGGACTTCCTCGCAGAGTCGGGTGGCCTCGTCGAGCAGCTTGTTGCGCTCGTCGCCGGACTTCTTCTCCGCCGCCTTGATCAAGGCCTCCACGCGGGCGATCAAGATGGCCCGCCGCAGGTCGCCCTGTCCCACCACCTGTTCCACCCGGCGGTAGCTTTCCGCCGCCCCCGCGAAATCCGCAATCATCTCCTGCATCTGCGCAAACTGGTACGCCGCGTCGCGGTAGCGCAGCGCCACGTCCGGATCGGTCGGCAACTGGTCCCCGTAGATCTTGAAAAAGGCCTCGTACAATCCGCGCGCCTTGTCGATCTCGCCAATCGCAAAGAGATTGCGGCCCAGCGATAGGCTGATCGCCTGCGCCTTCGGATTGTCCATCCCCATCTCGTTGATCAGCGCCTCGGCCTCCGCAAACTGGCGCCGGCTGATGGCGATTTCCGCCTGGATGATTTTGCTGCGGTCCTGCTGGCCGGGATCGCGCATCAGGATGCCGTCGACCACGCGCTGGGCCAAATCGGGAAACGCGGGGGTGAAGTTGACCAGCGCCGAAGCAAAGGCAAAATCCTCGTCCATGTCCGCCTGAACCGGGCCGGTCGATACGGCCAGTGCCAATCCCCAGATGATCCCCAAGCCGATGCGTGTTCTCATGTTCGATCCCATCCTCCGGTTTTCCGGACGCCCAGGCAATGAACGCAATCTCGGATTCATGCTCTTGTATATATACGCCCGGTCGCGCTATCGTCAAGCACCTTAACCCGTTTGGAAAAATCGAAATGTTCACCCACCCATTTGGCTCGACCGGCAAGCGGCTTTCCGCCATCGGCTTCGGCGGCATGCGGCTCCCCACCCCCAACCACCACGAGGCCGGCATCGCCCTGCTGCACGCCGCCCGCCGCGCCGGGGTCACCTACTTCGATACCGCCCCCTTTTACGGCGACGACCAGAGCGAGACCATCTTCGGCGAGGCGCTTCGCTCCATGCCCGAAAGCGATCTGCCGCTCTACGTCTCCTCCAAGTGCTCCAAGCCCGATGGCGAAGAATTCCGCCGCGGGCTGGAACGGTCGCTGGAGCGCCTCGGCCTGCCGCGCATCTCCTTCTTCCATCTCTGGTGCGTCATGAGCCCCGAGGACTGGCAGTCGCGCGTGAAGGGCGGCGCCCTCGCCGCCGCCCTCCGCGCCAAGGAAGAAGGCCTGGTCGAGCATGTCTGCGTCTCCACCCACATGCGCGGGACTGAGATCGCCCAGTTGCTCGCCGATCATCCCGAAGTCGAGGGCATCACCGTCGGCTATTGCGCGATCAATTTCCCCTTCCGGCGGGCCGGCGTGGAGACCGCCCGACGCCTCGGTCGCGGCGTCATCGCCATGAATCCCCTCGGGGGCGGCCTCATCCCGCGGCATGCCGACACCTTTGATTTCATCCGCGGCCCCGACGATCCCGATGTCGTCTCCGCCGCCCTGCGCTTCCTGGTCTCCGATCGCGCGGTCACCACCGCCCTGGTCGGATTCCATTCCCAGGCCGACATCGATGCCGCCCTCGCGGCCATCCAGGATTTCACCCCCTGGACACCGGCCCACCTCCACGAAGTCCACTCCCGCATCGAAAGCCGTTTCAACGAACTCTGCACCGGGTGCGGCTATTGCCTGCCCTGCCCCCGCCAGGTTCCCATTCCACAATATATGGACACCGCCAACCTCCTGCAGCTCAAGGCCGGGACGGATGACGTGCGCAATCGCCTGAAAGACCACTGGGATCTTTCCGCCTCCGGCGCCGCCCGCTGCATCGAGTGCGGAATCTGCGAAACCCGCTGCACCCAGCACCTCCCCATTATCGCCCGCCTGAAGCAAATCGCCGCCCTCGACCCCGCACCAAACCCTGCCGGCTGACATCCCGGCCGCCGAACCGATCCTCAGCCGAAGAAGCTCTCTTCGCTCGGCTCGCGCTCGTTCTCGAAAATGCAGATCTGCTGCTGAAGATCCAGGCCGGTCTTTTTGAGCTTCTCCACCTGTTGGCGGTAGCGCTGGCCCGCGGGCTCCGCGCTCGCCCCCATCCCCATCCACTCGTCCAGCGCCTCTTCAAACCCGGCCCCGCGAGCCCACCTCACGAACTCGTCGCACTCGTCCAGTCGGTCCAGCAGGGTCCGGTACAGACCCTTCGGCAGGAACTGGGCGCCCTCCTTCGACATGATCATCCCCCGCAATTCATCCAGCAGGGACAGGGCTTCGGTTTTGCCGTGCCGGGCCACCTGCCGGGCCAACCCGCACCACTCCAGCCCGAATCCGTCCGGCTGGCGCAGCCAGTCCAGCAGCAGGCGCTCCGACCATTCCGACAACGCCAACAGGCGCTGATAAAAGGTGGTCCGGAACTCGGACATCGGCCGGTTGCGCGCGGAAGGCTTGCGGATCACGCCCGCCCCCGCCTTGCCAATGCGGATCGATGGGCCACCCGATGCCGAGGGCGCACTCATGCCCGTGGATTCCATTGGACGCCGTTGATCATCATCTCCACTTGTCTAACACAGCCTCCCCGCATTGGCCAGTATCCATTTGAACATAAGACTTGTTTCCGGCCATCCGGCGACTATGCTGAATCAAAACCGTTGGCGGCTCGACCCCGGACGCCCGGGCATCCACCCCGATCCCGTCCCACACAGGAATCCAATCTCATGGCTAAATTCATTTTCATCACCGGCGGCGTGGTCTCCTCCCTGGGCAAAGGCATCACCGCCGCCTCCATCGGCCGCCTGCTCATCGCCCGCGGCCTGCGGATCCGCATGCTCAAGATGGACCCCTATCTCAACGTCGACCCCGGCACCATGAGCCCCTATCAACACGGCGAGGTGTATGTCACCGACGACGGCGTCGAAACCGATCTCGATCTCGGCCACTACGAACGCTTCACCGGGCAGCCCACCACGCGCAAGTCGTCGGTCACCTCCGGCAAGGTCTATTGGGATGTCCTCCTGGCCGAACGGCGCGGCGACTATCTCGGGCATACCCTCCAGATGATTCCGCACATCACCGATGAAATCAAACGCCACATCCACGCCCTGGCCGAACCCGAAGTCGATATCGTCCTGGTCGAGATCGGGGGAACCGTCGGCGATATCGAAGGCCTGACCTTCCTCGAGGCCATCCGGCAGATCGGCCTCGAAGAAGGACGCGACCACGTCATGTTCGTGCACATGACCTATCTTCCCTTCATCCGCGCCGCCGGCGAACTCAAGACCAAGCCCAGCCAGCAAAGCGTCGCCAAGCTGCGCGAAATCGGCATTCTGCCGGATGTCCTCGTCTGCCGGTCCGAACGTCCCCTCCGCGAGGATGTCCGCCGCAAACTATCCCTGTTCTGCAATGTGCCCCTCCATGCGGTCATCGAGGAACTGGATGTGCGCCACACCATCTATGAAGTCCCCCTCGTCCTCTCGGCCCAGGGCATGGATGAACTGATCCTGGTGCGATTCGGCCTGGCCCGCCCCCCCGCCCAGTTGGATCCGTGGAAAGCCATGGTCGAGCGCATCGTTCATCCCGAAGGCGATGTCCGCATCGGCGTCGTCGGCAAATATGCGGAACTGCAGGACGCCTATAAATCCCTGCACGAAGCCCTCAGCCATGGCGGCATCGCCCACCGCCGGCGGGTCGATATTGTCCAGATTCCGTCCGAGGAACTCGAGGCCGGCCAACGCCCGCCCGATCTGGACAAGGTGGATGGCATTCTGGTCCCGGGCGGCTTCGGCACCCGCGGCATCGAAGGCAAAATCGCCGCCATCCGCCACGCACGCGAAAACAACATCCCCTTCCTGGGCATCTGCCTCGGCCTCCAATGCGCCGTCATCGAACACGCACGTCATGTCGGCGGTCTCGCCGGCGCGCATTCCACCGAAATCGACCCCCACACCCCCCACCCCGTGGTGTGCCTGCTCGAAGAGCAGGAACAGGTGGTCGATCTCGGCGGCAGCATGCGCCTGGGCGCCTGGCCCTGCGTGCTGAAACCCGGCACCCGGGCCGCCCAGGCCTATGGCGCCGCCGAGATCTCCGAACGCCACCGACACCGCTATGAAGTCAACAACGGCTGCCGCGCCCAATTGGAAGCCAGCGGTCTGGTTTTCTCAGGACTCTCCCCCGACGGCCATTTGGTGGAAATCGTCGAGAATCCCG
>CAYNSH010000053.1:0-24193 GCA_964399775.1 uncultured Verrucomicrobiota bacterium
GGATTCTACCTTATCCAAGGCACTTTTTTGTCTAGCCAACGGGGTGCACTTCAAAAGGCCTTGGGCGATTTAGCGAGAGCTAAAGGAATGTCAAAGGTGGCGCGGGATGCTGGTCTTTCAAGAGAGAGCCTCTATAAGGCCCTGTCTGGTGATCGAAATCCGGAATTCGGAACCATTATGAAGGTGGTTGAAGCTCTGGGTCTCAAGTTATACGCTCAACCTGCCCACGCATAGAAGGCGGCGAATCGGGTCCCCGTGACTGACTGAGGTTTGCTCAATCAGCCACGGGTCGCACAGTTATGACGCCCTGGCGTTACCACCGGACATCCCGAGGCGCTTGCGCGCTCGGGATCCGGCGGTTCCGCTAGACACGGGCCAGAGGCCCGTAATGACGATAGTAGTTGATCCACCCCGCGACGTACCGCCGCAGTTCGCCGATGACGTCCTGATATGGGGTTCTTGCTCATCGGCCCCGCGTTTCGCGGGGTAAACCCGCCGGCTTGCCCCGCCATGATGGTTCCCGCCATGATGGATCTCCTACGAAGGACTTGCACCTCATTGACAACGCGCCCATGCTGGGCACGCACAAGCCGGTTGGCTGACAATCCAGAACAATAGGACTGGGGGTATCGGGATGCGGCGACTTTCATAATCAGCGGCATTGTCAACGGTGCCCCCGTCGACCGGATCTCTTGTTCGGCACCAAAGTGGTGACGGGGTGTTGACAAATTCGGCGATCAACAGTGCCGTTTTGAGCCAAAACCGCACCCCGGCGGATTCCCGATTGACCCCCTGTCGCGCAATGCCGTATGCTGCCGCGCGTTACCAAACCAACCGGATTCCGAGGGCACTATGGGCTTTTTGTTTCTTCATTCGGGCAGCCTGCCGCTGGGCAATATCCTGTTCGAGACATTCAAGATTTCCGACGGCGTCGGCAAGGCGATCGTCATCATCCTGATTTTCGTGTCGATCGTGGCCTGGTGCATCATGCTGGCCAAGCACATCGAGCTGGTCAAGGTCGAGCGGGCTGACCGGACCTTCAAGCATGCCTTCGACCGGCAGGAGAATCCGCTGGAACTCTATGTGCGGGGTCCCGCCCACGCCGACAGCCCGCTGGGCAAGATCTACAACCGGGCCTGTCTCGCGGTGAAGCGGGAATTCGAAGCCCGCGCCCAGAAGCAGCATCGCATGCTCAGCCAGATCGACCTCTCCCAGGAAAAGCTTACGGCGCTGCAGATTGACGCCATCCGCAAGGTGGCCGAATGCGAGGCCGCCGACCAGATCCTCCTGATAGAAGACCAAATGGCCTCCCTCGGCGTGGTCTACACCGTCGCGCCGCTGGGCGGGCTGCTCGGCACGGTCTGGGGTGTGATGATCGCCTTCTACGGCATGGGACTGCACGGCACCCCGAGCATCTCCGCCGTCGCCCCGGGCATCTCCAGCGCGCTGCTCACGACCGTGGTCGGCCTGCTGGTGGCCATCCCGTCCGGCGTCGGCTGCCACAAGCTCAACGAGAAGATTCGCTTCCTCGGTGTGCAGATGGAGAACTTTTCCGAAGAACTCGCGACCCGTCTGCAGCAATCTTTCCTGTACGAGTAGGAACCCTCGTGGCCCGTCGTTCCAGCATCAACCGCAGCCGCTCGTTCAGCGAGATCAACATGACCCCGCTGCTGGACCTGACGTTTCTGCTGCTGATCACCTTCATGATCACCTTCCCGCTGATCGAGCAGGGCATCCAGATCCGCCTCCCCAAGGGCAAGACCAGCGAGATCGAGCAGCCCCACACGTACTCGATTACCCTGAACGAGGAAGGGGAGCTGTTCTTTGACAACGTGCCCACCGGCCAGGACGAACTCGCGGCGCTGCTCAAGGCCAAGGCGGAGATCGATCCCGACGTCACCATCCTGGTTCGCGCCGATGAGCGCATCGACTACGGCAAGGTGGTGGCCATTCTGCGCCTGATGCACGACGCCGACATCACCCGCATGGCGCTCGTCACCGCACCCGACCCATGACCGCACGCGAACTCCAGCGCAAGAGTTTCAAGGTCAGCCTGGCGGTCCATGGAATTCTGCTCCTGGCCATTCTGGTCGTGCCCTGGATTTTGCAGGCCTGCCAGCGAAACAAGCCGGCCGAAAAGTTGATGTTTGTGGAGTTCACGGTTTCCGTCCCGCCGCCCCCGGCCCCGGAGACGCCCGAACCGCCAACGCCCGTGCCGGAGCCGCCCAAGCCGCCCCCGAAAGACGACATCCCGATTCCCGACAAGAAACCCGACCCCCCGGCGCCCCGACGCGACATTCGCCAAACCAACCGCGTCGTCCGCCGCCCGGCGCCGCCCCCGAGGGACAAGCCCCCCAGCGAAGCCGAAATCGCCCGCCTCCTGCGCCAAGCCGCCCGTATTGGCGAAACCACCACCATGCCTACCGGCGCGAACCTGCAGCTCGGCGCCTACTTCAACCACGTCCACGAGCGCATGTACGCCGCCTGGAACCAGCCGGCTGAACTCAAAAGCCTCCCGGGCCTGAATACCCGCGTCGTCATCACCGTCAAGCCCGATGGCACGATTATCCACCGGCGGTTGGATGGACCCTCTGGAAACACGCTCATGGATGATTCGGTTATGAAGGCCGTGCAGTCCGTGAAAGCCCTGCGACCCCTTCCCGCCGGCCATACCGACAACGTCGACATCGATATCACCTTCGAGTTGGCGGATTGATCGCCTGCCGCCCCCCCTTGACATCGGCCCCACCGCGTGGTTCAGTACCCCCCAATGAAGGCAAGGCATTGGAATTTCTGGTTCATCTTTCGGTCGCCGGACGCGCCGTCCGGACCGACCCGGTAAGCCTTGCCCCGGGATTTGTTCCGAACCTCGCGCGTCCGGCGAAGCCGCGCGCTGCGGTGGCCCGACGCCACCCGCCCCCCCCCGACCCTTGGCCCCTGAACCCCGGAATCAATCATGATCATTGTTCTAAAACGCAATAGCACCGAAACCGACATCGCCACCGTCAACGACATGGTTTGCTCCCTGCGCTACCAGCCGCGGGTGATCCGCGGCGTCGAACAGACCGTCGTGGCCTGCATCGGCGACGAACTCAGCCACCAGTCCCTTGAAGTCCTGCGCAATCTGCCGGCCGTCGAGTCGGTTTTCCCCGTCCAGAAGAAATTCAAGCTGGTCTCGCGCGAATACCATCCGGCCGACACGGTGGTGGATGTCCGTGGAGTGAAAATCGGCGGCGGCCACATCGAGATCATCGCCGGTCCCTGCGCCATTGAATCCTACGACCAGTTTCGCACCGCGGTGCGCGATCTGGTCGATTGCGGCATCCGCATCGTCCGCGCCATGCCCTTCAAGCCGCGCACCTCCCCCTATGATTTCCAGGGACTGAAAAGCGACGGACTCCAGATCATGCGCGACGTCAGAAAAGAATTCGATGTGGCCATGATCTCCGAAGTGCCCGGCCCGGACAAAATCGAGGCGCTGCTGGAGGTGGCGGACATGTTCCAGATCGGGGCTCGCAACGCCCAGAACTACGATCTGCTGGAGCAAATCGCCAAGACCGGCCGCCCGGTTCTGTTGAAGCGCGGGCTGGCCAGCACCGTAGAGGAATGGCTGACCGCGGCCGAATACCTGATTGTCAATGCCTGCCCGCAGGTGGTGCTTTGCGAGCGCGGGTTGCGCTCCTTCGATCCCAGTACGCGCAATCTGCTCGACCTCGGCGCCGTGGCGGTCGCCAAGCAGCTTTCCCACCTGCCGGTCGTGGTCGATCCCAGCCACGCCGCCGGGGCCAGCCGACTCGTCCCGGCCCTGGCCCGCGCCGGGCTGGCCGTCGGCGCCGATGGACTCATTGTGGAGGCTCATCCCGATCCGATGAATGCCTTCAGCGATGCCGCCCAGCAGCTCGAGACCGGGACCTTCCGGCAGTTCATGGACGACATCGCCCCCTGGCTGGAACTGGCCCGCCGGGAACGGTCACGCACACCATCCACTTGATCGAGGGCGTCCCATGAATCCCCGCGTTCTCTACCTGGGCCCGGAAGGTACCCATTCCCACGAAGCGGCCTTGCGGCGCTTTCGCGCCAAGGCCACGCTGATTCCCTGCCTGTCGCACTACGACATCTTCGCCCGCCTTTGCACCGCCCGCGAACGCCCCCTGGCCATTGTGCCCGTGGAAAATTCCAGCGAGGGGCCGGTCACGCAAACCCTCGACCAACTGGCCAACCACCCCACCGTGACCATCCTCGACAGCTTCTCGCTGCCGGTGCCCCAACATCTGATGGTCCAACCCGGCGTGAAGAAATCGGCGATCCAGCGCGTGTGCAGCCATCCCCAGGCCCTGGGTCAATGCCGAAATACGCTGGCCCGCCTGCTTCCCAAGGCGGAATTGATCCCTGAATCCAGCACCGCCGCCGCCGCGCGCCGTGCCGCCGGCGACCCGGCAACCGCCGCGGTCGCCTCCGATGCCGCCGCCCACCTGCACGGGCTGACCGTCCTGCGGCGCAATGTCCAGGACGGCGAACAGAACGTCACGCGGTTTTTCACCATCACCACGCGGCGACCGCCGGCGCCCAAGCCGGGCAAGGGGGCGGATATCCGCTCCCTGCTTTACCTGGTCATCGGCAACCGCCCTGGGACGCTTTTGCATGCGCTGGCGCCGTTTGACGCTTCCGACATTAACCTCACGTTCATCCAGAGCCGTCCCCTGCCCGGACGTCCTTGGGAGTATGGATTCTTCATCGAGGCCGCCACGGACTGGCGGGCTCCCACCGCCCAAGCGGCATGGCAACTGGTCCTGGCTCTCGCCGAATCCGGCCGACAGATCGGCACCTATCCGGTGACCTGACGTGGATGATCTGACCCATCTGCGCCACATGATCGCCTCGCTCGACGAGGCCACCACCGACGCTTTCTGCCGCCGGGCGCAACTCCGGCTCACCCCCTCCATCTATGCCCTGCCCAGCGGACCCGCCGATGCGCCCGCCGATCTGGCCCGCCCCTTTTATGCCGCCCCCTCCCTGGCCGCCCGCATCCAGCTTCTGCGTCCAGCCTATCTGCTCGAATGGCTGCCCTCCATCTGCGCACCGGGCAACGAGGATGCCCGGGCCACCTGCCTCTCCGCGGATGGCGCCTGCCTGGATGCCGTGGCGCGACGGCTCACCCTCTCCGTCCATGTGGCCACCCGCAAGTTGGAAGCCCTCCCCGACGCGCTCCAAGAAGCGATCCGCACGGGCCGGCCCGATCGGGTGGAAAACGCCATCACCTTTCCCGAGGTGGAAGAAGAAGTGCTCTCGCGCATCCGGAAACGCGCGGCCGCGATGTCTCCCCGGCCCGAACTGCCCGACCGCATCGCCGACCTCTACGCCCACTGGATCATCCCCCTTTCACGCAAAATCCAGGTCCACGGACTTCTCACCGCCTCTGCCGTCTGAAAAACCCCCGCCCTCCTGTTGAGCCCTCCTTCCGCCCTCCTGTTGAGCTCCTTTTAGGCTTGCGGCAGCCATCCGGCCTGTCATCATGGACCGGCCATGAACAAAACCACGATCCCTCCCAAGAGCATCACCATCACCCTGGATGACGGACAGCAGGCGATTTGCCCGGCCGGCACCCTGGTGGGCGAACTTCTCCACGATCCCGTCGACCCGGCCAGCGGATTGCCCTTCCTGGGAGCACTGGTCAACAACGAGCTGGTCACCTTCGGCTACACCCTGGATATCGACTCCACGGTCCGCTTCGTCACCATGGCCTCCATGGGCGGCATGCAAATCTATGCGCGCTCGCTGTCCTTTCTCCTGGCCAAGGCGGTCAAGGATCTCCACCCCGCGGCGACGTTCTCCATCGAACACGCCCTGGGCCCCGGCCTCTATTGCGAATTCGCGGTCGACGGCACATCCGGCATCACCGACGCCCAGGCCCAGTCGCTGGAGGCCCACATGCAAGCCCTGGTCGCCGACGACCGGCCCATCCACCGGCAGCGCATGTCCTATACCGCGGCCATCGATCAGTTCACCCGCAACGGACAGGCCGACAAAGTCTCGCTGCTGCACTTCACCAACACGCCCAAGATCGTGACCTATGTCTGCGAGAACTTCAGCGACCTGGCGACTGGGCCCATGACCCGCTCCACCGGACCGTTGAAATACTTCCGCCTGATCCCCTACCAGACGGGCTTTGTCCTCCAGATGCCCACGCGCGACTCGGCCCCCGAAATCCCGGAGTTCCAACCCATTACCCTTTTGGCCGAAACCTTCCAGGAATACAACCGCTGGGGGCGCATCCTGGGCGTCAACACCGTCGGTCGCCTCAATGAGATCATTGCCGGCGACGAAATCCGCGATTTCGTCAAGGTGGCCGAAGCCCTCCACGAAAAGAAAATCGCGGCCATTGCCGACCAGATCGCCGCCAATCCGTCCATCAAATGGATCCTGATCGCCGGCCCCTCCTCCAGCGGCAAGACCACCTTCGCCAAGCGCCTGGCCATCCAGCTTCGCGTCAATGGCCTGAGTCCGGTAACCTTGGGCACCGATGATTACTTTGTCGACCGCGACCGCACCCCCCTGACCCCCACGGGCGAATATGACTTCGAGCACCTTCATGCCGTCGATGTCGAGACCCTCAACCGCGATCTGGCCGACCTGGACCAGGGGCGCGAAATCCAACGGCCATCCTTCGACTTCCATACCGGCACCCGCAGCTACCGCGGCAACACCTTGCGGCTGGAAGAAGGGCAGGTTGCCATCCTCGAGGGCATCCATTCGCTCAATCCCCAACTCACCCCCGGACTGCCCGACACCCACAAGTTCCTGATCTACATCTCGGCGCTCACCCAACTCAACCTGGACAACAACAACCGGATCCCCACCACGGATAACCGGCTGTTGCGCCGGCTGGTCCGCGACCACCGCTACCGCGGTCATTCCGCGACCCGCACGCTCGAAATGTGGCCCAATGTCGGACGCGGCGAGCGCACCTGGATCTTCCCCTTTCAGGAAGAGGCCGACGCCGTCTTCAACTCCGCGCTCGATTATGAACTGGCTATCCTGTCCGTCCTCGCGCGCCCACTGCTCTCCGAAATCAAGCCCCACCAGACCGTCTACGCGGAAGCCCGCCGCATGCTGGAATTTCTGGCCCACTTTCTGCCGCTCTCCACCCATGTCCCTCCGCCGACCTCCATCATTCGCGAATTCGTCGGCGGTTCCGACTTCGATTACCACTGACCCGGCATCGATCACGCGGATTCCATCGATTACAGTCGACCATAGGGTTCTTGCGCCCGCCGCCGGCCCTGTGCTAGCGTGCCCTCGTCATGCCTGCCCATCAACTCCAAGAATTGTTCATCCGCATCGGCCTGGCCTTGCTGGCGGGGATTCTGATTGCGATCGTTCCCATCGCGCTGCGCAAAGGGCGCTTTGAACCGCGCGTCCCGCGGCGCATCACCTGCTATGCCGTGGCCACCCTGGCGCTGGTCGGCTTTTTTGTCTATGGCTGGTTCCTCTGGGATCGCTATGTGCCGCGCGAACCGGACGTGCCGCCGCCACTGACCTACCCCACGCCTCCGGCCGGCCCTTAACCCCTTGATCTCGGGCCGGAATCACACCGGTCTGCGACGTTTTTTCCTCCATGAACCTGATTCTGCAAAGCCTGTTGATTGTCCTGGCCCGCGTTGTCGATGTGAGCATGGGCACCCTGCGCGTGTCCTTCATCGCCCGTGGCCGCAAATACCTTGCCGCCGCCTGCGGGTTCACCGAAATCCTGATCTGGATCGTCATCGTTTCGCGCGTCCTCACCGGGGACCAGCACGTCCTCGCCTATATCGCCTACGCCCTTGGATTCACCCTGGGCACCCTCGCCGGCATGTCGATCGAAGAGCGCCTGGCCGTCGGCTGGACCCTCGTCCGGGTCATCACGACCCAGCCGCCGGGCGATTTCCCCGCGCGGCTATCCACCGCCGGCTTCGGGGTGACCCAGCAAGACGCCCGCGGCGCCCGCGGACCGGTGCAGGTCCTCGTCACCCTCATGCCCCGCAAGCGCCTCAGCGAATTCCAGCGCCTGCTGCGCGAATTCGATCCCACCGCCTTTTACACCATCGAAGACGTCCGCCATGCCCGCGACATTCCCCCGGCCTATGCCACGGCCGCCACCGCCGGCGGCAAAATCCGTATGCCCCCCATCTAGCCGCCCCCGGCCCCTCGCGGCGATTGGCGAGCATGGTCTTATATACTTATAGCCATATGTCTATAAGCGAAAACAGGCGCTGGGTCTGAACACAAGACCGGCAGCTCATCCCGCCATCACTCCCGTCCGGCAAAAACGTATCTAAGAAATCCCCAGCCCGTCCGTTGACATGGTGAGGACCGAGATGAAGCCACCCGCCGCCAGACCCACCCCGCCCTGGAGCCCCCGATGAAACCTGACCTCACGACATGGCTCCAAGGCATAGTCACCCGCTATGAGCGTCCGCTGTGCCAATACGCCTACCGCATCACCGGCGATGCCGAACATGCCCGGGATGCCGTTCAGGACACCTTCCTGCGCCTGTGCCGCAAAGGAAGGCTGCCCGACGATCTCGTGGCCCCCTGGCTTTTCCGTGTCTGCCGCAACCGCTGCATCGATATCGTCCGAAAGGAGAAACCCATGGAACCGCTCACCGATGCCCGCGCCGCCGTCCTGCCCGCCCCGGACCCCTCCCCCGCCGAACAGGCCAGCCTGCGCGAATCCGCCAGCCTCCTCCTGCAAAAACTCGCCGAGCTTCCCGCCCGACAGTCCGAGGTGATTCGCCTCAAGTTTCAGCACCGCCTCAGTTATCGCCAAATCGCCGCCGTCACGGCGCTATCCGAATCCAACATCGGCTATCTCATTCATACCGGGATCCAAACCCTCCGCCAGCAAGCCGCCCAGTTCTAGAGGAGAAGACGCCATGAACCCCAACCCCGAAATCCTACTTACCGCCTACGCCCTCGGCGAACTCCCCGAAGCCGAACGCCGCGCCATCGAAGCGCAACTCCAGAACGATCCCGAGCGGCAAGCCACCGTCGACGCCATCCGCGCCCTGGCCGGACGACTGGAAGCAGACCTCGGCCAAGAACCCGCGCCGGCCCTCTCCGATGCCCAGCGACGCGCCATCCTCGATGCGTCGGCCGCAAGCGCGAGCCGCGGCCGCCTCGCGCGCTTTCCGTGGCGCACCGTCACGGGATTTGCCGCCATCGCGGCCGTTGTGACCCTCGTCTTCGGTGGCGCGTTCTGGACATCGACGCGATCCCTTCACCGCACCCTCCTCGCCCAGCTCAACGAGACCGGCGAAATGGCCGTTGATCCACCCCAGGACCTGGTGATGGACGAATTATTGGATGACTGGTCCCCACTTGAAGAATTGCCCGAGAGGGTCGACTTCATCACGGCGCCCCACGTGGATATGGCCATGCTCCCCCCGCCGGATATCCAGGACTTTGCCGCCGCGCCGGTCATGGACCACGTCCGCGAACTCGACATCGCCTCGGACAGTCTCAGCCCGATCCTCATGAGAAATATCGCCCCTGACGCCATGGCCAGACGCTCGGCCGAGGGCCGACCGGCCAGTTTGAGCGCCTATGGCGGGCAATGGGGCCCGGCCTGGCCCCCGGCGGACACCGAATCCTATGCCCCCATCCAGGGCAATGTCTTCAAGTCCATCCTGGAAGAACCGCTGTCCACCTTCTCGATCGACGTCGACACGGCCGCCTATGCCAACATCCGCCGCTTCCTTCAGTCCGGCCGCCTGCCCCCCGTCGATGCCGTCCGCATCGAGGAAATGCTCAACTACTTCCCCTACCGCTACGATCCGCCGGCCGACGATGTCCCCTTCGCCGTCCATGTGGAGTCCGCCGCCTGCCCATGGAACCCCGCCCACGCCCTCGTGAAAATCGGCCTCAAGGGGCGCGAACTCAACCCCGATAACCGGCCGCCTTGCAATCTCGTCTTTCTGGTCGATGTTTCGGGATCCATGAGCCCGCCCAACCGACTGCCGCTCGTGAAAAAGTCCCTCCATCTCCTCGCCCGGCAACTCACGAAAAACGACCGCGTGTCCATCGTCGTCTATGCCAGCACCACGGGCCTTGTCCTGCCCCCCACCCCCGGCAACCAATTGGCTGCCATCCAGTCCGCCATCGACAACCTCCAGGCCGGCGGCAGCACCGCCGGCGGCGCCGGCATCCGTCTGGCCTACGACCAGGCCCGCGAAACCTTCCTCCCCAACGGCAACAACCGCGTCATCCTCTGCACCGATGGCGATTTCAATGTCGGCATCACCGACTCCGAAGAACTGGCCTCCTTCATTGCCGAGCGCGCCCGGCAGGGCATCTTCCTCACCGTTCTGGGCTTCGGCATGGGCAACTACAAGGACGACCGCCTCGAAACCCTCTCCAACAAGGGCAACGGAAACTACGCCTATATCGATACCTTCTCCGAAGCCCGCAAAACCCTGGTCGAGCAGGCGGCCGGAACGCTCTTCACCATTGCCAAGGATGTCAAACTGCAGATCGAGTTCAATCCCGCCCACTTTTCCTCCTACCGGCTCGTCGGCTACGAAAACCGGCTTCTCGCCAAAGAGGATTTCAACGACGACCGAAAAGACGCTGGCGAACTCGGCGCGGGCCATACGGTCACCGCCTTCTACGAGCTGGTCCCCCGCGGCGCTCAACCGCCCCTCCCCGCGGTCGATCCCCTCAAGTACCAGCCGCAGCCCGACACCGCGGAAGATCCGGCCCCCGCCACCGTGGATGTGGAGCACGCCAGCCCCGAATGGCTCACCGTCAAGCTGCGCTATAAACTTCCCGAACAGGACTCCAGCACAATGATCGAAGTACCCTTCACCGGCGCCGGGTCCGATTTTGATGCCGCGTCCAGCGACTTCCGGTTTGCCGCCGGCGTCGTCGCCGCCGGATATCTCCTGCGCAACGATCCCGTCGTCCAATCCATCGACTTCCCAACGGTCATCGATTGGACCGCCGCCGCCGCCGGCCCCGATCCCGAAGGCTATCGCCGCGAGTTCATCGAACTGCTCAAGAACGCCGCCGCGCTCGCGCCCTGAGACGGAATCGCCCTTCGCAGCAAACGTCAAGGCCTGACCCCGAATGGGGTCAGGCCTTGACGTTTGCCGCTTGGCGGATGTCGACGTGTTTAGCGCTTGGTCCACATGTTGAGATGCCGGTATTCCGGGAACTGGCGGTATTCGAGCAGGCCGGCCAAGGATCGGCTTTCGCTGCGCACCCCACCTTCTTCCAGCGCCGCCGCGGGGTTCAGTCCGCCCAGCACCACCAGTCCCGTCCGTCCTTCCGCCACGGGGATCTCAAACAGGGGCTGATTGGGCACGCCCACCGCCAGCACACCGTCCAGCCCCAGCAGCCGCAGATGATCGCGGATTTTGAGCACGTCCGGCAGCGCCACCGACGGAAACTCGCGGAAGCTGGCGCCGGCCACGCCGTTGCCCGTCTGCGTGCAATCGCGCACGCTTGTCATCCCGGCCCGGATGAACAGCTCCAGCGGATCCTGCGTGGTTCCGCCATATTCCAACAGCTCCACGAACCGCGCCGGCTGCCCGTTCCGGAATTCCATCAAGCCGCCGTATCGCGAGGTCACTGGAATGCCTTCTTTCAGCAGGATGCCGTTGAGCGTCACACTGCACACGGTCACGATGGCAATTCGTCCGCGCGGCACCACCGCGCCGCGCTCGACGTCGTACACCGCCCCGGCCCGCTGGATCAGCATCCGCGACCCCATCCCCAGCCGCGCGGCAAACACGGGCCGTACAATGTCGATCGCCCGCGCCTCGTCCGCGGCCGGAATCAATGTCGTATTCACCACCAGCGTTCCACGCCCCAGCCGCAGATTGAATCCCATTCGATAGTTCAACTCGTCGATCTGCCCTGAAATGAACGCCATCCGTTCGATCACATCGCTCTGATCGAGTTCCGCGCGCCCCTTGTCCGTCAGCACCCGCCCGGATCGGCGGCTGGCCAAGGCGGTAAAACCCGCCGCGTCCAGTTCGGCCAGATAGAGCCGGATGCTGCGCTCACTCAAATCCACCCCCCAGCCCCGCAGCATCCCGGCCATCTGCGTCGCCCCCGCCGGACGCCCCATCCGGTGCAGCACTTTCAACATCCGACGATGGATTTCCGCTTTGGTCAGTTTCATCTCTTGGTTCTTCGCTCCACGATCAGGGCCGACATCATTCCGCCACCGCGTCCTTCGGCCTTCCCGCACTCCTGCCATCGGGCCATTCCGCGATCGCCATATCCTTCCTTCGCCTTTCCGTATAGCTCATCGCCAGATTGAATGTAAACGGTAATTTTGCCGTATTGGTATACTATTTTGCATTATTTTATTGATTCCGACCGATTTCAAGAGCATTTTTACGGCCATTGATTACCGGATTGGGCCGACCGCCCATCACCCCAAAAACACCAAGGAACCCCACCATGAGCTACATTCAAGACGTCCTGGCGAAAATGACACTTCGCAATCCCGGCGAGCCCGAATTTCTTCAGGCTGTCCGCGAAGTCCTCGAAACCCTCGAGCCCGTGCTGGAGCGCCACAAGAAATATCACGCCGGCCGCATCCTGGAGCGCATCGTGGAACCCGAACGCCAGATCGTCTTCCGGGTGCCCTGGATCGATGACGCCGGTAATTTCCGCGTCAACCGCGGCATCCGCATCGAATTCAACAGCGCCATCGGGCCCTACAAGGGCGGGCTGCGCTTTCATCCCTCCGTCAATCTCAGCATCTTGAAATTTCTCGGCTTCGAGCAAATTTTTAAGAACGCGCTCACGACCCTGCCCATGGGCGGCGGCAAGGGTGGATCTGACTTCGATCCCAAGGGCAAATCCGACAACGAAGTCATGCGCTTCTGCCAATCCTTCATGACGGAACTCAGCAAGCACATCGGGCCGCATACGGACGTCCCGGCCGGCGACATCGGGGTCGGCGGACGCGAGATCGGCTACCTGTTCGGGCAATACAAGCGCATCCGCAACGAATTCACCGGGGTCCTCACCGGCAAGGGCCTCAAGTGGGGCGGTTCGCTCATCCGTCCCGAAGCCACGGGCTATGGGGCCGTGTTCTTCGCCGAGGAAATGCTCAAGACCCGCGGCGAATCCTTCGAAGGCAAAACCTGCGTCGTGTCCGGCTCCGGCAACGTCGCGCAATACACCGTCGACAAGATCAACCAGCTCGGTGGCAAGGTCGTCAGCCTCTCCGATTCCAGCGGCTCCATCCACGATTCCGCCGGGATCGACGCCGAAAAACTGGCGTATGTCATGGACCTCAAGAACGTGAAACGCGGCCGCATTTCCGATTATGCCGTCCAGTTCAAATGCGACTATCTCGAAGGCCAAACCCCGTGGGCCATCCCCTGCGACTGTGCCTTCCCCAGCGCAACTCAGAACGAGATCTCCGGCGCGGATGCCGAAATTCTGGTCAAGAATGGCTGTCTCCTGGTGTCGGAAGGCGCCAACATGCCCTCGACCCCCGAGGCGGTCGATGTCTTCCTCCAGAACAAGGTCCTCTACGGCCCCGGCAAGGCCGCCAATGCCGGCGGGGTCGCCACCTCCGGCCTCGAAATGGCCCAGAACTCCATGCACATCAACTGGACCCGCGACGAAGTCGAAGCCCGCCTGCGCCAGATCATGGTCTCCATCCACCAGACCGCCTGCGACACAGCCAAGGAATACGGACAGCCCGGCAACTATGTCGTCGGCGCCAACATCGCCGGGTTCGTCAAGGTCGCCGACGCCATGCTCGACCAGGGATTGGTCTGATGCCGTAGGGCGGGAACGGTCGCCAGACCTTCCCGCCGGCGCGTTGCCTCGGGGGGGCTTCGGCAGTCCAGGCGGATACAAACCGATTCCGGCGATGGGCGGCGCAAAGGGCCACCCGCGAGGTCATGCCCAGTGAATGGCCAGCTCGGGCTCCAGTTCCTTGGCGGCGTCCCGCGCCAGGGTCAGCACCTGGGTGAACGCTTCCGGCGACAGTTCGCGGCCATCGCGGGCCTTGGCCGTCAGGACCAATTCGTCGGGATAGACATAGCCCTCGTTTTCGGCGACGGCAAACGCGGTTTCGATGTCGGGAAACGTTTCCAGCAGGCGGCGCTGGATTTCCTCGGAGATGGGCCGCAGGCGTTCGGCCTCCTGCTGGATCCGGTGATTCAGCAGGACCGCTTCCAGATCCTCGACCTTGGCCCGCAGGGTTTGTTGTTCGATTTGGGCCGCCTCCAGATCCCGGGCCAGGACGCGACGGCGGGTTTCGATCCACAGCGTTCCCAGCAGCAGCGCCAGCAGGAACGAATAGCCCAGGACGCCCAGCATGCCCTGGCTGGCGCGCGACGACAGCAAATAGAAAACCACGATCGCCGCGGCCGCATAATAGCTGCGCACATCCGTCAGGACGCGCAGGAGCAGAACGCGCAGCCAGGACCAGTCACGCTTCGGGGGCGCCGCGACCTCCGGGGGCGCCGCGGGTGCTTCGTTTTGTTCCGGTGCTGGTTCCATGGTCGCTTCCGTGAGCTGAGGATGCCACACCATCGGGCCGAAGTTCAAACCGTATTGGGCGAAAAGTCCGGCAGAAGTTCGGGCGGGATGTCCGCCAGGCAGGGCTGCTGGAGATCCTTGGCGGAAACGATGGGGGTTTCAATATCCCCCCATGGAATGGCCAGGGCCGGATCATCCCAGCGCACGCCATACTCGTCGCCGGCGGCATAGAAGTCGGTGCATTTGTAGAAGAAGTCGGCCACCTCGCTCAGCACCCGGAAGCCATGCGCGAAGCCTTCGGGAACATAGAGCTGGCGGCGATTGTCTTCGGACAGTTCGGCGACCACGCAGCGGCCAAACGTGGGCGATCCGTGGCGGATATCGACGGCCACATCCAGAACCGCGCCACGCAGGACACTGACCAGCTTGGCCTGGGGATTGCGGAGTTGATAATGGAGCCCGCGCACCGTGCCCCGCCGCGAACGCGAGAGGTTGTCTTGCACAAACACCCGGTCAAGCCCCGCCGAGGCATATTCGCGGGTCTGGAACATTTGCAGGAAGAACCCGCGCTCATCGCCGTGAAGTTGCGGCGTAAACAGCCGCACGCCCGGAACAGCCGTCGTTTCGCAATGGACACTCATCGGATGCCCCCCAGCACCTCGTCGGCCAGCTCCAGCAGGTATTGACCGTAGGCATTCTTCTGCATTTCGAGCCCCTGGCGGCGCAAGTGGTCCACATCGATCCAGCCCGCCCGAAAGGCGATTTCCTCCAGGCAGGCGATTTTGAGCCCCTGGCGATCTTCGATGGTCTGCACAAAGTTGGCGGCCTGCAGGAGGGATTCATGGGTGCCGGTGTCGAGCCAGGCCAGGCCGCGCCCCAGCAACTCCACCCGCAACTGGCCTTCGGCCAGATAGCTGCGATTCAAATCGGTGATCTCGAGCTCTCCGCGCGCCGATGGCTTCAACGCCGCCGCCCGGTCGCACACCGTCGCATCGTAGAAATACAAGCCTGGAACCGCGTAGTGGGACTTGGGTTTCTCCGGCTTTTCTTCGATGCCCAGCACTTTGCCCGTCGGGTCGAATTCCACCACGCCGTAGCGTTGGGGATCCTTGACCAGATAGCCGAAGACCAGGCCGCCCTCCTTCAGGGCGCCGGCGCGGCGCAACACGCCGGTCAGTCCCTGGCCATGAAAGATATTGTCGCCCAAGACCAGCGCGACGGTCGCGCCACCGATGAAATCCCGACCAATCAAAAACGCCTGTGCCAACCCCTCGGGTCGGGGCTGCTCGGCATAGCTCAGGCGCAGCCCCAGCGCCGTCCCGTCGCCCATCAAGTCCCGAAACCGTGGCAGATCCTCCGGCGTGCTGATGATCAGGATGTCGCGGATCCCCGCCAGCATGAGGACGGACATCGGATAATAGATCATGGGCTTGTCGTAGACCGGCAGGAGCTGCTTGCTGACCACCCGCGTAATGGGGTGCAATCTCGTGCCGGCTCCGCCGGCCAATATGATGCCTTTCATCCGTCCGATCCTTTCGCCTGAATGCCGGGGCAGCATCGCGAAATCCGGCCGTGGCTTCAACCCGAATGTTGGGGGGCGGCGGTTCCGGGGGCGGCGGTTCCGCCGGTCGTGGCGCTTACGGCGCCTTGCCGCCGCAATCCTTGGAATATGGGCAATCCTCGCAGGGGGCGCCGCACGCACCGATTCCGCCGGTGGATTCCTTATTCTTGCGCCACTTGTGGCGGTAGTGAAAGGCCAACCAGGAGACGGCAAACGCCACCGCCAGCATGACCGCCAATCGGTCGAGCCATTGCGCACTCATTTCAAGCTCCTCCCAAACCGAGCCAGAGGCCCGATTGATAGATCACGAACGTGATCCCCCACGCCAGCGCGGTCATGCCCACCAGCATGGCCAGGGCCCAGCTCCACGATCGGGTTTCGCGCCGGGTCACCGCGATCGTGGCCAGGCACGGCGCGCTCAGCAGGCAGAACAGCATCATGGCCAGGCCCTGCAGCGGCGTATAATTTTGGCGCAGCGCACGCCGCAGGCTGTCGGGCTCCTCCTCTTCGGCGCCACCGAGCGAAAAGACAATGCCCATTTGCGCCACGAACACTTCCTTGGCGGCAAAGGCGCCAACCAGCGCCGTGCCGACCCGCCAGTCGAATCCCAGCGGACGAATCGCCGGCTCCATCCACTTTCCGAGTCGGCCCACGAGGGTATGCTCCAGAGCCTCCGCCTGCCGCGCCGCCTGCAACTCCGCCCGCGCATCCGGAGTGGGCGCCGCCGCGATGTCCGCCTCATAATCGCGGGTGAACCGCGTGCGGCGGGGGAACGTCCCCAGCGCCCACAGCAGAATCGATAGCGCCAGGATCAGCGTGCCGGCCTTGCGCAAATACATCCAGGCGCGGTCCCACATGTGGATGGCCACCGAGCGACCCGTCGGCACCCGGTAGGGCGGCAATTCCATCACAAAGGGGGCGCTCTCGCCGCGAAACAGCGTGCCCCGCAGCAGGCGGGCCACGACAATCGCCGCCACAATCCCCGTCATGTACAGCCCCCAGAGGACCCACCCGCGCCAGCGCGGCGCATAAAAGGCCGGGATCAGCAGGGCAAAGATCGTCATTCGCGCGCCGCAGCTTACAAACGGCGTGACCAGGATGGTGGTGAACCGGTCGCGCTTGTTGTCCAGCGTCCGAGTCGCCAGGATCGCCGGAACGGTGCAGCCCAGGCCAATCAGCATGGGGATGAAACTTTTGCCATGCAGCCCCATCTTGTGCATCAACCGGTCCATCAAAAAGGCCGCCCTCGCCATGTAGCCGGTATCTTCCAGAAAGGCGATCGCCAGGAACAGCAGCAGGATGTTGGGCAAAAACGAAATCACGCCGCCGACGCCGCCGATCACGCCATCGACCACCAGCGATCGCAGGAGGGGCGCGGCGCCGGCCGGCCAAACCGCCTCCACCCATCCCGCCAGCCCTCCCAGGCCGGCCTCGATCCATTGCATCGGCGGCTCGCCCAGGGCGAAGACCAGATTAAAGACCGCCCACATCAGGGCCACAAAGACCGGCAACCCCCAGATGCGATGCAACAGCACCGAATCCATGCGCATGGTCCGATCGTGCCAGACATGGTGGGCCGAGGCGGATACCTCGGTGGCCACCCCCAGGGCGAAGCCGTAGCGCGCCTCGGCCATTTGCACATCGACCGGCCGCCCGCCGCGAATCGCCAGCCGGTTGAGTTCGCGCGCCACCGACTCGAGGGCGGCAGGGGGCGCATGCGGATCCGCAATGCCATCGAGCAGGGCAATCGCGCGCCGGCGGGCCGACACCGCATCGTCGCCCTCGAAGCCTTCTGCCACCGCCGCAATGGACGCCTCCAAATCGGCCCCGTAGTTGACATGGCTGGTGCAGGCCTGGCCGGCAGCCGCCACATCCAGCGCCGCCGCCAACAGCGTCGGCACGCCATCGCCGCGACTGGCATTCGTCGGGATGACCGGTCCGCCGAGCAGGGCCGACATGCGCTCGAGATCGAATTTCAACCCTTTGGCCTCGGCCTCGTCGATCATGTTCAGCGCATAGGCGACCGGCACACCCATTTCGGTCAACTGGGCGGTCAGATGCAGGTTGCGCTCGAGGTTGGTGGCATCCAGCACCTGAATCACCACCGCGGCCCGGTCGGATAGGATTTCATCGCGGGCGATGGCTTCTTCCGGGGAGGTCGCCAGCAAGCTGTACACCCCGGGCAAATCCACCAATTCAAACTCCACCCCGCGGAACGAAACCTTGGCCGACTTTTTATCCACCGTGACACCCGGATAGTTGCCGACGTGCTGCCGCGCCCCGGCCATTCGATTGAACAGGCTGGTCTTGCCGCTGTTGGGATTTCCCGCCAGCATGACCACCCGCTCGGTGGACGGACCTGTAGGCCGGCGACTCATGCGTCCCTTATCCTTGCACCAATCCGGGCCGCCATTTCACCCGGATGCGCCGGGCTTCGGCCTTGCGCAGCGAAAGCCGGTAGCCGCGCACTTCCACCGCAATCGGATCCCCCAGCGGGGCCACGCGCTCCACGGCAATCAGCACCCCGGGCGTCACCCCCATCTCGACCAGGCGTTTGCGCAGCGAACCGTCCACATCCACCGACATGACCAACCCGCGCACGCCAACCGGCAATTCGTCCAGGCCCGATTCCACGCCCGGCGCGCGCTCTCCCCGCGCCGATTCACGAGCCACCTCCCACTTTTCCATCATCCCGGGGTGCCCGCGGAGAAATTCTCCCAGCAGCGCCAGGCGGTCCAGAACCAGCGGCGTGATGTCGTGCTCCATGGCGCAGGCCGTGTGTTCGGCTTCCTCCCGCGTCAGCCCCAGCGTCTCCACAATGAAGCGCCGCAAGAGCACGTGGCGGCCCGAAATATCCTCCGCCACCCGCCGTCCCCGGGGGGTCAACCCCGCCACCCCGTAGGGCTCGTAATCCAACAACCCCTGCTCCTTCAGGGACTTCAGGGCGGAGGACACGGTCGAGGGCTGCACCTCCAGCGCCTCCGCAATGTCCCCCGTTCGCGCCCCGCGCGGCGTTTCCGACAACCGCAGGATCGTCTCCAGATAGTCTTCCGCCTTGGCGCTCAGCCGCTCACATTTCATTTTGTTGCATGCCCCGTGATTTGTTCGACCTCCCAAACAATAGCATCCGCCCCGGCCAAGTCAATACGTTGTGCGCCATGACACGCCTTCGCGGGTCTGCTAGGATGCCGTCCATGCATTCTTCCGCCCAAATCCGCCCGGGCATCGAGGCCATTCCCAGCGGCTGGCTGGCCGGCGGCCGCGTCGGCCTGGTGGCCCATGCCGCCAGCCGACTCCCGGACGGCCGCCACTCCACCGAATTCCTGCGCGACATCGGCGTGAATCCAACGGCCCTGTTTGGACCCGAACACGGTTTCTTTGGTCGTGAAGGAGCCGGGGAACCGGTTGAATCCGCCCGCCATGTCGAGTGGGACATCCCCATCTTCTCGCTCTACGGAGAGTCCCGCGCCCCCACCCCCGCCATGCTGGATCACGTGGATGTCCTGGTCTTCGACATCCAGACCATCGCCTGCCGGGCCTATACCTACGGCTCCACCCTGCGGCTCGTGATGGAAGCCTGCGCCGCCCATGGCAAGCGCTTGATTGTGGCCGACCGGCCTGATCCCCTGATGCAAACGCCACCCGACGGACCGATGCTGGATCCGGACTGCGCATCCTTCGTTGGGCTCCTGCCAACTCCCTTTTGTCATGGGCTGACACCCGGCGAAACCGCCCTCTTCCTCCGCGAAGCCTTGCACCTGGACACTCTCGACCTGCGTGTCGCCCCTTGCCGGAACCTGTCCCGGGCACAACCCCTGCGGAATGGATTCCCCGCTTGGCATGCGCCCTCTCCGGCTATTGTCTCCATCGAAAACGCGCTGTGTTTTCCTGTCACCGTCTTTTTTGAAGCCCTGCCAATGATCGACCACGCGCGCGGCACTCCGCTGGCATTCCAGCGCATCGGCTCCGCCCACGCGGATCTTTCCGCGCTGCGCCTGCCCCCGATGCCCGGCCTCCGGATCTCTCCCGCCGAATACCCGGATCGGACGGGACGCCTGCTCCGGGGCCTGGCCCTGGACGTGGTCGATCTGGCGGCCTACCGCCCCGCCGCAGCGGCCTTCGCAATCGTTTCCGCCTTGGAGTCGCTCATGGGCCCCGACTTGTGGTGCCTCCCCGGTTCCCGCCCCGAGTTCTATGCCCAGCTCTGGGGCACCCGTTCCCCCGCCCCCCCTTGGCCCCGCTTCTCCATCCCGCCGCCGCTCTACTGATTTTTGCGCCGAGCCGGGTTGTGCGGTACCCTCCGGGGATGAAACTCACCTCATTTGTACTGACCGGCCTCGCCGCGCTATCCGCGATGGCCCAACCCGGAGACGCCATGAGCGACAAGCCAACAGAAACCGCAACCTTCGCCGGCGGATGTTTCTGGTGCATCGAAGAAGTCTTTCGCCAGCAACCGGGAGTGCAGCGCGTCACGTCCGGCTACATCGGCGGCTCGGTCGAGAACCCCACCTATGCCCAGGTTTCCTCCGGACGCACCGGACATGCCGAAGCCGTCGAAGTCGAATTTGATCCCGCGGTCGTTTCCTTCCATGATCTGGTGGGCCTCTTCTGGATGGCCCACGATCCCACCCAACTCAACCGGCAGGGCGCCGATGTCGGCACCCAGTATCGTTCCGCCATCTTCACCCATTCGGCGGAACAGCAGGCAGCGGCCCTGGCCTCACGGGAGGCCGAAGACCGTTCCGGCCGCCATCCGCGGTCGATCGTCACGGAGATCACCCCGGCCACGGTGTTTTATCCGGCGGAAGACTACCACCAGGACTACTACCGCCAAAACCGCCGCGCCCCCTACTGCCAGATGGTCATCCGCCCCAAACTGCGCAAACTCGGCCTGGAGGAATAAAGCGCTCACCCGGTCGGGGTGGCCTCGCCGCGGTTTTGCTTGAGCCAGGCCTCGATAAACCGGTCGAGATCGCCATCGAGGACCGCGTCGACTTGGCCGGTTTCCTCCTCGGTGCGGTGGTCCTTGACCATGGTGTAGGGCTGCAGGACGTAGGAGCGGATCTGATGCCCCCAGGCGATCTCGCCCTTGTCTCCATAGAACTTTTCCATCTCGCGGCGCTTCTTGTCCTGCTCCAGTTCAAAGAGCTTGGCGCGCAGGACTTTCATGGCCCGGTCGCGGTTGGAATGCTGGCTGCGCTCGGCCTGGCAGGCCACGACGATGCCACTGGGCAGGTGCGTGATGCGAATTGCGCTGTCGGTCTTGTTGACGTGCTGACCGCCCGCCCCACCGGAACGGAACGTGTCCACGCGCAGGTCTTTCTCGTCGATGTCGACCTCGATGTCGTCGGAGATCTCCGCCACCACATCGAGGGAGGCGAAGGAGGTATGCCGGCGCTTGGCGGAATCGTAGGGGCTGATCCGGACGAGACGGTGGACGCCGCGTTCGGCCTTCAGGAACCCATAGGCCCAGGGGCCACTGACCATGAGCGTGACGCTCTTGATGCCGGCTTCTTCGCCGGGCTGGTAATCGATGGTGGCTACCGAAAAACCCTGGTTCTGGCAATACCGGTCGTACATGCGCAGCAGCATGGCCGCCCAGTCGCAGGATTCCGTTCCGCCCGCCCCCGCATGCAGCGTCAGGAAGGCGTTGTTGGAATCAAACCGGCCAACCATCAGGGATTGCAGTTCGAAGTGCGCAAACTTGGCCTCCAAATCCGCAACCGTTTTCGCCAGCGCGGCAACATCGGGATGATCCGGCGCGGCATGCCCCTCGGCTTCGAGCAGGCCCGCCATCAATTCGGCCTCTTCCTGGGCCGCCTGCAGCTGCGCGAAGGGCTCGACGACCGCCTCGAGAATGTTCTTCTGGTCGATCCGAGCGCGCGCCCCCGCGGAATCGTCCCAAAACCCGGGGGCGGACATTTCCCGGGTCAGTTCTTCAATCCGTCGTTGTTTCCCGACGACGTCAAAGATAGCCTCTCATTCCTGCGAGGTTCTCTTTCAGTGTCGCCAATCGCGATGAAAGCTCGTCTAACATGGGGTCTTTCCGGGGCAACGGGTGGAGGCCAAGGCTTGGATGCCGGGATGATCTCCACCTGTCGGGTCCTGTTTTCCTGTGTTTCCTGTTGTCCTGCTTAAAGGATTCCCGGCCTTTTCCGCCGGGGCCGGAGCGCCGCGACCAGCCACAGCATCGCGGCACTGGCGCAGGCCCACCCGTACATATCGCCAAAGCGGGTGTAGAACGTCAAGGACATCCCGTCCGGGGGCACCGGAACATCGGCGTGCAGCACGCCGGGCATCCACGTGCGGCCACCCTCATCCGCCAACCGGGCCAGCACCCGTCCCGACGGCCCGATGACGCAGGAGATGCCCGTGTTGGCCGCGCGAACCAGGGGTACACGGTTTTCAACGGCCCGCAAGACGGCATTGCGCATGTGCTGGTTCGGCGCCACGGCATCGTCAAACCAGGCGTCGTTGGTGATGTTCACCAGCACCCGCGCCCCCGAACGCACGTCTGATCGAGCCAGATAGGGCATGATGTCCTCGAAGCAGATCAGCGGCGCAAGGGGAACCTCGCCAGGGTCCACGTGAAATCGCACCGAAGTGGTTCCTGGGGTAATGCTCAAGGGCAGGCCCAGGGCCAGATGAACCGCACCCGGAATCCAGCGCTCGAACGGTACGTATTCACCAAAAACCACCAGGTGGCGCTTGTCATACTCCCCCGCGATTCGACCATCGGTATCGAACAGGAACGCACTGTTGTAAAACAGGGGCGGGTAATCGGCCATCATCGCGATGTCCAGCGATCCGGCCATAATCGGCGTTCCCCCGCGGACCAGTTCATTCACCACCTCGAAGCTGCGCAGACTGTTGCGAACATCATCCGGCAGGGCCGTCTCCGGCCAGATCACCAGATCCGGCAGTGGATCGCGCGACTGGGCCTGACGCGTCAGCTCATCGAGCCGCTCGTAAATCATCTCCACCTTCGATTCGACCCATTTCTCGTCCTGGGGAATCGCGGTCTGCACCAGGGCCACGCGCAGGGTGCGCCCGGGATCGGGGAGCCGTCCCAAACGCCAGGCCCCCCATCCCACCGCCAACGCCACCAGGGCCGCCCCGACGGCCAGCCCCTTCCAGTCGCGCCGCTCCGTCACGGCCCAGGCCACAAGCGCGTTTGCAAATGCCGCCAGCCCGGAGACCAGCCAGACCCCGCCCAGTTCCGCCAGTTGGATCGCGGGCAGCCACGGCGTAAGCCCGGCGCCAAGCGTGTTCCACGGGAACCCCGTCCCCAACCAGCCGCGCACAAACTCGCTCCCGGACCAAACGACGGCGACCGCGAAGGCGAATCCAAGCCCGCCGCCTTGCCAGCGCCGGGACAGCCGCGTCACCGGCACGAAAAATAGCGCGCAATAGGCACTCAACAAAATCCATCCCGCCACGGTGACATTCGTCAGCCACCGGATGCTCAACAGCCAGAATACAAACCCCGCCAGCCATCCCAGGCGAAGGGGGCGCCCGAGGCTCCGCCGGGCCACCACCAGCAAGGGAACCAGGGCGATCCACGCCGCCCACGTCCATTCCAGCGGCGGAAAGACCGCATAGAGCAACAGGGCGGACAACGCCACGCCCGCCGCCGCGCCCCATTCCTCCCGTCTGGATGCCTGGATTTTCATCAGGTCCCGCATAGTGCCATACTCCGCGCCATCGGCAAGGTTAACCCGAAAAATGCCCTTGCAAGGGCCAAGGGCCGTCCGTATAGTCCCGCCCTCGAATAGACAAATAAGAAAAGCAACCGAAGCCACGTTGGATACCACAACATGATCGACAGTTCAGTCAAAGCGGAAATCAAACAGGAATACCAGCAGCACGAGAAGGACACCGGCTCCGTAGAAGTCCAGGTGGCCCTGCTGAGCAAGCGGATCTCGGACCTGACCGGGCACCTCCAAACCCACAAAGGCGACCACAACTCGCGGCGCGGGCTGATCTTGATGGTCAGCAAGCGCCGCCGGCTGCTGGATTATCTCCGCGATTCGGATCTCGCCCGCTACCAGAAACTCATCGAACGCCTCGGCCTGCGTCGCTAGTTTCCCCGGGGGCCTTTCTCCCCCGCGGGGGATTGATCGCCCCCGTCCTCTGGCG
>CAYNSH010000054.1:0-23326 GCA_964399775.1 uncultured Verrucomicrobiota bacterium
TTCGCAACGAGAAGCGGATGTTGCAGGAAGCTGTGGACGTGCTTTTCGACAACGGCCGCCGCGGCCGCACCATCACCGGCCCGAACAAGCGGCCGCTCAAGTCGCTCTCCGACATGCTCAAGGGCAAGCAGGGGCGCTTCCGCCAGAACCTGCTCGGCAAGCGCGTGGACTATTCCGGCCGCTCCGTGATCGTGATCGGTCCGGGCCTGCGCATGAACCAGTGCGGCCTGCCCAAGAAGATGGCCCTGGTGCTGTTCGAGCCGTTCATCATTCGCCGGCTCAAGGCCATGGGCGTGGTGCACACCGTGCGCAGCGCCAAGAAAATGATCGAGCGCGAAGAAGACCAGGTCTGGGACATTCTCGAGGAAGTGACCCGCGGCCACACGGTCATGCTCAACCGCGCGCCGACCCTGCACCGTCTCTCGATCCAGGCGTTCGAGCCCGTGCTGATCGAGGGCGAAGCCATCCGGATCCATCCGCTCGTTTGCACGGCCTACAACGCGGACTTCGACGGCGACCAGATGGCCGTGCACGTGCCGCTGTCCATCGAAGCGCAGATGGAAAGCAAGTTGATCATGCTGGCGCCGAACAACATCTTTTCGCCCTCCAGCGGCAAGCCGATCACGACGCCGACGCAGGACATTGCGCTGGGCTGCTACTACCTGACGGTGGATTCGCAGCACGAGCGCCTGCGCGCCCGCCAGGCCCGGACCCCCGGCGCCATCGAGCATCTCCCCATCTTCGGCGATGCGCAGGAAGTCCACACCGCCTATGACGAGGGCGCGGTGACCCTGCATTCCCGGATTCGCTTCCGGAACCCCGATTACCAGTCCGAGACCCGCTATGGCCTCAAGGACCAGTCCGTCATCACCACCACCGTGGGCCGCGTGTTCTTCAACGAAATCCTGCCCGATGCGATGGGGTTCTTCAACGCGGCGGTGCCGAAAAAGAAGCTCGAGGAGCTGATCCGGCATTGCTACCAGGTGGCCGGCCACGAGGAAACGGTCCGGACCCTCGATGCCATCAAGGATCTGGGGTACGAGAGCGCGACCCAGGCCGGTTTCTCCGTGGGCATCGTCGACATGATCGTGCCCGACGCCAAGCCCAAGACGATCGAGGGGGCGCGCAAGCTGCTGGCGGAGGTCGAATCGCAGTACCGCAAGGGCATCATCACCGATGGGGAGCGCTACAACAAGATCATCGACATCTGGACGCATGCGACCGACGAAGTGGCCGGGCAGATGTTCCGGGCGATGGAATACAACGAATCGCGCAGCGAAGTGAACCCGCTGTTCATGATGGTGGACTCCGGTGCGCGCGGCAACCGCCAGCAGATTCGGCAGCTCGCCGGCATGCGCGGGCTGATGGCCAAGCCGTCGGGCGAAATCATCGAGCGGCCGATTCTGGCGAACTTCCGCGAAGGGCTGAGCGTGCTGGAGTACTTCATTTCCACGCACGGCGCGCGCAAGGGGTTGGCCGATACCGCGCTGAAGACCGCGGACTCCGGCTACATGACCCGCAAGCTGGTGGATGTTTCCCAGGACGTAATCGTGGTGGAGGAAGACTGCGGCACCCTGAACGGCATCGAGGTCGAAGCGATCCTGCAGGGCGACGAAGAACTCGTTCCGCTGTCCCAGCGCATTCTCGGCCGCACCTCGGTCGACGACATCCGCGACCCGCGCAGCGGCGAGATCATTGTGGCGGCCGGCTATGAAATCGACGAGAAGGTCGTGGAACGCATCCGCCGCGCCGAACTGGAAACCGTCAAGATCCGCTCGGTGCTGACCTGCGAGTCGCGCCGCGGCATCTGCGCGAAGTGCTACGGCCGCAATCTGGCCAACGGCCGTCCGGCGGTGCTGGGCGAAGCCACCGGCATCATCGCCGCGCAGTCCATTGGCGAGCCCGGCACCCAGCTGACGATGCGGACCTTCCACATCGGCGGCACCGCCAGCAGCACCTTCAAGCAGCCGGAAATCGCGGTCAAGCATGACGGCATCGTCAAGTACGGCGACGGCGAATTTGCCGAAGAGCTCTACGCGGTTCCGGGGCCCGATGGCAACCACATCGTGCTAAACAAGAACGGCGCATTGGGGATCTACGACAAGGAAGGCCGCGAACTCGAGCGCCATACCATCCCGCTGGGCAGCGTGCTGCCCTTCGCGGACGGTGCCGGCGTCAAAAAGGGCACGGTGATCGCCAAGTGGGACCCCTACAACGTCCCGATTCTCAGCGAATACTCCGGCAAGGTGGACACGCGCGACTTCATCATGGGCGTGACGGTCCGGCGCGAAGTCGACGAGGCCACCGGCATGGAGGACCTCGTGATTCTGGAGCACCGCGATGAAATCCACCCGCAGATCCTGATCCGCGACCTGGCCGACACCAGCAAGATTCTCGGGGCCTACACGGTTCCCGCCGGTGCGCATGTCGTGGTGGACAAGGGCGACGAGGTCACCGCGGGCACGGTCATCGCCAAGACGCCGCGCAAGCAGGCGCGGACCAAGGACATCACCGGCGGCCTGCCGCGCGTGGCCGAGCTGTTCGAGGCGCGCAAGCCCAAGGATGCCGCGGAAATCGCCAAGATCGACGGCATCGTGGAAATGGCCGGCAGCGCCCGCGGCCGCCGCAAGCTGCTGGTTCGCGACGCCATCACCGGCGACACCGAAGAGCACCTGATTCCGCTCAGCAAGCATATCGTGGTCTTTGCCGGCGACCGGGTGAAGAAGGGCCAGCCGTTGACGGAAGGCCCCGTGGTGCCGCAGGAAATCCTCGAAGTCTGCGGCCCGCAAGAGCTGCAGGAATACCTGGTGAACGAGGTCCAGGAGGTCTATCGCCTCCAGGGCGTCGAAATCAACGACAAGCACATCGAGATCATCGTGCGCCAGATGCTGCGCAAGGTGCGCATCACGGAACCCGGCGACACCGGATTCTTGTGGGGCGAGCAGGTCGAGAAGCAGACCTTCCTCGAGGTCAACCGCAAGGTGGCCGAAGAGGGACGCAAGCCCGCCGAGGCGGCTCCGTTGCTGCTGGGCATTACCAAGGCCTCGCTGGAGACGGAGAGTTTCATTTCGGCCGCCTCCTTCCAGGATACGACCCGGGTGCTGACCGATGCCGCCACGCTGGCCCGCCGCGACAACCTGCACGGCTTCAAGGAAAACGTCATCATGGGGCATGTCATCCCGGCCGGAACGGGCTTCTCGATGTATCGCAACATCAAGCTGGTCCCCCTGGCGGAGCCCATCTCCGCGGAAGAACTGCTGGGCGACCAGCTCGCGACCATTCCCGGCACCGAATACACCGAAGGCTGATTCGCCGGACGTCGGCGAAACGCCGGAGGGCCGATCCCGTCAGGACGGCTCGGCGCGGCGCTGTTCCACGAGGGCCTTGGACTGCTCCCGCAGCTTGAACTTCTGGATCTTGCCGCTGGCGGTCAGCGGGTAGGCCTTCACGAAAAAGACGTACTTGGGCACCTTGTGGGCGGCGAGGTGCTGGCGGACATGATCGCGGATGTCCTCCTCGGCCAGGGTCTGGTCATGGTTGAGGATGACGAAGGCGACCGGGATTTCACCGTATTTCTCGTCGGGGGCGCCGACCACCTGCACATCCTGGATTTCGGGCAGGGTCAACAGCAGGTCTTCGATCTCCCGGGGCGAAATGTTTTCGCCGCCGCGGATGATGATATCCTTGATGCGGCCGGTGATGCGGTAATAGCCGTTGTCGTCGCAGGTGCCGAGGTCGCCGGTATGCAGCCAACCGTCCGGATCGATGACGGCGGCGGTTTGCTCGGGCATGCGGTAGTAGCCCTTCATGACGTTGTAGCCGCGGCAGCAGACTTCGCCTTCGGTGTGGGGCGGCAGGGGCCGTCGGTCGGCGGGATCGAAGATGCCGACCTCGACCCCCGGGAAGGCCGGCCCCACCGTGGATATGCGCCGTTCGACGGGGTCGCGGCCAAAGGTCTGGGTGATGCCGGGGGAGGCTTCGGTCAGGCCATAGACGGACGTGATTTCGGTCACGTGCATGTCGGCGATGACCCGCTTCATGACCTCCATGGGGCAGACGCTGCCGGCCATGATGCCGGTGCGCAGGCTGGTCATGTCGAACATCTTGAACATCGGGTGGGTGTACATGGCGATGAACATGGTCGGCACGCCATAGAGGACGGTGCACTGTTCCTGGTGGACGGCCGCCAGCCCGAGGAGGGGATCGAAGACTTCCACGGCGACGATCGTGGCGCCGTGGGACAGGATGGCCATGACGCCGAGGGTGACGCCGAAGCAGTGGAACAGGGGAACCTGGAGGCAGAGCTTGTCCGCGGGGGTGAATTCCTGGCGGTGGCCGATGCTCCAGCCGTTGTTCAAGATGTTGTGATGGGTGAGCATGACGCCCTTGGGGAAGCCCGTAGTGCCCGAGGTGTACTGCATGTTGACGATGTCGTGGCACTGGATGGCGGCGCGGGCCTCATCGAGCCGGGCATCGGGCTGGTGGTCGCCCAGCAGCATCAGTTCGGCCGTGGTGTACATGCCGCGGTGCTTTTCCTGCCCGACATAGCCGACATGGCGCAGATGGGGGTAGGCGCGGCTGCGCAGGTGGCCGCGGGGCTGCTGCTTCAGCTCCGGCACGAGCTGGTTGATGATCTGGATGTAGTCCACGTCGCGGAACCCGTCGATCAGCCCGATCATCTTCATGTCGGATTGGCGCAGAATGTAGTCGAGCTCTTCGGACTTGTAGGCGGTGTTGATGGTGACCAGCACGGCGCCGGTCTTGGCGCAAGCGAACTGGAACACGAGCCAGTCGGGGACGTTCTTGGCCCAAATGCCGACGTGATCGCCCTTGCGGATTCCGATCGCGAGCAGCCCCTTGGCGAGGCGGTTCACGCGGTCGTCGAACTGCCGGTAGGTCCAGCGCAGGCCGCGATCCGGATAGACCAGGAACTCGTGGTCGGGCGTGGCGCGCGCCCAGAATTCGAGCTGTTCGCCGAGGGTCAGGGACGTGAAACCATCGGGCCCGGCCCCGATCGGGGCGGCGGAAGCGTCGGCATTGGCGGGAGAGGTCATGGCAGGGGCGGGTTCGGGGTTCGGGATGGAAGGGCGGTCAGGCCGGCGCATAGACCACGGCGAGGATGCGGGCATCGCCGCCAATGGCGTGGACGTGGTGGGGCACGGCGGATTCGTAGTAGATGCTGTCGCCGGCCTCGAGCTGGTAGGCGTCCTTGCCGTAGCGGATTTCGATGCGCCCGGAGAGGACATGGATGAATTCCTCGCCTTCGTGGTCGTTGAGGGCGACGTCGCCCGAGGCCGGATGGACGTCGATCAGGAAAGGCTCCATGTTGCGGGCGGCCTTGTGCGGCGCCAGCGAATGGAAGTCCAGCGTGCTGCGCTTGCGCGCGGGATCGTTTCCGGAAAATTGAATAGCCTCGCCCAGGTCGCCCTTGCGGACGACGGCGGGGCCGTCGAGCGTCTGGTCATCGAGCAGGGTGCCGAGGCGGATGCCCAGCCCGCGGGCCAGCCGGAGCAGGGGGGTGAGGGAGGGAACCAGGTCGCCGGCTTCCAGGGCGGCAATCATTTCCGAACTGCAACCGCTTTGCCGGGCGAGAGTCTCCAGGGACAGCTCGCGCTGCTGGCGGAGCTGCTGAAGGCGCGGACCGATGAGGTTGGGCATGGGGTTCATGGCATGGGGTTCTCCGATGGTGAAGGGATGGCAGTAAAGCGAATCGTTGTCCGTTTGGGAAGTCGCCGCCGGCCCCACGTCGTGCGTCGGGGCGCCGCAAACGCGCGGCCGGGTTCAAGGCCCTTTCGGGGCATCTTTCCAGAGCTGTTCGATGGCGTAGTAGGCGCGGGTGGTGGGGGTGAAGAGGTGGACGACCAAATCGATGTAGTCGAGGACGAGCCATTCGCTTTCGGCGGAGCCGGCGCGGCGGTGGCAGGCGACGGGAGGCGTTTCGGTGCGCAGCCCGCGGGCGACTTCGTCGGCCAGCGCGCGCAGATGGGGAGTGTTCAGGCCGCTGCAGAGGATCATGTAGTCGGTGACGCTCGACAGTTCGGCCACATGCAGCACGACGACATCCTGCCCCTTCTTGTCGTTGAGCAGTTGGCAGACGCGGTCGACGCGGGCGCGCAGGGGGTCGGCGGGTTGGTGCGGACGGGCCGGCTTGCGGGCGGCCGGGCGCTTGGAGGTGGCGGCGGGCTTGCGGGCGCGGGGGGTGGAAGAGGGTTTGGCGGCGGTAGAGGGTTTGGTTTTCTTCATGTGTAGAGTTGGTGCTGGTGAATGTAGCGCAGGACGGATTCGGGGACAAGGGAAACGGGCTGGCCGGCGGCGATGCGGGCCCGGATGTCGCTGGAGGAGACATCGAGGGGCCGTCCGGTCCGGACATCGCTCAACAGTTGTTCCGGCCAAGGGGGCGGGAGTTGGATCCGGGAAGGGTCGGGGACATAGCCGGGACGCGCGAGGGTGACCACCCGGATGCTGGAGAGCAGTTCGAGGGGTTCGTGCCACGTGTGCAGTTCGGCGAGGGTGTCGGCGCCGATGATGAAGACCAACCGGGAGCGGGGGTGTTGCTCTTGCAGCAGGCGGATGGTGTCGATGGTGTAGGAGGTGCCCGGGCGGTCGAACTCGATGGGCAGGGCCTGGAAGCGGGGTTCGCCGGCGATGGCCAGTTCGAGCATGGCGAGGCGATCGGCATTGGACGCCAGGTCGGTGGTGGGCTTGTGCGCGGGGATGGAGCAGGGAATGAACCAGACGGCCTCGAGGTCGAACAGACGCATGGCTTCGCGTGCGATGGTGAGGTGCCCCTCGTGCACCGGGTTGAAGGTGCCGCCCAGCAGTCCGACCGAACCGGTGGGATCAGGGGAAGGGGCGGAGCACGGCATTAGAACGAACCTGAATCGGTGGCGGATGCGACCGGTACGATTTGTCCGACGACGACCACGGGCAGGTCGCTTTGCTCCACCCAGTATTTGCGCCCGCGGATGGATACCTGCTTGCCGATGAGCTGGCGCAGTTCGGGGGAGTGCCCGTGGATGTGGCAAGCGGTCTCGAGCATGCGTCCCCGGGAAACCAGGAGCCGGTAGCGCGAGGGCGAGGCGCTGAAAAAGGGCGCGGCGCGCAATTCGCCCTGGAGTTGAATGGGCTGCCCCTGATGGGGCAGATTGACCAGATTCAATTCGGCGACGAGGTTGGGATTGACGGCCACATCCATATCCTGCGGTCGGCCGCCGAGGACGGTTCCCGCCGGGACGGGCACCGGGTGGGGAATCGCCGGCATGCGGACCGGCGGGCGCGAGACGGTCGGCACGGAGGGCCGGATGGCGGCGGGCGGAGGTGGGGCGGGTTGGTGCGCCACGGGCGGCGGAGGGGACGCTGGCGCCGGAGCGGGGGACGGCGTCGGCAGGTCCGGTCGCGGTTCGACGGGTTCGATCACCGGCGGCGGTGGCGGGGGCTCGGGCCGGCTGGCTGGCGCAGGCGCGACCGCCGGGGCGGGTGCCGGGGGCGAGGGGGGCGGTTGAGTGTCTGGACCTCGCTGGGGCATTGGGGTCAGGTGGCGGGCTTCGATCCAGAGGGTGGCGGAGGAGGGCGGGGCGATTTTCAGCCAGTCGCCCTCTTCCCCGCGCGGCAGGACGGGCGCTCCCCGCGGAAGGCTGCCCACCACATCGTATTGAATGCCCGGTCCCGCGCGGACTTGAATGGAACGGGCCAAGACGCGATTGTTCTCTACAAACTCTGTGTTGAGCCAGAGGTCGACGCGATCCGGGGGTGATACGGCGGCCCATTCGCCCTCGTGGCGGGAGACAAAGAGGACGTCACCGGGTTCCGCGCGGCCGAGTGCCCGGGCGGAGCTAGAGGGCCGGGTCCAGAGCGGGGCGCTCGCGGCGACCCGCATGGGGGTGTCGGCCGGGGCATCGACGGCCACGAATGCCGCCAGGCCCAGCCACACCACAATCGTTCGAAATGGAAACATGGGGCAGAGCATAGCGGCGGCGCATGGAGAGACGCAACCGCGAAGATTTCTATCGGAGGAACAGCCAACAACGAATCACTCGAATGACACGAATGGGAAGACGGGGGGGGGGGGGGGGCTCAGGGGACAGGAGAAAGAAACAGGACAGGAGACAGGAGACAGACAGGGGGGAGGGGAGATGAACAGCCCGCCGGTTGAACCACGGATGGACACGGATTCCGGAAACACAGCCAACTACGCTTGCCTGTGGCGGGAAAACGTGAAAGGCGCGAAAGCTTGATGATCAGGGCAGGAGGATGACGACGAATTCGCCTTTGGAGGAATGGCGGGTGTAGTGGTCGCGGAGTTCGGCGGGGGTGCCGTGGCGGGTCTCCTCGAACTTTTTGGTGAGTTCGCGGGCGACGAACAGTCGACGGTCGGGGCCGAGTTCTTCTTCGACTTCGGTGAACAGTTTGAGAATGCGATGGGTGGATTCGTAGAAGACGACGGGCGCCGGGAAGTCGGCGAGTTCGCCAAGCCGTCGGCGGCGGGCGGCGGTTTTGTGCGGCAGAAAGCCGTCGAAGAGAAATCCGCGGCCCTCGGTGGCGCCGCAGAGGGCGATGGCGGCGGTGATGGCAGTGGGGCCGGGGATGACGGTGACGGGCAGACCGGCGGCCCGGACGGCTTCGGCCGCGCGTGCGCCGGGATCGGAGATGCCGGGCATGCCGGCATCGGTGACGAGCGCCAGAGCCTCCCCGGAGCGGAGGCGGCGGAGAATCTCCTCGATGCGGGCGCGTTCGTTGAACTTGTGGCAGGAGATCAGCGGCGTAGGAATGTCGTAGCGCTGCAGCAGCAGCCGGGTATGGCGGGTATCTTCGGCGAGGATATGGGTGGCCGAACGCAGGATGCGCAGGGCGCGCAGGGTGACGTCTTCGAGATTGCCGATGGGGGTGCCGACGATATAGAGCCCCGGGGCCAGCGGAGACGAACCCGCCCCCGGCACATCGAGCGGCGCGGGGGCGGTGGGGAGAGCGGGATGAGGGGTGGGGCTATTCGTTTTCCTTCTCCACCAGCCGGATGGTGCGCGGCTTGGAGACGGCCTTGAGGAGGGCGTCGGATTCGCTGAGATGGCGCTTGAGTTCAACGAGGGTGGACTTGAATTCGTCGGTGACGGCGACCCCTTTGAGGGTTCCATCGACGGCCTGTTGAATCTGAAGGATCTTGTCGATGCTGGCCGCCATTTCGCCGACGCGGCCGATCTGCTCGGCCACCTTGTCCTGGGCCTTGGCGATCTGGGCGGCGGCCTCCTGCTGCGTCTTGGCGATTTGGGCAGAAGCCTCCTGCTGGGCCTTGGATACTTGGGCGGCGGCCTCTTGCTGCGATGTGGAGATCTGGGCGGCGGCTTCCTGCTGGGCCTTGGATACTTGAGCGGCGGCTTCCTGCTGGGATTTGACGAGTTGATCAGCGAAGGCGGCCTGGGCGGCGGCCAGGGCGGCGGTGGAGTCGGCCACGGATTTGCCAAGGTCTTTGGAGAATTCGACGGCGGCGGCCGCGGGGGTGTCGTTGCCGATCCGGGCCAGCAGGTTGGATTCGATATAGCCGGCCAGATGGGTGGCGAGTTGAAGCCGGGCGACGGCGACCAGCAGCAGAAGGATCATCAAGCCGCTGACGAGGGTGAGCATGAGACCGGGCGCGGCAAAGCCGGCGGCGGCGCCCAGCAGGGCGAGGAAGGCGGCGTTTTCGGCGATGAGCATGCCGAGCATGCGCTGCATTTGGTTGCCGGACATGGTGGCGACCTGGGGACCGGCCGCGCCGGCGGACCAGGCGGCGAGCAAGCGGCGAATATGGCGGTGCAAAATGGTGGAGCCGGAGAGGGCGGTGAGTTGTTCCGCGGCCACGGCGCGTTCGGACAGGTCCAGATCGTCGGGGAGGGGATTGGCGGACAGGGCGCGCCACTGGGTCCACCAGTCGAGCAGGGAGAGCAGGATATAGGCCAGGCCGATGCCGGACGCCAGCAGGGCGGCGAGGCTCGCGCGCGTGTTTTCCCAGCCATCGGTGGTGCGCAAGGGGATGCCGATGGCGATTCCCAGCAGGATGCCGAGTGCGATGACCCAGTGAATGCGGGTGAACATGCCGTAGCCGCCAGTGGTGGTTTTGCGCTGATCCATCGTTCGCCGCCTTTCCCGTCCTTGATTGATGACTTTCGGGCGCGAGTATGCGGATTTCACGATGGAATGTCAAAGGCGGATGCGCTTAAATGGGCAAATGGATTGTATTGGACTGATGGGATGGGTGCTGGGACTGGCGGGCTGCGCCTGGGCGCAGGCCGGCTGGGTCGAGGTGCCGCCGCACGAGACCCGCCATGGCCGGGCGGGCGGGTTCGAGATGGGGCGCCTGGAGGTGACGGTCCGGGAATTCGCGGCCTACCTCGATGCGGCGGGCGTGGAGCAATTTCCGGAAACCGCGCAGATCTCGGGGCGGAGGGGCGGGGGCTATGCGGTGCGGCGCGGGCGTGGCCAGGAAGCGGTTGCGGAAGTGACAGCGACGGAGGCGGAGGCTTACGCGGGCTGGTTGGCACAGCGGGAAGGGCGCGTGATTCGCCTCCCGACGGAAGCGGAATGGGAGGTGGCGGCGCGCGGCGGCGTGGAGGGTGCGCCCTATCCGTGGGGTTGGGGTGGAAATCGCAGCACGCGGGCTCAATTTGATGCGGCGGAGCCGTTGCGGCGCGGCGGGCGTTTTGCGGCGAACGGATTCGGGCTGCATGACATGGCGGGCAATCTCTACGAGTGGTGCGCCGCGGATGCCGGCCTGCCGCCCAGCCAGCGCGCGGCGCGCGGCGGGGCCTGGTCGGAGCGCGACCCCGAGCGGTTGCGCGTGGACCATCGGGCGCTGTTTCCGGCGGAATACCGCGGGCGCGACGTTGGATTTCGGTTGTTGCGAGAGCGCGTGGGCGGCAAATGAAACCGCGCTTGAGCCATGTCGTGGAGTACGCGGCGCTGCGCGCCGTGTCGGGGTTGCTGGGACTGTTGCCGCACCGCGTGGCGCTGGCCCTGGGATGGGGCCCGGCGCGGCTGATCTATTTCTTTGGCCGCCGGCTGCGCGAGCGGACCCGCGACCGGATGCGCCAGGCGCTGGGGGGCGACCGCCCGGATCGGGAATGGGACCGGCTGGGACGCCTCGCGTTCCGCAACCTGGTTTTCACGGCGGTGGAAGGCATGCGGCTGCCCTCGATTCGCACGGAGTGGGTGGCGCGCCATTTCGACGTGGGGGCGTTGCAGGAGGTCCGCGACGAGTTGGCCAAGGGCCGCGGGCTGATCGTGGCGGTTCCCCACATGGGCAACTGGGAGCTGGCGGGCATTGCCCTGCAATCGCAGGGAATCCCGCTGGCGACGCTGGTGCGCAAGCAAAAGAACCCGCTCATGAACGACTGGATCAACCGCCTGCGCATGAGCACGGGGGTGGAAGCCATCGAAACCCACCGGCGGCACGAAGTGGCCACGATGCCGGAACGGTTGGCGCGGGAGGGGCGGGCACTGGCCTTGCTGCCCGACGTGCGGTCGCGCAAGGGGGGGGTGCCCGTTCGGTTCCTCGGGGTGGAGATCGAGGTGCCCGGGGGGGCCGCCCACTATGCCCGGGCCGGCGGCACGGCCATCCTGACGGCGGAAGTGGTACGGACGGGGTGGATGCGCCACGGCTGGCGCAAGACGGGCTGGATCGAGCCGGACCCGTCGCTGCCCGAGGATGTGGACCGGCGTCGCATCATGCAGTACATCCTGGATCGGTTCAGCGAATCCGTGCGGGCGCATCCGGAAAACTATTTTTGGTTCAACAAGCGCTGGGTGTTGGCCGACGAGGAGGGGCGATGAGCGAGACAGCGCCCGGGATGGCGGTGCACGAAGCGCGGATGCGCCAGGCGCTGCGGCAGGCCGAGCAGGCGGCGGCGGCCGGCGAGGTCCCGGTGGGCGCGGTGATCTATAGCGGCGGGCACCTGACCGGCCGGGCCTGGAACCAGACGCAACTGCTGAAGGATCCCACGGCGCACGCGGAAATGCTGGCGATTACCCAGGCGGCCGCGGCGGCGGGCGACTGGCGGTTGACGGACAGCATCCTCTACGTGACCAAAGAGCCCTGCCCGATGTGCGCGGGGGCGATCGTGCTGGCTCGGATTCCGCTGGTGGTCTGGGGGATGAGCGACCCGCTGCGCGGCGGGGCGGTGTCGCGCTTTCGGATCCTGCAGACGCCCGAGCTGAATCACCGGGCGGAGATTCTGGCCGGCGTGCTGGAGGAGGAATGCACGCAGATCGTGCAGGAGTTTTTCCGCCGCCGCCGGCAAGACCCGCGGGACGAACCAGAGCTGGCCGATGCTGAGGGGCGCGAAAAGGGTGGAATGGGCCGGGAAGCAAGACCAAGCGGTGACTTGGAGGGGTTGGGGATGTCCTGATGCAACCACGGATGAACACGGATGAACACGGATGGACACGGATGGCAGGGCATGGCTGCATGAAATGGATGATGGTCGCCGGAGGATTGGTGTTGGGGGCTTGCACGGGGGGGCTCGCCGAACAGGTGTTCCCCCGCGAAGGCTGGCAAGAGGCGCCCAATCCGCTGGCCTCGGAGTTTGCGGAAAAGGGCGGCATGCTGGTGGCCTACATGGGGCCGTATCCCAAGAGCTTCAATTACTATTTGGACCTCAACGTGATGTCGGCGGAACTGTTCGGCCACTTTTACGAGACGCTGCTGTCGATGCATCCCCTGACGCTGGAGATGGAGCCGATGCTGGCGGAACGCTGCGTGCTGGGCGAAGACCGGCGGACGTTCACGTTCACCATGAATCCGTTGGCGAAATGGAGCGACGGCCGGCCGGTGACGGCGGAGGATGTCCGCTGGACCTACGAGGCCGTGATGGACCCGCGGCATCTGACCGGCCCGCACAAGATCGGGCTGGAACGCTTTGAGCCGCCGGTCGTGATCGACGAGATGACGGTGCGGTTCGTGGCGAAGGAGGAGCATTGGCAGAACCTGCTGACGCTGGCCGGGCTTCAGGTCCTGCCCAGCCATGCGCTGGCGAACCGCGATTTCAACCTCCAGAACTTCGAGTTCCCGGTGGTGTCGGGCCCCTACCGGCTCGGCGCGGTGCGGGAGGGCCTGCAGGTCACGCTGGAGCGGCGCACCGACTGGTGGGCGGGCCATCTGCCGCGCTTCCGGAACGTGGCCAATTTTGATTTGCTGCGCTTCCGGTTCTTTGAAGAGCGCGACAACGCCTTCGAGGCGTTCCACAAGGGGGAGATCGACTTGTTTCCGGTGTACACGGCCCATGTGTGGGCGAACCAGACCGGCGGCGAGCGCTACGACCGGAACTGGATCGTGAAGCAGGAGATCGAAAACCAGCGCCCGGTCGGGTTTCAGGGAATTGCGCTGAACCAGCGCCGGCCGCCGCTGGACGATCCGCGCGTGCGCCGCGCCCTGGCGCATCTGTATCACCGCGAGAAGATGAACGAGACGCTGATGCACAACGCCTATTTCCTGCACCGGTCGTACTACGAGGATCTCTACGACGAGGCGCATCCCTGCGAAAACCCAAAGCTGAGCTACAATCCGGAGCGCGCCCGGGCCTTGCTGGACGAGGCCGGGTGGCGGGCGGATCCCGCCACGGGCATGCTGATGAAGGAGGGCCGCCCGCTGCGGCTGCGCTATTTGTCGCGGGGCGGCACCGATGACAAGTTCACGGCGATCTTCCAGGAAGATCTCAAGAATGTCGGCATTGAGCTGGTGGTGGACCGGAAGGACTGGGCGGCGTGGTCGAAGGACATGGACGAGTATCACTTCGACATGACGTGGGCGGCGTGGAGCGCCGGCCTGTTCAAGAATCCGGAAAGCATGTGGCATTCCAAGGAGGCGGATCGGGCGTCGGGACAAAACATCACCGGGTACCGGAATCCGGAGGTGGACGCGCTGATCGAAGCGCAGCGGACGGAATTCGATGTGCAGAAGCGCCATGACATCGTTCGAAGGATTGATGCGATGTTGACGCGCGATGTGCCCTATGTGCTGCTTTGGAACAAGAACGATACGCGGCTATTGTGGTGGAACAAGTTCGGCATGCCCGACGCTCCGTTGGGGCGGTACGGCGATGAGCGCAGCGCGCACATGTACTGGTGGTACGATCCGGACGCGGCCGCGGACCTCTCGCACGCCATGCGGCGGGGCCGGGTCTTGCCACCCCGCCCCGGCCGGGACGTCTACACCGGGCCGTAGCCCACACGACGATCGCTTCCGCGGGCCGGCGGGATCGGCGTCAATCCTCCCGGACGAGCCGGACGAAATGGGTCCTGGGGACCGTGTTGGGGACATTGATAAAGTCGAAGGGGCTGGCGGCGGTGAAGCCGGAGCCGGCGATGGGTTGCCAGTTTTCGGAGGGGCCAAGGACGGGGGACGTTTCGAGGTGGTAGGTCTTGCCAAGGATGCATTTCGCCGTGAGGGGCCACGGGTCGTTGTTCAAGGCGTTCCCGCGGATATCGACGATCATGGGTTGGCCGGGCTGGAGGAATTCGAAGACATCAAGGGCCTTGCCGGAGAGGCGCACCTCGTCGATCACGGTCGATTCGGTGCTGGTGTTGCCGCCGTTCAGGGACATGCCGATAGAGGCGCGGGTGTCCGTGCCGAAGGCATACGTGCCGTCGGCGCTGGAACTCAACCCCCGGCTGGCGATATGCTGATAGTCCAGATAGAGATGGATGGTGGTGTTGCTTTTGACGAGGGCCACATGTTGCCAGCGTCCGTTGGGGGAGTAGGGCGCCATCAGCGTGAATTCGGAGTCCGTGGTGGGCTCTTCGCGGTCGCGCAACCGGTAGGCGATGTTCTGGGACGATTGATATTCCAACGCGATTCGCGAACCGGGATCGGAAAAGCCCAGGCCCTTGCCCCATTCGAAGATCGTCACGTTGCTGTCCGGACGCATCCGGAACACGGCTTCCACCGTCCAGTTGGTGGTCACTGGCGTGGGCACAACGCAATCCATGGGACCGGCGATCAGCAGGCGAACCGCCCCCTCGTTGCGGGAGTCGGCGGATCCGTCCCAGATGGGATCGGCCGCGCCGCGGCGGGCTTCGTCGCCATAATACCAGTAAAACGACGGCTGAAACATGCCGAGCTGTTCGTTGAACGCCTGAATCGGGTCGGGGGAGCAGCGCCACCAGGCCCAGACGTGCGGCGGGAAGGTCGCGACGCTGACGTTGTCGATCCACAACGCGTCGGCCGGCCCGGTGCTGTCGCGGAGAATCGCGAACTGGTTGAACTGGGTGTGGGTGGTCGGATCGGAATCGGAAAGCGTCCAGGGCACGACATAGGTGTTGTCGTAATCGAGGCGGTAGGTGTTGTGGCTGCGGTTATAGTATCCCGTCACGTCGACATGGCGGTTGCTGATCAGGGGAATGGCCCCCGCGCCGGGCGTGTTGAAGCCGAAGGTGCCGGTGCCGTTGGCCCCCCGGAAGGCAAGAAAGGCGCCGGCGGCGGAATTGCGCAGGCCGACCTCGAACGGGATGTTGGTGTTTCCCATGAAGATCCGGGCGGAAAACCGGATGACGGGGTGTTCGGTTTCCGGGGAGTAGGTCGAGATGAAGTCGGCATGGACCGCACTGCTGCCGTTGATGTGCTGGGGCAGGGCCAGCGCGTTGCTCGGGGAGTAGCTGTTGGCGGCCACCACCATGGCGGTTTGCGTGTTGAGCCAGGGCGCGGCGGCCCAGCCGGGCTGGTCGGCTATGGAACCGGGGGAATAGGCATCGAAGTCGTCCCAAAGATGTTCGGCCGCATGCGCGGCATGCCCTCCCGCCAGCAGGACGATCAGCATGTGGACAATCGGCTTCATTGCGCCTCCTTGGGGTGCGGGGGAAACCCGCGATCAACCGGCGAGCAGGATACGGCGGAAGCCGGCAGGCCGGCAAGTTCGTTTCCGGGCAGTTCGTTTCCGGGCAAAAAGGTTGCACTTGGGGTGGACAGGGCCCGGCGGCGGTGGCACAGTACTCACTTTGTGAGGAAACGAACGTGACCATTCGACTGTCGCCCAAGCATCGGCTGCGCGCCCTGTTCGACCAGCACCATGTGGCGTGGCTGAGCGAGCAGGAAGCCGAGCACCAGGATATTCGTCCGCTGCGGATCGGCATCCTCAACATCATGCCACGGGCGGAGGAATACGAGTTCAACCTGCTGGCGCCGATGGGCCGCAGCATTTTGCAGATCATCCCGATCTGGATCCGGCTGCACGAGCACGACTACAAGAGTTCCGACCACAGCCACCTCGACAAGCATTACATCCCGTTCGACTGGGCCCAGTCGGTGGCCTCGCTCGACGGGCTGATCGTGACGGGGGCTCCCGTCGAAGAACTGTCCTGGGAACAGGTCACCTATTGGCAGGAGTTGTGCGGGATCATCGACGTCGCCAAGGCGTCGAACACCTGCATCCTGGGCATTTGCTGGGGCGGGTTGGCGCTGGCGAAATACATAGGCATCGACAAGATCAAGTACCCCCAGAAGATCTTCGGTGTGTATCCCACGCGCAATCTCGTGCAGGATCATCCCATCATGGGGGGGATGGATGACGTGTTCTGGTGCCCGCAAAGCCGGCATTCCGGCATTGATGACGCGGTGCTGGAAGCCGCCGAAAAGGAGGGGCATGTCCGGCTGCTGGCGCATGGCGACAAGGGGGGCTACACCATTTTTGAGACCCCCGACCATCAGATCTTGATGCATCTGGGCCACCAGGAATACAACTCGACCCGGCTGCTGTCCGAGGCGCGCCGCGACCGCGAGAAGAACCGTCCGGATGTCGGCCCGCTGGAAAACCTGGATGAGACCCAACCGGTCAACACCTGGCGCGCCAACCGCAACGTGTTTTTCAATTCGTGGATCAAGCATGTGTACCTCACGACGCCGTTCATCAAGGGGCCTGGCGCCGCCGAGTTGAGCAACGAGATCGTCGTGGAAAACCCTGGCGGGCCGGCATGAAGATCGGCGTGATCGGCGATGGGGGATGGGGGACGGCTTTGGCGCTGACGCTGGTGCGGAACGGCCATGCCCCTTGCGTGTGGGGGCCCGATGCGGAATATATCGCCGAAATCCGCGCTTCCCGCCGGAACCGCAAGTTTTTGGCGGGGGTGGACCTGCCGGAGTCGATCGAATGGACCGCCGACGAGGCGGAAACGCTGGAGGGGGCCGGTGTCGTGATCGTGGTGGTGCCCTCGCGCTATATGCGGGCGACCCTGGAGCGCTTTGCGGGCATCTACCAGTCCGGCGGTCAGCCGGCGGTGCTGAGTGCCACCAAGGGGTTGGATGAATCTACGCGTGAGCGAATGACCGAACTGGTTGCCGAGGTGTGGGGCGCGGCGAACCCCGCGGTGCTGTCGGGGCCGAGCATTGCACCGGAAACCGCCCGGGGAGTGCCCACCGCGGTCACGGTTGCGTGCGCCGAGGAATCCACGGCCCAACGGATCCAGGAACTGTTCACCGGGGATCGATTCCGGGTGTACACCAGCGATGATGTCACGGGCGTCGAATTGGGCGGCACGCTCAAGAATGTCATCGCCCTGGCGGCGGGGGTGTGCGATGGCCTTGGCTTCGGGCACAACGCCAAGGCGGCGCTGATCACGCGTGGCCTGGCGGAAATGACCCGGTTGGGAGTGGCCCTGGGGGCGCATCCACAGACGTTTTCGGGATTGAGCGGGGTGGGCGACCTGCTGGTAACCTGCATGAGTCCGCAAAGCCGCAATCGGACGGTGGGCGAGCGGCTCGGGCGCGGGGAATCCCTGTCCGACATCCTGGGCGGCATGGAGCAGGTCGCCGAAGGCATCTGGACGTGTGGAACGGCGCTGGCCCTGGGGGAACGCGCCAACGTGCCGGTGCCGGTGATGGAGCAGGTCGACGCGATTGTCCATCACGGCAAGAAGCCGGTGGAGGCCGTCGCGGAATTGATGCGGCGCGATCCGCGCGCGGAGCGGGACTAGCCATGCCGGACTCTTCCCCGACCCAGTTGCTGCTGGTGGATGATCATGCCATCGTGCGCCAGGGCTTGGCGGCCCTGCTGGCCCAGGAGCCGGATTTTTCGGTCTGCGGCGAGGCGGGAACGTACGAAGAAGGGCTGGCGGCGCTGGCCGAGAAGGCCCCGGATGTGGTGGTGCTGGATCTGTCTCTGCGCGACCGCAGCGGGCTGGAATGGATTCGCGAAGCGCGGGCCCGGGGCTATCCGGGCCGCATTCTGGTTTTGTCCATGCATGACGAGGCGCTGTACGCGGAGAAAGTCCTGCGGGCCGGCGCACAGGGCTACGTGATGAAAGACCAGGCCGAGGATGACCTGGTGGCGGCGCTGCGCCAGGTCCGGGCGGGGAAGACCTATTTGAGTCCCGCGGCGGAGGCTCTCTTGTCGGGACACGCCGCGGCCGCTTCCGACAAGGAAGGCCGCGGGATCGAGGCACTCACCACGCGCGAAAGCGAGATGCTCTATGCGATCGGCGGCGGCCTCACCACGCGGGAGATTGCCGAAAAGTTCGGGCTGAGCGGGCGGACTGTCGATGTTCACCGCGCGAACATCAAGCGCAAACTGGCCTGTTCATCCTTTGCCGAGGTGCTGGTGAAGGCGGCGGCCTACAAGCGCGAGCAGGATGAGGCGCTGAAGCCTCCGGCCCTGTAACCACCGGGGGTCTTCCTCCGCGCGGTTCAGGGCGTCGGTTCCGGCGGGTCCAGTCGCCGGGAACGCCCGAACAGGGGGCGGGTGGTGGGGGCGGCCCGGGGGGGCGGTTCTTTGGGCGCCAATTCTTGAAGGAATTTATCCGCTTCTTCGCGCGCCCAGAGGACAACCGGCCTCCCGGCGAGGGTGTCCCCCCATCCGGCGGTTTCGGGCAGGCGATGGATTGTGACCAGCGGACTGCCGGCGAATGCATCCGGCGCCACGACCGGCGCATCGCCCAGGAAGCGCAATTCGGCCAGGGAAGAGCAGTCGGAAAAAGCGCGTTCGCCGATTTCCGCAAGGGGTTCGGGAAGAGTCAGGGAGCGGAGGCGGACGCACCCGCTGAAGGCCCATTCGTCGATCCGGGTCAGGCCGGCTGGCAAGGTCACCTGCGTGAGGGCGGGGCAATCGAAAAAGGTCCGCGGGGCGATGGTGTCGATTCCCTCTGGCAGGCGGACCCTGGACAGAAGAACGCAGCCGGAGAAGGCCCAGGAGCCGATGCGGGTGGTGCCCGGCAGCAGCACCAGCTCCTGGATGGCGGTGCGTTCAAAGGCCCGGTTGCCGATATGCGCAATGCCGTTGGTCATCTGGATGGAGCCAAGCTTGGCGCAACTGGAAAAGGCGCCATCGCCGATGCGCTCCACCAGGGCCGGAATCTGGATCCGGGTCAACCCAGTGCGGTCAAAGGCCCAGTCGCCGATTTCAATCAGTTCTTCCGGAAGGGTGATGCTCCGAAGCCCCTGAACCCGGGCAAACGCGTCGGAGCCGATTCGCACAACGGTTTCCGGAACCGTATAGGCGCTGCCCTTGGCGGCGGGATACAGCAACAGGGCGGTTTGATCCTTGTCAAACAGGACGCCATTCAGGCTGGAGAAAAACAGGTTGCCGGGCGCGACGTCGATAGACGCCAGCGCGCGGCAATCCCGGAACGCGCGGTCGCCGATGGCCGCCAGCCCCTGTCCAAAGACGACATTGGTCAGGCCGGTGGAGTAGGCAAATGCCTCTTCGCCGATGCGGACCACGCTGTCAGGAATGACTACGCGTTCCACGTCGGCGGCATCGATGAAGGCTTCCGGGCCGATGGAAAAGACCGGCCGGCCGTTGTACTGGCCCGGGATGACGACGTCACCCCCGGCCCCGACGTATTGCGTCAGCGTGGCGGATGTGGAATCGGTCTGCCAGATGAACTCCTGGCCCGTGGACGCCTGGGCCAGGGCGCAAGCGAAGGCGGCAGCCAGAACGAAGTGTTGGTTATTAAGGGGATTAGGCATAGTGCGCGAATTCCCAGGACTAATCGGCCAGGATTTCCTGGATGGTGTCGGGGACCAGGACCGGGGCGCTCGCGCCCTGGACCCAGTATTCGCGGCCCTGTACACGAACGCGTTTGTCCTGGAGGCTGCGGAATTTGCCGGCTTTGCCGTAGACATGGCAGAGCACTTGCCAGCGGTTGTTCTGCCAGCGAACCACGCGATAGCGGGTGGGGTTTTCGCCAAGCAGGGGTGCGGCGCGAAGCTCTCCCTCGAACACCGCCAGACGCCCCTGGCCTTCAAGCGGAATCAAGGTCAGGTCGGCGGGCGGCGGAACCGGGATGACCCGGCCCGGGGAGTCGCGGGCGGGAACGGAAGGCGACACGATGGGCGTGGGGATCGCTGGCCGCGTTCCGGACGGCGGCGGGGCGACCGGATGCGCCGGGGGGATTGCGATTTCAGCCCGCAGATCCTCTTCGCTTTCGGTCCGTGCCGCGGAAACCGCCCCATCCGCCGGAAGGTCGACAAAATCCCGGTGGATCCAGACATGCGTGGTGGGCGGCGGCGCGATTTTCATCCAGCCGGACAGCTCGCCGCGTGATTCAATCGGCGTGCCGCGTTCGAGGGTATCCACGACAGTATAGTTGATGCTGGGGCCGGCGCGGACGTTGACCCGGCGGGCGCCGATGATGTGGTCCGGTATCTGGACGTAATCCTGGCTGATCCATAGATCAATCGTGGCGGGGGCGGCCACTTCGACCCACTCCTCGCCCATCTCGAACGCGACCAAACGATCGTCGTAGTGAACTTGGCCGAGGACTTCGGAATTTTCCAGGCTGGGCTTGGCGCGCAGGTTGACGTTATCCGCGGTAACCCGCACGGGGGTTTGGGCGGCCACGGGCGAACCAGCGCAAGCCAGCAGGATGGCGAACAGGCACAGAGATGGGTTGGTCTTCATGAGGGCATAGGATAGGGGGGGCGCTTCCGATGGGCAATGCCGAATTCGCGGGCAGGGCTGGAATCCGGCATGGACGGCATCCGGCATTGATTGTTGGGCCGGTTTAGAGTAGAACCGCGGACCATGGCAACAAAATCAAAGCACAAGGGACTGGGACGAGGATTGGATGCGCTGATTCAAGGCGGGGCTCCCCGTCCGCCCGTGCCCGCCAAATCGGTCGCCAAGGCGTCGGGCGAGCGGGCGAAGCCAGTCGCGGATGGTCAGGAGGTGCTGCGGATGGTGCCGATCGGACAGATTGTGCCCAATACAAGACAGCCGCGCCGCACCTTCAAGCCGGAAGCCCTGAAGGAACTCGCCGACTCCATTCAGGCCAAGGGCGTGCTCCAGCCCGTGCTCGTGCGCCAGGCCGGGGACAAGTTTGAATTGATCGCCGGAGAACGGCGGTTCCGAGCGGCGCAGGTCGCCGGATTGTCGGAACTCCCGGTGCGGCTCCAGGTGGTGGATGATCTGGGGGCGCTGGAATCGGCCCTGATCGAAAACATCCAGCGCGAGGATCTCAACTTGATGGAGGAAGCCGAAGGCTATCGCGCGCTGATGAACCTGGCGGGCCTGACCCAGGAAGAGGTGGCCCGGCGCGTCGGGAAGGCGCGGGCCACTGTGGCGAATACCCTGCGGCTGCTGGACTTGCCGGAGGCGATTCAACGGTTGCTGGCGGACGGTCAACTGTCGGCCGGCCATGCCAAGGTTTTGCTGGGCGTAGATCCCGCTGTTCGCCAGGGATTGGCGGCGCGGGTCGTTGCGCAGGGCTTGTCGGTGCGGGCGCTGGAACAGCTCGTGGCGGGGCTGGCCACCGGGGATCCCCGCCGGAAAACATCCGAACCGAAGACTCCGTCCGGCGGGGCAAGCCAGGACCAGGGCGCCAAGCATTTGAAATTCCTGGCCGACCGCATGCAGCAGGAACTGGGCACCAAGGTCATGCTCACACCGGCGCGTGTCGGACCCGATGGCAAACGGGAGATGGGGCGGATCATTATTGAATACTTCGACAACGAAGATCTTTCCCGCCTGCTGGAGACCCTGAACCTGGGCGATCTGGCCTGATTCGGAACGGCAGCCCCCAATGCCGACTTGGTACGACGAACCCTTGGAAGCCCGCGCACGGACTCATGAGCGGGTACAGGCCATTCTGTTTGTGTTGCGGTTTGGGCTTATGTTCGCCTTGGCGTCCATTTTTTGGCTTTCGGGCTGGGCGACCGCCCTGGCGGAGGGGTTGCGGTCCCGGTTTCTGATGCCCTACACCTGGCCGCTGGTCCATGTGCTGTTTGTGGCGCTGGCGGTGTTTGGCTACGAGGCGATTCTGTTTCCGCTGTCGGTGCTGGCGGATCATTTCCCCGAACGTTCCCACGACCATCCGCAGGGGGCGTTCGGGCAGTGGCTCCGCGGGTATCTGACGAGCCTGGTCTTGGAAATCGCCCTGGTCACCGCGGTCTTTGCCGGGCTGTATGTGTTGATGCGTTATTTCCCGACGTTCTGGTGGCTGCCGGCAACGGGGATTTATGCCGCTCTGGTGGTTGGGCTGGGGGAATGGGGGCCGTCCCAATTGCTCCCGCGGGTCCGTCCGCCCGTCGCGGTCAACGATGTGCCCCTTGAAGAGGAATTACGCCGGGTGGGACGCCTGGCCGGTTTGGAAATCACCGGGGCTTCGTGGTGGGATTTTGAACATCAGGAGGACTTGCCGGATTCGCAGTTGACGGGCCGGGGCCGTCGTCGTCACGTGGTGTATTCCGAGCGGGTCTGGCGGGGGCACGAGGGCCGCGAACAGGTGTTTGTGGCGGCGCGGCAAATGGCCTGGCTGAAAAACCATGCGGCGATGGCCACCCAGTCCCTCCAGATTGTTTTGGCCGCGGGCGTGTTTTGGGGCGCGGAACGACTGTCCGAAGCGGCAGCCCGAATCGTCGGGCTGGACGGATTGGAACAGGTGGAGACCTTCCCGTTCCTCGTGATGTCCCTGTTCGGATTGGCGGCGCTGGCCGGGATCGTCGCCCATGCGGTTGAACGGCACATGGAATTGCGCGCCGACCGTTTCGCTTTGCTCCATGCCGGCGGCCCGGAGGCCTTGCTGGCGTGCTTGCGCAAGGAGTTCGAACACGGCCCCTTCGCTGTGGATCCGCCGACCTGGCAGGTCCTGCTGCTGCACCGCAAGCCAACCGCCACACGGCGTTTGGTCCAGGCCGCATCGCTGAGGCCGGAACCGCCGGCCGATGAACCGCCCCCGGCTTCCGCACACTCCTAGGATCGGGGGGTGGGGCGGGCGCACGACCGGATTCGGAAATCCGTCGGATTGCCGGTGATTCTTCATCCGTGGGTCGCCGCAGGCATCCGTGGGGGGATCCTGGATTTTATGAAGAATCTTGTCTTGCGCCCAGGGCTGTGTCTTTAATGCCGACAATCAGAAGAGAGAGAGGGGATTAGGA
>CAYNSH010000055.1:0-23181 GCA_964399775.1 uncultured Verrucomicrobiota bacterium
TCATCGAGGCCGAATTCAATTCGCCCTACGAGGAGTTTTCCCTGCTGATGGAAATGCGCTCGCGGGCCCGGCCCGGCTCGATCCGAACCCACAAGCCGCTGGCCATTTACGTGCCGGCCAAACGGCTCGAACTCTGGCAGACCGGCCGTTCCCGTTCAAAAATCGCCGGCAAAAAGGCCAAGTTTCGGGATGTGGAACTGGATATCTACCGGCAATACATCCTGATCTACGAATGGATCAAGGGCGTCGCCAGCACGGACCCCGAAGCCGCCGAGGCCTCCCGGGCGGCGGGGCACTCCGATCCCCGGATGTTTGTCCAAGCCATGCTGGAACGGTCCATCGCAGACATGTGGCAGGCCGGGTTTCGCGTGCTGGATGTAAAGCCCCAGCATGTGATTGTGCGCCCGAAGCGCCGCGGAGGTTTTTTGCGCGACCGCTCCGGGCAGCCCGCCTACGCCCTGGTGGATTTTGAACTCCTGGCCCGCACGCCGGAATATGAGGAGCGCGCCAAGCGGGAGCGGCGACAGGCCTATCTGGAACGGCAGCGGGACCGGCTACATCCCAGGCAGAGACCCGACAGTTTTCCATCGCACCTGCTCCCCGTGCGCATCATGGGGGTGGATTACGTGCACGGCGACTGCGACAGCACCCGGGGCAAATTGTGGGTGGTCGGCAATGATCCGCATCTGTTCGAATACTTCCTCCCCGAGCGCTGGCGCCGCACCCCGCGCCAAAGCCTGTCCGATGGCCATCAGGTCTATCATACCAATACCAAGGATGGCGTGCAACTCGTTTGGAAAGTCTCGCAAGTGGGTGACCGGGTCAACGCGGAGGAGTTTTCAGTGGCGCTGGCCGCCCATGGCTATAACAGCCCGTTCGAAGAGTTCGAACTGGCGTTCCACCTGACCGCCGCCGGCGTTCCCACCACCTACCCCCGGGCCATCTACATGCTGGGCCATCAGTCGACCCTGCCTCCGCTCGCCCGCGATCCCCGCCGCTACATCAGCCACCGGGACCTCTGCCTGCCCGACGGCCCACCCATCCTGCAGGCGGAACGCAATTACATCACGATCTGGGGCTATTGGAACGGAACCGACGAGGTCGTGGCCAGCGAAGAGCGGATCCGCTCCCATTGCCATGGCATCAATGCGGTTCAGGCCCTGGCCGAAAACCGGATCACCCCCGGCGAATATGACGCCACCATCGAGAAAATGTCCCGACTCCTGGCCAGCGCCGGCGTCGAAAGCACTTGCCTGCTCGGTAGCCACTTTCTCCTGACGCTCTCGCCCGAGGACGAATGGCTGCGCGATCCCGACGGCACCTTGGCCGTCCGGCTGTGCAACTTCGAATTTCTGCGACGCCTCGGCTGACCCCCTTCGAATGCCATCATCGAACCCACGTGGAGCCGGGACGCCCTCGTCCCGCCTGTCCCCGTCCGCGGGCAATTCGTCTTCTCCCTTCCCGGATTGTCTGTCCATGCGCCCGCCGGGCGCGTCAGAACGGCGGCCATAACAGCCCAGCTACGGCTTGCCCCGCGGTCGGGCGTGGACTTGCCCCGCGGATCGGCGTGGTTTCACAGATTTCACGGATTCGAACCAAGGATCTACGGATCGAATCCGTGCAATCCCGGTTCCATCCGGAGCTGAAAACGACCTCGGACCTCGGGCATTTCGGATCAAGCGGTTTCGTAGCGTTCAAGGGCGTCGCCGCTGAGCACGCGCCGCCAGTGGCCAAACACCGGCGCGGCGCGGCGGTAGTCGCCGTGTTCGCGCACGCATTCCGTGCAGTTCACGACATAGACATTCGGACAGTTGGCCAGCGTGACGGTTTTGTTGCGCGGCCCGGTCAGGCCCAAGGCCTTGTGGTTGCCATCATGGAGGTCGCCCAGCCGGTAGGCGAGTTTCAGCACAGGATCTTTGCGGGAGTGATAGATCAGACACCGGTTGCAACCGCCCAAGGAGGCGTGGAAGGGCCTGCCGGGTTCCAGAATGGGATTGTCCACCGCCGCCGCCGTCATCAGAAGGTTGTTGATGAATATCTGCCGGGGATCCTGGAGCGCGCCAAGGGCGACCCGCGCCCCCAGCGAATGGGTCTGGATGTCCACGCTCAGCGTCACGGGCCGCAGATGATTGACCAATTGTCGCAGATAGCCGGCGGCCCGATCCGCGGCCCCCCGCGCGAAGCCATAGCCGGTGGCACTGGCGCCGCCCGGCCAGGCAAAGCCCATCACCAGCCCGTATCCCGAGGCGCCGGACACTCCGGCGGTTTTCATCCGGGCCTGCAGATCGCTGTAGGCATCCAGCACGTTCGCAAGGGTGTTGTTGTAGCCATGCACCAAAATGCAGACATGCCGGCTTTCGGCCTGCTCGTGGACCGCGCCGGGGTCCAGCCGACGGGCGCCGGCGGGGTTGCGCGAATCCGGGATGGCGCGGTACTCGATCTGCCGGGAGAAGATCCGCGGGGAATGGAATTGCCGCCGGCAACTGGCAATGAGCATGGCCTCCTCCTCTCGTGCAGTACGCACGAAGATGGTCTATCAAACCCGATGGCGAGATGTCCATCGGATAGCCCGGCCCAGATCAAGCCCCCCTCCGGGCGGCCTTGTTCTCCCTTTGCCCTGCTGCATTCCGGCTGTTCAGACCCCCACGGGCTCGTCCCGTGGCTGAATCAGGTCCATCACCTGCAACCCAACCTCCAACCTTGGGTTTTGGGTTTGGATGAGAACTGGATGCCGGACTTGGACCCAGAAATATCAACGGAATAGTACTAGATTACGGGACTGACCCCTTTTCGCCCCGGATTCTAAAATTCATTGGCTGACCCCTTTTCGATCCAAGGTCTCAATCTGTGACCTTGAAGCGCGGGCAGAACGTCAAATACCTCCCGCATGCCTTCATCGAAAAGGGGTCAAAAGGGGTCAGTCCCGTAATATCGTAATCTGTGACTGGATGTGGGCTTTTTACAGGGCTTGCCAGGCGGAAGCGAAAAGGGATATCAGGCCAGCATGAGCAAGCGCACGGGAGCGGACCATCGGTTACATAAGCTGTCGACGTTGCGGGTGGACCGGGCGCGGCTATGTCAGTTGCTGGTGCAAGCGGGAAAAACCAAGGAGGCCATCGCCGAGTTCGAAGCGATGCTGGAGCTGAATCCGAACGACAACCAGGGGATTCGCTACGAGTTGATGGGTGCCTATCTGTCGCTGGGGCGATTGGACGGGGCGCGGCGGCTGTTCAAGCAGTACGACGAGCGAAAATACACCACCACGTGGGCGTGGGCCTATATCTTGGAGCGATTGGTGTCCGGGGCGGAGGACGAGGCGGCCTCGGCGCTGGCGGAGGCCCTGGCGCAGAATCCGCACATGCGGGCGTACGTGCAGGGCGACCGCCAATTGCCGCGGAATAGGCCCGGCAGCTATGCGATGGGCAGCCGGGAGGAAGCCATCATCGCCTGGGAAGCCTTGCAGCCGGCCTGGGACAAGCATCCGGGGGCGGTGGCCTGGCTACGGAGCCAGCCGCGCGCACCACTGGCCCCACCCGCAACGAAAAGTCGACGCGGGGAGCAAAACGACGAGTGAACAGCGCAGGGCCTGAATAGCCACATCCGCCATCTACGGCTCAGGAGGGAGAGGAGGGCGGGACGGGGGCGTCCCGGCTCAAAATCGCGTGGATGGTGGGCGGTGAGGGGCTCGAACCCCCGACATTCACGGTGTAAACGTGACGCTCTGACCAACTGAGCTAACCGCCCGGAATTTGTCGCGCACCATACGCCACGCGGGGCAGGGGCGCAATCCTGTTGTCGCCGCCGGCCCCTTCCGGATAGGATGGGCAGCATGAGAACGCCGAACCAGGCGACGGGATTGGATTACCGGCAGCGGGTCTGCCGGGCGATGAATTACATCAACGATCACCTGGACGGGGAGCCTTCGCTGGATGAGATCGCGCGGGCCGCGAATTTCTCGGCGTTCCATTTCCACCGGATTTTCAAGGCGGCGACGGGGGAGACGGTGTTCGGCTTCATGCGGCGGCTGCGGCTGGAGAAGGCGGCGAACCGGCTGCTGTCGAAGCCGCGGGAGGATATCACCACCGTGGCGATGGACTGCGGATTTTCGAGTTCGCAAAATTTCGCCAAGGCGTTTCGGGCGCGGTTTGGGACGAGTCCGTCGGCATTCCGCCACAGCAAGCGGGGAAACAAAGAGGGCAAGGGCGGAGAAGTCTATTCCCTGCAGATGATGCAGGATGCGGCCACGGTGAAATTGGGTTCACCGCAACCCGAAAGGAAGATCGAGATGAAAGCGGAAATCAAGGAAATGCCGGCATGGAACGTGGCGTATGTGCGGAAACTGGGGCCGTATGGCAAGGCGACTTGCGAGGCGGCGTTCGGGGAGCTGATGCGCTGGGCGGGGCCCAACGGTCTGATCGGCCAGGGCCCGATGCTGGGCGTGTACTGGGACAGCCCGGAGGTGACCGCGCCCGAGCAGTGCCGGACGGATGCCTGCCTGGTGGTGCCGGAAGGGACGAAGGTCGAGGCGCCGGTGGCCTTGCAGGTCATCGCGGGCGGTCCCCACGCGGTCTGCGAGTTCAACATCCCCCCGACGGTCTTCTCGTCGGCCTGGGAGGAGGCGTTCAAGTGGTTGGTGCAAAGCGGCCTTGAGTGCGCCGATCGCCCCTGCTACGAACTCTACCATGACGATTGCCGCGGACCGGTTTGCCGGTTTGATATCTGCATTCCGTTGGCGTAATTCGAGCTTGCGTCGAGCGGGGGGGGCTCGGTAGGGTAGGCCCCGACATGCTGGCGGTTGCATGGAGCGCCACGGCCGCCTGCAAGCGAGGACTTTGTGTAGGAGCTGCCCCTTGACATCGAACGACGACTACATCCTGGAAATCCTTGAAAACATGGGGCTGATCACGCGGGAACAGGCGGTTTTCGCGCGGAATGCCGCCAGCGAGCGGGACGAGGGGGTCATGGACATCCTCGCGGCGGAGGGGGTGGTCTCGAAGTCGGACATGCTCAAGGCGCTGGCCTCGCAATTCGGCATGGAGACGATCAGCCTGCAGGGACTGGACATTCCCCAGGAAGTGCTCGACATGGTGCCGGGGGACGTGGCCCAGCGCTACAAGGTGGTGCCGGTCTTCAAGAACGACAACGTGCTGACGGTGGCGCTGGGGGATCCGCTGGATGTCGATACCCTCGATGGCCTGCGCTACGTGCTGAAGAGCAACGTGGAAGGCGTGGTCGCGCCACCGGAGGAGATCGCCAAGGCCATCGCCAACTACTACGGGCGCTCCTCGGGGGCCGTGGAGTCGATGCTGACGGAGATCACCGAGGGCACGCTGGCGCTGCCCGACGAGGTTCAGCAACAGCTCGTGGCGGATGCGGATGTATCGGAGTCGGATGCGCCGATCATCAAGCTGGTCAGCCTGGTGATCATGGAAGCGTTCCGCAGTCGGGCGTCGGATATTCATTTGGAGCCGATGCCGAAAAAGTTCCGGGTGCGGTACCGCATCGACGGCGTGCTGCACGAGGTGGACAGTCCGCCCAAGCGCCTGCAATCGGCCATCATCAGCCGCGTGAAGATCATGGCGAACATGAGCATTGCGGAAAAGCGGGTGCCGCAGGACGGCCGCATTCAGATCAATGTGATGGGCCGGGACCTGGACCTGCGCGTATCGTCGATTCCGACGAATCACGGCGAGAGCATCGTGATGCGCATCCTGGACAAGGCCGGGATCGCGCTGGGCCTGCCGCAACTGGGATTTTTTGCCGACGATCAGCAGGTCTTCGAGCGCCTGATCGGGCTCTCCGACGGAATCCTGCTGGTGACGGGGCCGACGGGTTCGGGCAAGACGACGACGCTGTATGCCTGCCTGAACACGATCAACAAGCCCGACCGCAAGATCATCACGGTGGAAGACCCGGTGGAATACCAGATGAGCGGCATCAACCAGGTACAGGTGCGCACGGATATCGGCATGACGTTTTCGGCGGCGCTGCGAGCCATCCTGCGCCAGGCGCCGAACATCATCATGATCGGTGAAATTCGCGACCTGGAGACGGCGGAAATCGCGGTGAACGCCTCGCTCACCGGCCACTTGGTGTTCAGCACCCTGCACACGAACGACGCGCCCAGCGCAGTGACCCGTCTGATCGATATCGGGGTGAAGCCCTTCCTGGTGGCCTCGTCGACCCGGGCGATCATGGCGCAGCGCCTGGTGCGCCGGATTTGTGAAAAGTGCAAGGAGCCCTATCAGCCGCTGGAGACGGAATTGCGCCTGCTGGGGCCGGCGGCCAAGCAGCTGGAGAGCGCGGAATTGTTCCACGGCAAGGGCTGTGCGGACTGCCAGTTCACGGGCTACCGCGGCCGGCTGGGGATTTACGAAATCTTCCAGATCGACGACCAGGTCCGGAACCTGATTTTCGAACAGGTGTCGTCGACGGAACTGCGGACGAAGGCCCGCGAACTCGGGATGCGGACGCTGCGCGAGGACGGGCTGCGCAAGGTGGTGGCCGGCATGACCACCCTCGCCGAGGTGTTGCGGGTGACCATGGGAGACGTGAACTGATGAGCACGATGCAATCGTCGGAACTGGTGATGGATGACCTGCTGGAGCTGGCGTTCCAGGAGGGGGCCTCGGACCTGCACCTGGCGGTCGGGCTGCCGCCGGTCTTGCGCTTGCACGGCTCGCTGGCGCCGCTGGATGCGGACCCGCTGACGCCGACCGACACGGACCGCCTGATGCGCAGCATCACCAATGAGCAGCATCTGGCCAGCCTCGACAAGAACGGCGGATCGGATTTCGGGTTCAGTTTTGGCGACAAGGCGCGGTTTCGGGTCAGTATTTTCCGGCAGAAGGGCCATGTGGGCATTGTGCTGCGTCAGATTCCGTCGAAAATGCTGTCGTTGGAGGAAATCGGGCTGCCGGCGCAGATGCGCGACCTGCTGTTTCGTCCCCGCGGGCTGATTCTGGTGACGGGGCCGACGGGCTCGGGCAAGACGACGACGCTGGCGAGCATGCTCAACATCATCAACCACGAGCGGGATTGCCACATTGTGACGGTCGAAGACCCGATTGAATACTACCACCAGCACCGCAAGTCGGTGGTGACGCAACGGGAAATCGGGGTGGATGTGCCGACGTTCAAGGAAGCCCTCCGGCGGGCGCTGCGCCAGGATCCGGATGTGATCCTGGTGGGGGAAATGCGCGACCTGGAGACGATGGAAGCGGCGATCACGGCGGCGGAGACGGGGCATCTGGTGTTTGCCACGCTGCATACCACCGGGGCCGCGCGCACGGTGGACCGCATCGTGGATGCGTTCCCGACCAACCAGCAGGAGCAGGTGCGCACGCAGTTGTCGACCAGCATCGTGGCGGTGATTTCGCAAATCCTGATGCCCCGCAAGGATCAGGCCGGCCGGATTGCGGCCTTTGAAATTATGATCGCCACGCCATCGATCCGCTCCCTGATCCGCGACAACAAGACCTTCCGGATCACCTCCGACCTGCAGACCGGCGCGAAGTGGGGCATGCAGACGCTGGATGCGCACCTTCTGGAATTGTGGCGCGCGGGCAAGATCGCCTATGAGGAACTCATCACCAAGGCGCAGGATGTTGAGGAAGTCATGCAGCAAATCCGCAGCAAGTAACAGGCAGGGCAGGACGATGGCAGAATTCAGCGATATGTTTCTGGAGGAGCTGGTCCGCAACGGGGTTCTGGACCAATCCCAGGCCATGGAAGTGGTCGATGAGCACGAGCGCACCGGCCAGCCCACCCGGGAAACCGCGGTGGACATGGGCTTCATCTCCGAAGACCAGGGGCTGGACACCATCGCGCAGATGCTGGGGGCGGAGCGGGTGGACCTGGAGCACATGAGCATTCCGGCCGAAACCGTCCAGGCGGTCCCGGGCAGCGTGGCCCGCATGTACAGCGTGGTGCCGGTGGCGGCCGAGAACAATTCCGTCACCCTGGCGGTGTCGGATCTCATCAGCCCGGAGGTCAGCGACGAAATCGCCTTCGTGCTCTCCAAGGATATCCTGTTCGCGGTGGCGTCGCAGACGGAAATCGCCAATGCGATTTCGCGGTATTACGGCACCGAAGACGAGACGATGAAGGACATGCTCTCGAGCCTGGAGGGCGAGCTGGAGGGGGCGGGGGATCTGCTGGAAAGCGGGGCGCGATTGGAGGATCTGGCCTCGGTCGAGGCCGCAGCCAATTCGCGGCCGGTGGTGAAGTTCGTCAATCTGGTGCTCTATCAGGCGGTTCAGGACCGGGCGTCGGACATTCATTTCGAGCCGTTCGAGGACGAGTTCAAGATCCGTTACCGCGTGGACGGGGCGCTCTACGAGATGGCCCCGCCGCCGCGCCATCTGGCGTTGCCGGTTACCTCGCGCCTGAAGGTGATCTCGGGGCTGAACATTGCCGAACGGCGGGTGCCCCAGGACGGCCGCATCCAGCTCCCGGTGGCGGGCCGGATGATCGACTTCCGCGTCTCCACCCTGCCGACGCAGTTCGGCGAGAGCGTGGTGCTGCGCGTGTTGGATCGCAGCGTGGTTTCGCTGGATCTCGAAAACATCGGCATGCCCGATGACGTCTATCAGTACTTTGGCGAGGACATCGCCAAGCCCAACGGGATTGTCGTGGTGACGGGTCCGACGGGTTCGGGCAAAACGACGACGCTGTACTCGGCGCTGCGGCGATTGAACACCGTGGAGCACAAGCTGCTGACGGCGGAAGAGCCCGTGGAATACGAAATCGACGGCATTGTGCAGGTGCCGATCCACGAGTCGATCGGCGTGACGTTTGCGCGCGTGCTGCGCGCCTTCCTGCGCCAGGACCCCGACATCATCATGGTGGGTGAAATCCGCGACATCGACACCTCGGAAATCGCGATCCAGGCCTCGCTGACGGGCCATCTGGTGTTCAGCACGCTGCACACCAACGACGCGGCCGGCGCGGTGACGCGACTGATCGACATGGGCGTGGAGCCCTTCCTGATTGCCTCCACCCTCGAGGCGGTGCTGGGGCAGCGGCTGGTGCGGACGATCTGCAACAACTGCAAGACGGAATACCAGCCGACGCCGGATCTGCTGGAGCAACTGGGCATGACCGAACAACAGGTGGGCGGTCGGCCGTTCTTCTACGGCGCCGGCTGCTCCTATTGCAACCAGACGGGCTACAAGGGCCGGCGCGGCATCTATGAATATCTGCGCGTGCGCGATCCGATCCGAGAATTGATCAGCCAGCGCAAGCCCACGCTGGTGATTCGCGACAAGGCCATTGAGTTGGGCATGCGGACCCTGCGCGAAGACGGCATCCGCTGCATCCTGGATGGCTATACCACCGTGGAAGAGATTTTGAAGTATACGTGAGGCGTGGATCGGCCGGGGCCGAGGGCGGTCCGGGCCGGCCGGCGAAAGGAAGAGTCAGCATGGCACGGTTCAAGTTTACGGCGTTGGATTCCAAGGGCAAGGAAGTGCATGGCGAGATCGACGCCGACAGCCAGTCGGCGGCGGTGGCGCGGATCCGGGAGAAGCAGTATTTTCCGACCAAGGTCGAAGAACTATCGCCAGGCGGCGCGGCGCCGGCCCGCAAGGCCGGCGGCTCCAAGGGCGCGATGCAGATGGAGATCAAGCTGCCGAAGTTCTTGCAGGGGCGGGTCAAGTCCAAGCAGTTGACGACCTTTACCCGGCAGATGTCCACGCTGGTGAATGCCGGCCTGCCGCTGATGCGGGCCCTGCGCGTGCTGCAACGGCAGGAAAAGAATGTGCGGCTGAAGGATTCCGTCAGCCAGATGGCGGAAAGCATCGAGTCGGGCAGCACGTTTGCGGAAGCCCTGGCGGCCCACCCGAAGATCTTCGATCGACTGTTTGTCAACATGGTCAAGGCCGGCGAAATCGGCGGCGTGCTCGATGTGGTGCTGGCCCGCTTGGCTGAATTCCAGGAAAAGGCCGAAAAGATCCGCGGCAAGGTCAAGAGCGCGATGACCTATCCGGTCGTGGTGCTGGTGATGGCGGTCTCGATTTTGATCTTCCTGATGATGTTCATTGTTCCGAAATTCGCAGAAATTTTCAGCGACATGATGGGGGGCGCGGGCATGCCGATGCTGACCCAGTTCGTCATGAACGCCAGCGATACGCTGGTGCACCGCTTCCCGGTCGTGGTGATTGCGATCATTGCGCTGGTCGTGATCATCAAGCTGCTGGCCAAGACCGAAAAGGGCCGCTACGCCCTCGACCAGTTCAAACTGCACGCCCCGGTGTTCGGCAACCTGGTCAGCAAGAACTCGATTTCCCGTTTTACGCGCACGCTGGGCACCCTGATGGCGGCCGGCGTGCCGGTGTTGCAGGCCCTGAACATTGTGAAGGAAACGGTGGGCAATGAAGTGATTTCCAAGGCGGTCGGCACCATCCATGACGCCGTGAAGGAAGGTGAAAACATGGCCCCGCCGATCGCGTCCTCCAAGGTCTTCCCGCCTATGGTGGTCAGCATGGTGGAAGTCGGCGAGGAAACCGGCGCCCTGCCGGACATGCTCATGAAGATCGCGGATTCCTACGACGACGACGTCGACAATGCCGTGGCCTCGATGACCTCCATCATCGAGCCGCTGCTGATCATCTTCCTGGCCGTGGTCGTCGGCACGATCGTGATCGCCTTGTTCATGCCGCTGGTGTCGATCATCGGCGGGCTGAGCGGGTAATCGCCGCTGGCGCGCAGCGGAATTCGGGGGACCGGGATGTTCTGCGGTCGGTGGAGACGTTTGCGGGATTGTGGAGACCCGACGCCCTCGTCGGGAGTTGGCTGCAGACCCAAGCCACTTGCGGGACGGGGGCGTCTCGTCTCCAAATTCGTGTTTGTGGAGCCCCGCCGCCCTGAGGGGAGTTGGACGCGGCTTGAGGATCAGAGGGCAGTAGCCCCGCAGAGGCGCCATGCGCCCCGGACCTTGTTCCCGCGCGAAAGGCGCTTGAAACGGAACGGGAGTTCAGTCATGATGAGGGGCATGGCGATGATTCACATGGCGCCGGACTTGCACGAGAAGCTGAGCACGCTGTCGGCGGATGCCCAGTATGATTTGTCGTGCGCGTGCGGCGGAGCCCCGGGGGATTCGCGTCGGCGGGGGCTGGACAACCGCTGGCTGTATCCCGTGACGTTGGCGGAGGGCGGCCGCAGCCTGTTGTTCAAGACCCTGGTCTCCAATGTGTGCCGCAATGACTGCAAGTATTGTCCGCTGCGCACGGGGGCCGATGGAACTCGGCGGTGCTCGATGACGCCGGAGGAAATCGTTCGCGCCTTTTTGCCCTATTGGCGGTCGGGGCAGGTGATCGGCCTGTTCCTGACCAGCGGAGTTTGCGGGAATCCGGATGCGGCGATGGACCGGATGCTGGCGGCGGCGGAATTGCTGCGCCGGCGGGAACGCTACCGGGGAATCATGCACCTGAAGATCATTCCCGGGGCGTCGGATGCGGCGATTGAGCGCGCGCTGCAACTGGCGACGGCGGTCTCGTTGAACATTGAGACCGCGGGGGAGGCGCACTTTGCCCGGTTGACGGCGCGCAAGGATTACCGGCAGGCGGTCATTGCGCCGCTGAAGCGCATCGCGGAACTCACCGCCAAGGGCGCGCGCTACCAGCGGGTGAAGACCAGCACGCAGTTCGTGGTGGGAGCTTCGGATGAAACCGACCGCGAAGTGGTCCGCTATATGGGCGGACTCTATGACCGGCTCGGGATGAATTGCATCTTTTTCAGCGCCTATCAACGGGGATTGGGGGATCCGGGGCTTCCCGGCGAAAACAGTTCCGCCAGCAACGCCGACTTGCTGACACGGGAACACCGGCTCTACCAGGTGGATTTCCTGCTGCGCAAATACCGCTTTGGCGCGGAGGAGATCGGGTTCGATGGGCAGGGAAATCTTCCTCTGGATGTCGATCCCAAGGAATACTGGGCTCGGCATCACCCCGAGCGGTTTCCGGTGAATGTGAATCATGCTCAACGGGAGGAGTTGCTGCGGGTGCCGGGGCTGGGGCCGGTGGCGGTGAAGAGAATTCTGGCGGTCCGCAAGGGCCGCGGGCGCGTTTCCAGTCTGGAAGCGCTGGGCGTCCGAGGGGCCATGGCCCGCAAGGCGTCCGGATGGATCACGACCTAGGGGGGGGCGGGTTTCGTTGACCGCCTGAGCCCGGCCCGGGATCTTCCTTGATCCGGCGCAGGGCGGTCCGCAGCGAATGGCGCCGGCCGGCCAGATGGATGTCGGCATCGCCGCCGACCAGCGCGGCTTGGAGCGGGGCAACCAGTCGCGCGGGATCTTCCGGGCGCGGAATGGTCAGGGTGCAGTGCCAGGAGCCGGCCAGGTCTTCTTCGCCGGGGCGGGGCTGCAGGGCCGAGCCGGCGAGCACGGGGCGGCGGGACCGCCGGGCGCGAGCCACGAGCCCCCCGCCGAACCAGCCGGCGAAGCTCAGGGGCGTATCGATCAGAACCAGTTCCGCCGGGGGAAACTCATCCAGCAGGCGCCGGCCGGTGGCCCGGTGGCGTCGGGACCAGCCTTCCTGGGGCACGGGCAGCGCCGCCAGGCCGCCGCGGTCCGCGATTCGCCGGATGATCTCAGCGGCGGGCTTTCCATCTTCAAGGGGTTCGTCAATGAACAGGGCGTTGACGTGGATGGATTCGGCGGTTTGGATCTGCCGGCCGGCCAGGATCCAGAGGTCGCGATGATCCGGGAGATGGCGGATTTTGACGCCGCCGGCGGGATCCCAGGCGGCGATGCGCCAGCGATCGCCGGGCAGCCGGATTTCGTCCTGGGCCAGCGACTGAAAAAAAGCGCCGTTTCGAGGTTCGGCCAGGCACAAAACGCGCAGGTCGGTGGGGGTCCGGCGGGGCATCTGGTCCAGCGCGGCCAGGAAGAGGCGCGAGAAATCGTGGCAGGGATCGATGCGCACCAGCGCATCCAGGTGAAGGCGCAGAGGCTTCATTCCACGACGGCTCCCGTATCGGGCGGGTGGAGGGCTTCCACAGTTTGCGGGGACAGGGTGAACCGGAGATCGCGCCCGCGCAACATGGCGTTTCGATTGCCACCGGGAGAGTGTTCGGAGCCCACCACCAGCGTGACGGCCAATCCGCTCTGCCCCTGCAGGCGGAGGGTAACCGTCAGGTAGGGGGAGGCAAAACCGTCATCGGCGGATTCGGCGCCGCTGGGCAGGAGCTGTTCAGCTCGCAGGGGCGTCATCGCTTCCATGAGGCGCGCGATCCAGGGCTCGGCCGGGGTCCATTGGCCGGTCGCGGGATCCCGGTCCGCCCGAATGCTGGAGTGATTGTATTGCACCTGGATCGAAGCGATGTCGTTGGTGGGGATGGAGAAAATGTCGCGGGAGCGGTAGAGCAGGGGATCGATCGGAAATTCCAGAAGTCGCGCCGGGGACGAAATCGAGACGGCGGAGTCGCCATCGATCTCGGTCCGGACGCGATCCGGCTGGTCGGGCATCGGGCTCAGGCGCAGGATGACGGGCGGCAGGCGGGCATCCTGGCGTTCGATGTGCAGCACCCGAGTGGCGGGAGGCTGCGGGTCGGGCGTCGCGGATTCAAAGGCGACCAGACGGACAGCGCTCCAGGACTGGAGGAGCGCCTCCACGGCGTGGGCTTCGGCCGGGGCGCGAAGGGGTTCGAGAATCTCCCAGCCGCCGGCCCCGTCGCGGGCCAGTTCCAGGACCTGCTCGCCTTGTTCGATTCGAAACGTCCGAATGCCCTCGGCCGCCAACCCGGGGATGTGCCGGTCGCGGAGATCTTCGGGACGAATCAGCAAGGCCTGTCGGACGGACTGGGGCACGGCATAGACGGAGGGTTCGGCCTGCAGGCGGGCAAAGACCAGGGTGGGGGCGTTGGGCAGGGGATCGCCAAAGGCGAGCATTTGGGAGCCTTCGCCGGAGTCGGCGTTGAGCAAAGCGGTGATGGCGGCCTGGGGGTCGAGGCCGTAGGGGGCCAGATCGCTGACGCCATCCTGGACGAACTGAACGATGGAACAGGCCAGGAGTTGCTCGATCAGTCCGGAGACCGCGGCCGAATCGGCGCGGGCACTGAAGGGCTGAAACAGCCGCCACTGGCCGCGGGCATCGCGGGCAAGCTGAATGAATCCGGAGGGGCCGCGGATGTCCAGTCGGTGGATGGCGGCCGGCGCGCCCGTGAGCAGAGACCGGTCGCGCAGAGTTTCCGGGCTGGCCGGGAGCAGGTCGATGACACTGGTGGAGACGCGGGCGAGGCCGGGGTGGTCGGATTGGCGGACGTAGACGCCGTCGCCGAGGGGCGTGCGTCGGCCGATCAGAATCCAGTTGGTGGTGACGCCTTCGATGATGGCGATGCTGGCACGGGGTTCATCCAGCCCGTAGGGGGCATAGGGATGCTCGGCGCGACGGGGCGGCAGGATGATGTTCCCGCGCGGGAGTTCTTGCAGGGCCCCCAGCAGTCGCTCGATCGCGACCGAGTCGGCGCGGGCGGAAATGGGATGCCGCAGGTGCCAGCGTCCGGCCTGCCGGTGGCATTCGAGGGTCAGTTGGGCGGACTGGATCACGAGGCGGTCCACCCGTTCGGCATCGAAGCGAAACGCACGGCGGGCCTGCTCCAGGCGCTGGCGTTCATCGGTGTCGTCCCGGTCCCAGAACGCGATCAGCAGCGCCAGCAAGGCGGCCACCAGGGCGAGGATGCCGGTCAGTCGGACGTTCATAGGGTTCGCCTCCGGCGCCACAGCAGGATCAGTCCGGCCAGGGCGACCAGGGCCGGCGGGGCCACGACGGCCAGGATGAAGAGCCGTTGCGCCTGGGTGCGGTTCATGGCCAGGCGCAGTTCATCCAGCGGGCGCGGGGCGATGGCCAGGAGGTCTTCGCGTTCGAGCAGCCAGTTGACGGTATTCAGGAAAAAGTCGGCGTTGGCGCCAGTGAGCCCGCCATTGGAGGCAAAGGCGGAATCGCCAACCACGGCCAGGCGCGTGGGCAGGATTTGCACATGCACGCCGGGCACGGGGCCGCGTTCGATCGCCACGGCAATCGGCACGGGGCCGGGCACATCCACTTGCGGATCGAATCGCGGAGCGGCGTCATCCGGGGCGAACTCTGCCCAGCCGGCGGCGGAACTGACGGCCAGGGGATGGACGGTGGGTTTGTCCCCGCCCATGGAACCCGGCAACGGGCGGATGGACCGGGGCAGATAGAAAACCGTGGCCAGCCCCTGCAGGGGGGTGGTGACGGGATGGTCGGGATAGGTCGTCAAGTAGAGATCCCGGCCGCCGAGAGTCTGCTCGGGATCGATCACCACATCGTCGCCAAGCTGCACGCCCCAATTGCGCAGGAGGGGTTCGAGTCCGGTGGACGCGCGGGCATCCAGCAGCAGCAACAGTCGGCCCTTGCGGTCGAGATAGTCGCGAATGAGCGCCAGTTCAAATGGCGCCAATTCGCGCGTCGGCCCGGCGATCACCATGAGGGCGCAATCTTGGGGGATCGTCCGGGCGGCGCCCAGGTTGAGCACTTCCACATCCAGGTTGTCGTCGCGCATGCGCGCCGCAATCCGCGAATAGCCATTGCGCCGATCGAAATCCAGCGGGGACCGTTCGCCATGGCCCTGGATGAAATGAACCGTGGGCCGGACGGTCTGCGTCAAGGCGAACAGGGCGCTGCTCAAGACCTGCTCACCCCGGAACAGGACGGGTCCGGGGTCGGCCGCCTCGCGGTCGGACGGAGTTTCGGTCAGCTCGTCGATGGGAATGGCTCGGTAGCGGTTGCCGATCTCGACCACGAGGCACTCGCCCCCATCCAGTTGAAACTGGCGCACGAGCTGCTCGGCGCTCGCCAGGTCGCGATCCGGATCGACGGATTCAACCGAGACGTTGCCGTTGGCGGCATATTCGCGCAGCAGTTTCGCGATGGCGGGGCGCAGATCGTTGTCGCGCCGCATGAGGACATGCAGGCGGACATCTTCGGACAGGGTATCGAGCAGTTGAAGGGTCCGGGGCGAGAGCGCGGCGACGGAATGCGGGCTCCAGTGCAGCCGGGCGTAATAGCCGCGCGACAGGTGCAGGACCATCAGGAAAATCGCCGTGGCGAGCAGCAGCATGGCGGCGAGATTCGCACGCAGCAGGCCCCGTCGGACGCGGCTGGAGAGGAGAGGGGGGGGAGACGAGGGGGCCATGGTCATCCGCGCAGGCGGCGCGCCTCCAGGATCCGAATGGCCACGAACAACAGCAGGAGGGTTGCGCCGAGATACCCGACCACCGCCCGCGTATCGATGACGCCCGCGGCAAAGTCCTGCATGTTTTGGGGCGACGACAGGAACTGGACCAGCCCATCCGGGAGTCCCTTGGGCGGTTGCACCCCCAGCAGGCCGGGCGCGACCAGAATGCCGGCGCTGGCCAGGCTGGCCATGGCTGCGGAAATCTGATGGGTCGCCAGCAGCGAGCAGAGCAGGCCCAGCGCGATGAAGCAGGCGCCAACGAGCGCGGCGCCCAGATAGCCGCTGGCGACCGGCCCCCAAACCAGCGTCGACACATCGGCGCCGGACCCGCGCAGCAGGGGGCCGTAGGCGACAGTGGGCAGCCAGAGCAGCAGGAACAGGAAGAACGCGCCGAAGAACTTGGCGAGCACCACCTGGGTTTCGGTGATGGGCGCCGACATCAGCACTTCAAGCGTGCCCTGCCGGTTTTCCCCGGCGAACAGGCGCATGGTCAGCAGGGGGGGGGCCAAAAGCATGGCCAGCCAGAACCAGTCCGAGCCAAACAACACCCCCGTCAAGTGGCCGCCGGCGGGGTCCCGCGCCAGTTGGGTGATCAGGACCCAGAACGACATGCCGGTGACCAGCAGGAAGAAGATGCCGGCGACATAGGCCATGGAGGTGTGGAAATAGGCACTGATTTCGCGGCGCAGGAGTGTCAGAAAAGCCTTCATTCGGAAGACCTCGCGGTGGGGTTGCGCACTAGGGGCGGCAAGGTGGTCAGGCGCAGATAGGCCTCTTCCAGCGTGCGGGTGGCGTAGGTTTCCCGCAGGCCTTCGGGGGAATCCGCCGCGGCAAGCCGTCCGGCGGTGAGCACCACCACGCGCTGGCACAGGTCCTCGGCCTCGGTCAGGATGTGGGTCGAAAACAGGATGGCGCAGTGTCGGCCGAGGTCGCGCAGCACGTCGCGCACGCTCTGGCTCTGGCCCGGATCCAGGCCCGACGTCGGCTCGTCCAGCAGGAGGACATCGGGGCGATGCAACAGGCAGTCGGCCAGGCCGGTCCGTTGCCGGTATCCCCGCGACAGGGTCCCGATGATCCGCCGCGAGGCGTCGCCCAGGCCGCACTGGTCCATGCAGTCGCGCAGCCGGCCGGCCAGCCGCGTCCCGCGCAACCCGTGCAACTTCCCCCGAAAGCGCAGGTAGTCGACCACGCGCATTTCCGGATAGAGGGGGACCTGTTCGGGCAGGTAGCCGATCCGCCGGCGGACGTCCATCCACTGCGTCAGGGTGTCGAACCCCGCGATGCGCACGGATCCCGTCGAGGGGGCCAGTCCGCCGGCCGCAATGCGCAGGGTGGTGGTCTTGCCCGACCCGTTGGGCCCCAGGAGGGCGACCGTTTCGCCGCGGTTCACCGAAAACGACACGCCGGCCAGCGCCACACACCGGGGAAAGCGGCGGGTGACCTGCTGCACATCGATTAACCGTTCGGCGTCGTCCATGAAGGGAATTCCAGCCGCCCATCCTAGCGGCCGTGCCGGAGCGAATCAATCCTTATGGCCGGATCCCCCCGGCCGGAGGGTCCGGCGTGTGGCGCATCATCACGGATTTCCAGTTGGATGGGGCCGCGGGATCGAGTAGGCTGGATGCGTATGAACATCTACTCGAAAGGCACGACCATGAAATCGACGTTGTTTCTGTTGGCATGGATTCCGGTCGCGGCCCTGGCCGCGGGTCCGCAGGTCACGATCTATAACGACGGCTTCGCCACCGTGAAGGAGGACCGCACGCTCACCCTCGCCGAAGGCACCTCGGAAATCCGCGTGACGGACATGTCCCGCCTGCTCGAGCCGGATTCGGTCATGATCCGCGAGATGGGCGCAGAGCCCTTCGGTTTGCGGATCCTGGAACAGAGCTTCGTGAACGATCCGCTGACGGAAGGGCTGATGCTGCACCAGCTCGAAGGGCAGGTGGTGCGGTTCGAGGAGAAGCGCAAGGACGGCTCGGTGAAGGAGCATGCGGGCCGGGTGATCCGCAGCGGCTACATCCCGGGCGGCGGAGCGGAGCAGCCCATCGTGGAGGTGGACGGCGCGGTGCGCTTTTCGCTGCCCGGGCAACCCTTGTTCGAAGGCATCGACCCCCAGGCCTTCCTCAAGCCCTCGCTGGTTTGGCAGATCGGTTCGCGCAAGGCCGGTGAATGCCCGATTGAGGTCGCCTATGTGACCGGCGGCATGGAGTGGGAGGCCACCTACAACCTGGTGGCGCCCGCCGAAGGGGAGGACGAATACGACTTCTCCGGCTGGATCTCGCTGCGGAACAACACGGGCAAGGACTTCGTCGAGGCGGACGTCAAATTGATCGCGGGCGACGTCCAGAAGATCCAGCCCCCGATGCCCCGGGCGGCGAGAGGGCGCATGATGGTCGCCATGGCGCCCATGGAAGAGGCCCTGCCCGACCAGCGCGCGTTTGATGAGTTTCACCTCTATACGCTGCCGCGCCCCGTCCGGCTGCGCAACAACGAACTCAAGCAGGTCGAATTCATCCGCGCCAGCGGCGTGAAGGGCGTGCGCTACTACACCTACAACCCGATGGTCGGCTACCGCTGGGGCGGGGGACGCAGCGCGAATGTCGATCCGGACTACGGGGTCACCGCCGACAAGAAGGTGGGCGTGCGCATCGAGATCGAAAACCGCGAGGACAACCGGCTGGGCGTTCCCCTGCCCAAGGGCCGCCTGCGCCTCTATCGCACCGACTCGGTGGATGGCCGCCGCGAGTTCACCGGCGAGAACCAGATCGATCACCTGCCCCGGAACGAGAAGCTCAAGCTCGACATGGGCAGCGCCTTCGACCTGGTCGGCGAGCGCAAGCGCACGGATTTCTCGGTCGATACCACCGGCAAGCGCATGACCGAATCGTTTGAAATCCGCCTGCGCAACCGCAAGGAAACCGATGCCGTGGAAATCCGCGTGGTCGAGCCGCTGTATCGCGGCGCCAACTGGAAGATCACCCGGGCCAGCATGGAGTTTGAGAAGATCGATTCCACCACCATGGAGTTTCGCGTGCCGGTGCCGGCCGATGGCGAAGCCGTCGTGACGTATTCGGTATCCTATACGTGGTGAGCGGGATCGGGATCAAGGGCGCCGCCGCGCGCCAAGGTTTTCCACGCTGTGGAAAATCAGTTTCCATGGCGTGGAAAAAACGGAGATCTTTTTTCCATGGCGTGGAAAAAATCGGCTGGAATTTTCCATGCTGTGGAAAATGTTTTTCCATGGCGTGGAAAAAATGAGAGAACGTTTTCCATGGCGTGGAAAACCGGGAGATTTGAATGAATCGATGGACGAACCGATTGGCTCTGATGGTGATGGCGGCAGGTTTGGCGGGAACGGGACACGCCCGGCCGGTGATCCAGCACGACCCGATTCCCGTGGCCCGCAAAGGCGAGCCCCTCGGGGTTCGGGCGACCGCTCGCGATGCCGCCGCCCGCATTGAATCGGTCGCGCTGTTCTATGCGGCCTCGCGCGGGACGACGCCGTTTCGCCTGGCGATGTCGAGCTCGGGCGCCGGGGTGTGGTTTGCCACGATTCCCGGGCACATGATCGGCCCGGGGGAGGAACTGCTGTACTACATCCAGGCAGAGAACGCCGACGGCGAATCCCAGGAGACCGAATGGCACACGGTGCGGGTGGTGGATTCGGGCGTGGCGCCGGCCGCCATCCCGGCCGCCAGCGATGTGGCCCGCCAGGCGCACGCGGATGCCACCGCGGCCGCGGCCGCCGCCGCGGCTTTGCAACCCGAACCCGACGTCAAGCCGGCGCGCAATCGCTATCTGGTTCCGGCCGCCGTGATCGTGGGCGGGGCGGTCGCGATCGGAGGAGCCTATGCCATCGCCGAGCGAAACAGCGGCGGCGGAGGGGGCGGGGGGGGCTCTCCGGCGATCACCAATGCCAACTTCGGGGGATCGTTCAGCCTGTGCTTCACCCCCACCTCCGAAACCAACACGGTGACGGTCTGCGATAGCGGGCTGGGCAATGTGTACATCCGCGAAGGCGCGGTCGAGGTGATCGGGCTGTGGAGCGCCGAGGTGTTTACGACGTCGCTCAATGGCAGCGTCTTCTCCGTGGCGCGCACCGTGCCCGCCACGCTCGTCTTTCCCGAAGCCTACCTGATCCTGTCGGGAGAAATCCAGGGCGAGGCCTGTACGGTGCGAATCAACGGCTATTCGAGGGATGCGGAGAATCCCGGCGACTTCAGCGGATTGCTCAATGCCACCCGGAGATAATGGATGAAACAATCCGCATTTTTGGAATTGGCGGAAACCCGGCGCAGCGTGCGGGCCTACAAGCCCGATCCGGTGCCCGAGGAGCTTCTTCAGCAGGTGCTGGAAGCCGGACGGCTCGCCCCGTCGGCCGTGAACAAGCAGCCGTGGCGCTTTATCGTGGTGCGCGAGGAACTCAACCGCCGGTCGCTGGGTGCGGCCTATGCCCGCGAGTGGTTCTGGAAGGCGCCGGTCATCATCGCCGTCTGCATTCTGCCGGGGGATGCCTGGGTGCGGGGATTCGACGGACAGAACTTCGCCAGGGTCGACGGCGCGCTGGCGCTGGATCACATGACGCTCGCCGCCGCCGAACTCGGCCTGGGCACCTGCTGGATCGGCGCCTTCGACCCCGCCGCCGCCCGCGAGATTCTCGGTCTGCCCGACGGCGTCGAGATCGTCGGCATGACGCCGCTGGGCTTCCCCGACGTCGAGCCCAACCCCCGGCCCCGCTCGCGCCGCCCGCTCAGCGAAACCGTCCTGCGCGAACGCTGGGGGTGACGGCCCCCCGGGTCATGAAAACCCCCGAGCCCACCCCGGATGGCACGACGGAGATTGCCGGAGCTTGTTCGGATGGGTTGTAGCCATGGCTGATTTCAAACTGATCTCGGAGTTCAAGCCCACGGGCGACCAGCCCCAAGCCATCGCCGCCCTGGTGGAGGGATTCGCCTCCGGGCGCCGCTTCAAGACCCTGGAGGGCGTGACGGGATCGGGCAAGACCTTCACCATGGCCAATGTCCTGGCCCAACTGGCCGTGCCCACCCTGGTGATCAGCCACAACAAGACCCTGGCCGCCCAGCTCTATTCCGAGCTCAAGGAGTTCTTCCCGAACAACGCCGTGGAATACTTCGTCAGCTACTACGACTACTATCAGCCCGAGGCCTACATCCCGCAGACGGATACCTACATCGAGAAGGATGCCAGCATCAACGAGGAGATCGAGCGGCTGCGCCTGGCCGCAACCGATGCGCTCATCCATCGCGACGATGTCATCATCGTGGCGTCGGTCTCGTGCATCTATGGCCTGGGATCGCCCGAGGACTACCGCGGAATGCTGGTGACCCTCCGGGCGGGCGAGGCGTTTCCGCGCGACGAGATCATGCGCAAGCTGGTGGAGGTTCAATACACGCGCAACGACCTGGCCGCCCTGCCCGGCACCTTCCGGGCGCGCGGCGACACCCTGGATGTGTTCCCGTCCTACAGCAAAGACGGCGTGCGCATCGAGTTCTTCGGCGATGTCATCGAGAGCCTGCGGCGGATCGATCCGTTGACGGGCAAAACGCTCCAGACCTTCGACCACACCACCATTTCGCCCGCCAAGCATTTCGTGATGCCTGCCGAAAAACTCCAGCCCGCCACCGAGCGCATCGTGGCCGAAATGGAGGCGCGGGTCGCCGAACTCGAAAGCCAGAATAAGCTGCTGGAAGCCCAGCGATTGCGGATGCGCACCACCTTCGACATGGAAATGCTCCGCGAGGTCGGCTATTGCAGCGGCATCGAAAATTACTCCGGCCCCCTGTCCGGGCGCCCGCGCGGGTCGCGCCCCTATACGCTGATGGATTTCTTTCCCGAGGGGTTCTTGACCATTGTGGACGAGTCGCATGTCACCCTGCCGCAGATCCGCGGGATGTTCAACGGCGACCAGGCCCGCAAACGAACCCTGGTCGAGCATGGCTTCCGGCTGCCATCCGCGCTGGATAACCGGCCCATGAATTTTGACGAGTTCATGGGAGTGGCCGGCCGGATCCTGTTCACCTCCGCCACTCCGGGATCGCTGGAAAAGCAGTTGGCCGGTGAACCCGTCCGGCAGGTGATCCGTCCCACCGGCATTCTCGATCCGCGGGTCGAGGTCCGGCCCCTGGCGGGGCAGGTGGATGACCTGATCGAAGAAGTCCGCCTGTGCGCCGAGAAGAAAGAACGGGTGCTGGTCACCACGCTCACGAAAAAGACCGCAGAAGACCTGTCCGCCTACCTGCAGAATATCGGCATCCGATCGAAGTATCTGCACTCGGATATCACCGCGCTGGACCGCGTCGCCATCCTGCGCGGGCTGCGCAAGGCCGATTTCGACTGCCTGATCGGCATCAACCTGCTGCGCGAGGGCCTCGATCTGCCCGAGGTCGCCCTGGTGGCGGTGTTGGATGCCGACAAGGAGGGCTTCCTGCGCAGCGAGACCTCGCTCATCCAAACCGCCGGCCGCGCGGCCCGGCACCTGGAAGGGCGGGTCATTCTGTACGCCGACCAGATCACCGATTCCATGCGGCGGATGATCGATCTGACCGGCGACCGCCGGCGCGTCCAGGAGGCCTATAACCTGGCCAAAGACATCACGCCCCAGAAAATCCAGAAGGCCATCAGCGAAAGCCTGGCCCAGGCCGAAAAGGCCCATGAGGTCGAAGAATACGTCGTGAAGGAAGCCGGCGAGGATTACGATGTCGTGCAGGTGATCGCGGAGATGGAACGCGAAATGGCCGAGGCCGCCGAGGCCATGGAATTCGAGCGCGCCGCCCTCCTGCGCGACCAGATGTTCGAACTCAAGCGCACCGAGAACCCTTTCAAGGGCGTCGTGCAGGAAAAGCCGCGCAAGCCGACGGTCTACAAAATGAAGAACAAACCCCGCCTTCCCCGGCGGAAGAACCCATGAGCTTTGGGGTCAGCCCTTGAATCTTGAATCTTCAGATTCAAGATTCAAGGGCT
>CAYNSH010000056.1:0-22827 GCA_964399775.1 uncultured Verrucomicrobiota bacterium
TAGGCGACCTGGACGGTCCAGGTATCGGATTGCGCGAGGAAACCGGCGGGATCGCCGGCGGAGAGGACGTCGGCGTTGGCATCGCCGTCGCGGGCGGGGGATGGGATGGTGCCGGAGTAGCGGGACGAGCCGGGGGCGTTGGTCATGGGGGTGGTGCGCCAGGGGCCGTCGTTGCGCCGCCAGTGGAGGGTGGCGGCGGCGACCTGGTAGTTGTCGGTGATGTCGGCTTCGATGGGCCATGGGGCGGGCGTGTGGGCGGGGGATGGGAGCGGGGCATGTACGATGACAGGGGGCTCGGGAAAGGAGTCGGGATCGAAGGGATCGGTGTGGTCGGCGGCTTCGAGTTCGTTTTCGAATCCATCGCCATCGGGATCGGCGAGGCGGTCTTGGCCCAGCTGACCGTAGTGGCGCAGTTCGAACCAGTCGGGCAGCCCGTTGTGGTCGGTGTCGAGGGTGGTATCGAGATAGGTGGCGGCGGCGGTCCGCGGGGCGGGCATGGGGATGCCGTGGACTTGCCGCGGTGAAGGCGCCGGCGGCGGGGGGAAGCGGACGCCATCGATTTGCCAGCCGGCGAAGGTCAGGGCCACTTTGTTGAAGGTGTGGCTTTCGGGGGCGATGAGGGAAGAGGCTGTGCCGTCGAGGGGATGCCAGGTGGTATGGTTCATGGCGCCGTAGGGGGCGGAGACCTGGGTCAACGCAACCTGATCCTGCCAGCGCCAGGTGATGGTGGAGTCCCGGGTGAGGACAAAATCGCAGAAGTCGGCGGGGCCGGAAGACGGGACGGAGCCGGTGCCGATCCAGCCGATGGATGCGGTTCGATATCCGTTGGAACCGAGCGGGGGGAAAAGGGCGCGGACGCGGACGCTGACGTTGGAAGGCAGCAGATGGGTGCCGTAAGGGGGATCGGCGTTGCCGGTCTGGGCGGGAGAGCCGGAGACGGTGAGAAGGACGGGGCGGGTGATCTCGAAGGCATGGACCTGGGCGGGCGCGTTGGGAGGGTGGAAGGCCGGCAGTTCGGGCGGGCCGGCGGCGATGTAGTACTGGATGCGCTTGCCGGCGGGATAGGCCTTGATGGTCGCGGAGAAGTCACGGCCATTGGTGGTGGTCATGGTGGTTTTGGCGAAGACCTGGGTGCTGCCGGTGGGATTCCAATAGAGGTGGACGGAGTCGGGATCGACCGGGGCGGCGGAGTGGATCGTGGCCTCGACGAGGTAATGGCCGTTGGTGACGATGGTATTATCGAGGGGCTGGTGCTCGATGGTGACGGGCATGGCGAGCGGCCCGCGGAGATAGAGGGCATAGGGCTGGGGGCCCTGCGGGACGTTGTGCGCAGAGACTTCGAGGGTCCAGCGGCCTGGAGCGGGGTCGGGGACATCGATGCCTTCCAAATTATTGAGTCGGTCGGGGGCGTTCAGGCCATTCGGGTGATACTGGACGCCGTCGGGGTCGATCAGGACCAGATCGAGATCGTTGACGAGATGGATGGCGGCGGCAAGGGAAGAGGGATAGTCGCTGTAGGCCAATAGCGTGTTCAGGGGCGCGCCGCCGTGGACATGGAAATCGAGGGAAAAGCGCTGGCCGGTATGGAGGGGGGCGGGACTTTCCATCAGGACGGGTTGAATGGGACCGCCGGGGAAGAGGGTGCCGGCGACATCGGCCATTCCCCAGCCTTCGACGTGATTGGGGCGCTGGTCGGGGATTTCGCGATGTTGGTCGGTGCCGTACTGTCCGGGGGAGAGCGAGCGGGCGCCGCCGGTGAGGGCGGCCTTGAGCAGCGCGGCGGAAGGGGAGGACCTGTTCAGATTGTCGACGAGGTGCTGCCGGACGAGGGTGGCGGCGCCGGCCATGAGGGGGGTGGCCATGCTGGTGCCGCCCATGAAGCAATAGTTGGTGTTGCCGGAGAGGACTCCCCAGGCGGTGTAGGAGGACGCTCGGGAACGGGCCGAGATGACATCGGTTCCGGGCGCGACGATGTCGGGCTTGAGACGGCCGTCGAGGGTGGGGCCGCGCGAGGAGTAGGCGGCCATGCCGAGCGGATGGTCAGAGGGGCTGGAAGAGATGTAATCGGTGGAGATGGGCGGCACGCGATAATCAAAGCCCCAGACGGAGCCATAGGTAGACGAGGAGCGCCCGCCGCTTCCGGGGGGCCGGCCGATTTCGGAGGCGCCGACGGACAAGGCGTTTTTGGCCGTGGCCGGTGCGTTGAGAGACACCAGGTCGATCACCCCGTTGCGGTCGAGGTCTTCACCATCATTGCCGGCCGCCACGACCACGAGCATGTCGGGGTGATCCCAGACGAATTCGTCGGTGGTCATGGAGTCGCTGGTATACTCGCCGTAGACCGCGCTGCCCCAACTGTCGGAATGAATGCGGGCACCGGCTTCGTAGGCGGGCCAGAACAGATCATGAAGGTCGTCGGGAATGTTGAGGGTGTTGTTGGCGCGCATGACGGATTGGAAGACGAGGCCGGCCCCGGGCGCGGTGCCGCGGTACTGCCCGCCGGAGGCGGCGCCGGTGCCGAGGAGGGAGGCGGCGACGTGGGTTCCGTGGTAATAGGTGTCGCTCCAGTTGGTCAGGCGGCCGGTGTCGAAGACCTGGAGGATTTGGCCGGAGAAGTCGGGGTGGATCGTGTCGAAATTGCCGGTATCGAGTCCCGAATCGGCGATGGCCACGATCTGGCCGGACCCGTCCAATCCGTGGAGTTGATGCACGGACTCGATCTGGAGGCGTTCGTCGGAGCGGGACACGTTGTTGAGGAGTCGTGGGGGGGCATAGAGTTCGAGCCATTGGACCTCGGGCAGATGGGCCAGGCGGGCGACCTTGCCGGCGGGAAGCACGGCGCGGATGAGGCCCCAGCGGCGGGCGGGGGTGGCGCGGATGTCGGAGGCGCCGAGGGTTTCGAGCGATTGGACGAGGTCGGACACATCGTGGGGCGAAAAGGTTTGGAGAGTGAAGGGGACATGGAGGGCGGGTTCCTGCCGTGCGAGGACGGCCAGCCGGGTCTGAAGTTTATGGGCGGGGCGGTATTCACCGGTCCAGGCGACGGCCGGCAGGCGGCGGATGGCGTCGATGGATTCGGCAGGGGCCTCGATGAGCCAGGCGTTATCGGGCAGGTAGGCACGGATGGTGGCCCCGGCGACTTCGAGGGCGGTCCGCCATTGGGGTTGAACCGGGGCATCGAACAGAACCATCCAGGGGTAGCCGCGGGCGGACGGGCGCGTGTGTTCGGGGGCGGGAGCGGGTGCCGACGAGTCGCCGGGCCGGATGATCTCGGCCTGGAGGTAGACCGCGGGACCGTTGGCATCCGGGTTCCGCACGGGTTGCGGTTCGGGGCGAATGTGGCGGATGGCCGCCGCGGCACGTTCGGCGGCCTTCTCGATGGTCGGTCCGGGAGGGGGCGGGGTGGTCGCCTCGGCAGGGCGGTTTTGACATCCGCCGGGCCGGGTGGCCAGCCATGCGAGGAGGAGAGCGGTTGCGCCGACGGCCAAGAGGATGGCGAGATTGCGTTTCATGCCAGATGACTGCGTAAAACCCTAGCACGATTCGAAGCAAACGACAAACGTGATCGGGTTGAAGCCTCGACAAGCGCCTGGATGGCGGATAGAGTGCCGCGCCTATGTCCGAAGTCGGCACATTTGAGGTTTTGCAAGAGGACCGGGGGTCCAAGGCCCGGTTGGGTCGATTGTGGACGGCGCATGGCCCGGTGGACACGCCGGTCTTCATGCCGGTGGGGACGCAGGCGACGGTCAAATCGATGGCGCCATGGGAACTGGAGGCGCAGGACTGCCAGATCCTGCTGGGCAACACCTATCACTTGAGTGTCCGGCCGGGGATGGACGTGATCGAGGCCCTAGGCGGGCTGCATGCGTTCCAGGACTGGAAACGGGCGATTCTGACGGACAGCGGGGGCTACCAGGTATTCAGCCTGACGCATCTGCGCAAGATGACGCCGGACGGGGTCTGGTTCCAATCGCATGTGGACGGCGCAAAGATGTTCATGGGGCCGAAGGAAAGCATGGCGATCCAGCGCACGCTGGGCTCGGACATCGCGATGGCGTTCGACGAGTGTCCGCCCTGTCCATGCACGCCGGAATACGCTTGCCAAGCGGTGGAGCGCACCCTATCTTGGGCGGCCACATGTGCCCAACAGCCCCGGGCCACGGGGCAGTTGGTGTTTGGCATTGTCCAGGGCGGTGTGCATCCCGGATTGCGGGAACGCTGCGCCAAGGGTTTGCTGGAGCTCGGCGCCTTTGATGGCTATGCCATCGGCGGCGTCAGCGTGGGCGAGCCGGAGGACCTGATCATGCCGGGCGTGCGCATGACGGTGGACTTCCTGCCGAGGGAGCGTCCGCGGTACTTGATGGGCGTCGGCCAGTTTGGGCAGATGGCGGAATCGGTGGCGCTGGGCGTGGACATGTTTGACTGCGTGATGCCCACGCGGTTGGCGCGGCACGGGACGGTGTTCACGCGCGCCGGGCGCTATTCGGTCCGGGGGGCGGCGAACCGGCTGGATGCCCGTCCCCTGGAGGAAGGCTGCCCGTGCGCAGCCTGCCGGCGGTTCAGTCGGGGCTACGTGCGGCACCTGCTGAACACAGGCGAGATCCTCGGGGTCCGCCTGACGGCGCTGCATAACATGCACGTATATTTTGACTTTATCGCCCGGATGCGCGAAAGCATCCGGGAAGGCAGATTTGAAGCGTTCCGTGCGGAGACGGCCCGGGTGTACGGGCCGGAAGCGGCGGGACCGGCGGCCGCGGCCGAAGGATAAACGGGCGGCAAGAGGACAAGCGGCGCGGCGACGCGCGGCGGGAGGAGAACCGTGATGATGAATTGGATGACACAGTTGGCGATGGCGCAGCCGCCGGGCGGCGAGGGCGCTTCTCCGCAATCGGGCGTTTACCTCTATGTATGGCTGGGGTTGATGGTGGCGTTGTTTTATTTCATGCTGATCCGCCCGCAGAAGCGGCGGGAGAAGGAACGCCAGGCCCTGCTGGGCGCGGTCAAGACCGGTGACCGGGTCCTGTTTGGCGGCGGGTTCCTGGGGACCGTGGCCAATGTGAAGGACAAGACCCTGGTGGTTAAAATCGCCGACAACGTAAAAGTCGAGGTGGTGCGCGGGGCGGTGTCGCAGGTACTGGACAAGAGTGCGGAGCTGGAGGCGGACCCCAAGGGTTGAGGGGCGGCAAGGGCAGAAGAGGCAGTTTCGGCGGAGGACCGCCGGCAACAGAACGGGAAACAGGGAACATGAAAGCATCGATCTGGAAATGGTTGATTTTGGCGGTGGTGACGGCATGGAGCGTGGCGCTGATCGTGCCCCCGGAGGAGAAGATCAAGCTGGGGCTCGATTTGCAGGGAGGGACCAGCTACACACTGGAGATTGACGACTCCCAGGGGCTGGAAGGCAGCGTATCCGACGCCCGGGCCCGGGCGCTGGAGGTGATCCGCAACCGTATCGACTCCATGGGCGTGGCCGAGCCGAACATCTATCCGGATGGCGAGCGGCGCATCGTGGTTCAGATTCCCGGGATGAAGACGGAAGACCGCGAGCGCGCGTCGGCGAACATTCGCAAGGCGGCCTATTTGGAATTCCGGATGGTGCATCCGCGCAACGATGAAATGATCGAAGGCCTGTTCCGCGACCGCAAGGTGCCGGAGAACTACGAAATCGTATCGCTGCCCGGCCGCGGCCGGGGCGACTACTGGGTCCGCAAGGGCCCTCCGCCGACCGAGGCGGAGCGCGAGGCCTTGCGCGACTTCGAGGGCCGGCCGGGATACGATCTGCTGCTGCAACGCGATGTGATCGATGGCAAGGACTATTTTCGTCCGTACTACGTCAGCCGCAAGGCCGAATTGACCGGTGACAGCCTTCGCAGCGCCAACGTGGAATACCAACAGTTTGGCCAACGGGCGGTGGGCATTTCCTTTGATCCGCGCGGGCGGCGGATTTTCGCCAAGTTGACGGCCGACCACGCGCCGGGCGGCGTGCGCAATCCGGATCCGCAGGGCCGCCGCTACCTGGCGATCGTGCTGGACGGAACCCTCTATTCGGCGCCGTTCATCCGCACCTCGATTCCCGGCGGCGAAGCGGTGATTGAGGGCAGCTTCACGCTGGATGAGGCGCGCGACCTGGCCCTGGTGCTTCGGGCGGGCGCCCTGCCGGCGCCGTTGCGGGTGATCGAGGAGCGCACGGTCGATCCCACGCTGGGCGTCGACTCCATCCAGAGCGGCCAGCGCGCGGCGGTGATTGGATTTGCGGCGGTGGCGGTCTTCATGGTGATCTATTACCACTTCGCCGGAATGGTGGCGTTGCTGGCGCTGCTGCTCAACCTGGTGCTGCTGCCGCTGGGCATGATTATTACCGGCGGATTTTTCGGGCTGATCGGCGGCGCCGGAATGGGCGGATCCGGCACGACCTTGCCGGTGCTGACCTTGCCGGGGATCGCGGGCATCGTGCTGACCGTCGGCATGGCGGTGGATGCCAACGTGCTGATTTTCGAGCGCATCCGTGAAGAAATGCGCCTGGGCAAGCGGTTTGGCGCGGCGATTGTCGCGGGCTATGAAAAGGCCTTTTCGACCATTTTCGACGCCAACCTGACGACGTTGCTGACGGCGATCATCCTGTTCTGGCAGGGATCCGGCCCGGTGAAAGGCTTTGCGATCACCCTGAGTGCCGGCATCGTCGCCAGCATGTACACGGCGGTGGTCGTGACGCGGATGGTCTTCGAAGCGTTGGAGAGCCGCGGATGGCTGCACAACCTGAAGATGACCCAGTGGGTGAAGGAAACCCAGATCGACTTCATGTCGAAACGCCAACTGGCGGCCGTGCTATCGATTCTGCTGGTGGCCGGCTCGCTGGGCTACGGGGTGTACCGCGGGATGGATAACTTCGGCGTGGACTTTACCGGTGGCCAGCAATTGACGCTGGGCTTTGCGGAGAAGGCCGAAGTGGATGCGCTGCGGTCCGCGCTGACGAGCGCCGGAATTCCCAATCCGGCCATCCAGTACCAGCGCAGCGGGGTGGGCGACGCCATGGCCGAAGTCCTGGTGCTGAAGGTGCCCGACCCCGAGGCGGGGGCCACGGCGCAGCAATTGCTTGCCGACGAGTTTTCGGATTCCAAGTTCCGCCTGATTCAGGAGGACACGGTGGGGCCGCAGGTCGGCCGGGAGCTCCAGCGCAGCGGCCTGATCGCCATCGGCCTGGCGCTGCTGGGCATGATCATCTACATCACGATCCGCTTCGAGTTCTCGTTTGCGGTCGGCGCAGTGGTGGGCCTGCTGCACAACCTGCTGTTGACGGTCGGGATCTACAGCTTGTTCGGGCGTCAACTGACCATGACCAGCATCGCGGCGCTGCTGACGGTGCTGGGGTATTCCGTCAACGACACGATTGTGGTTTTCGACCGCATTCGCGAGACGCGCAAGCTGCGCGGCGGACGGCTGGATGCCGGCGTGGTGAACGAGAGCATCAATGCGACCCTGGCTCGCACGCTGCTGACGTCGTTGACCACCCTGCTGAGCGTATCGATGCTGATGATTTTCGGCGGCGGCGCCATCTTCGATTTCGCGCTGGCGCTGTTCATCGGCGTGGTGGCGGGAACCTATTCGTCGGCCTTCATCGCCACGCCGGTCATGCTGGCGGTCCGGCCCAAGGCCACGCCGGCGGCAACGAAGTAGAATCGTGCTGAATCGCTCCGAAAAACGCTGGCTGGATATCGAGGCCGATCCCGCGGTCGCGGATGGCATCGCGCAGGCCTTTGGGTTTTCGAGAGCGATGTCCCGGGCGCTGGTTGCGCGGGGACTGGTGGACCATGCGGAGATCGAGAAGTTCCTGCAACCCCGGTTGGCGGACCTGACGGATCCCTTCGAGCTGCCAGGCATGGACAAGGCCGTGGAGGTGATCCTGGCGCACATTGAGCAGGGCAGTTCCATCCTGGTCTACGGCGATTACGATGTCGACGGCGTGACGGCGACCGCCCTGATGATCCAGGTGCTGAGCGGGCTGGGGGCGGTGGCCGTTCCGTTCCTGCCGCACCGCATCGAGGATGGCTATGGGCTCGGGGTGGATACCCTGCACCGCTGCATCGAGACCTATCACCCCAACCTGATCATCACGGTGGATTGCGGAACCAGCTCGGTGGAGGCCGTCCGGGAGGCGGCGCGGCTGGGCATCGATGTGATTGTCAGCGACCACCACGAGCCGGCGGCGGAAGGCGTCGCCGAAGCGTGCGCCATCGTGAACCCGAAGCTGGGGGGATGTCCCGACGAGGTTCGCATGCTGGCGGGTGTCGGGGTGGCGTTCAAGCTGTGCCATGGACTGATCAAGGCGGGGCGCCAGCGCCAGATGGAGTCCGCCGAGACGGTGGATTTGAAGTCCTTCATGGAACTCGTGGCGGTGGGAACCGTGGCGGATATCGTGCCGCTGCTGAAGGAGAACCGCATTCTGGTCTATCACGGGCTGCAACTGCTGAACAAAACCCGGTCGGTCGGGCTGCGGACCTTGATCCAGACGGCCGGGATCACCGGTCCGGTGGATACCTATCACATCGGCTTCATGATCGGGCCCCGGATCAATGCGGCGGGGCGCCTGGGCAATGCGGAGGCGGCGCTGGAACTGGTGTTGACGGAGCAGGAGCCCCGGGCGCGGATCCTGGCCCAGCAGTTGGACGATTCCAGCCGCAAGCGGCAGGAAATCGAAGACAAGATCGTCCAGGAGGCGTGCGAAGATCTGGATCGCCGATTCGATCCGAACAAGGACTTTGGCCTGGTGGTGGCGCACCGGCACTGGCATGCCGGGGTGATAGGGATTGTGGCCTCGCGGATTGCGAGCCGTTTCAACCGCCCGGTGGTGGTGATTGGCATGGATGACGATGGCGTTGGCCGCGGCTCCTGCCGCAGCATTCCGGGGTTTGACCTGCTGCGCCATTTGCAATCGTGTTCGCCGTTGCTCCGCCGCTATGGCGGCCATGCGATGGCGGCGGGGCTCGAGGTGGATCAGGAGCGCATCGGCGAACTGACCGAGCGTTTCAACGAAGTGTGCGCGGAAACCCTGCGGGAGGGCGATCACCGGCGCCAGTTGCTGGTGGATGCATGGATTCAGCCGGGCGACATCGGGGACGAACTCTATGCCGACCAAAACCGGCTGCGCCCCTTCGGGCACGCCAATCCGCTACCCGTGTGGGCCATTCGGAATGTCACCCCGGCCTTTGCGCCCCGGGTGATTGGGGGCAAGCACCTCAAGATCATGTTCCCGATGGGCGGCCGCCAGCGCGAAGCCATTGGCTTTGGGATGGGCGATCGCGACGTGCCCAGCGGACCGCTCGACATTGCCTTCAACCTGATCCTGAACCGCTACAACGGCCAAGAATACCTGCAACTGCATTTGCAGGATTTTCGACCTGCCCAGACGGAATAGAGCGCCGGGAGGGTCAGCAGATTCGGGGCAATTGCTCGCCGGTGGGCGGAGTGATCCGGCGAACCGTTCCCAGCGCGGTGCGGGCCGACACGGCGCCGCCGGCGGGACCGGCCGATCCGATTACGCAGGCCGGTGCGGTGGCCGGATGCCGCGACAGGATGGACAAGGCGGATTCGACATCCTTGGGCGCCAGAATCAACACGGCGCAGCCTTCATTGGCAACGAACAGGGGATCCAAGCCCAGCAGGTCGCAGGCGGACTGGACGGCCGGCCTGACCGGAATGCGAGATTCTTCGATGGCCAGATCGAGCTGGGCGGCGCGGGCCAGTTCGCAAAGAACTCCGCCGAGCCCGCCGCGGGTCAGGTCCCGGGCGCAGTGTGGAAGGAAGCCGGCGGCAAACAAGTCCAGCATAGGCCCGGACAGGGCGGCGCAATCGCTTTCCACCGGGGGCGAAAAGTCGAGGCCGTGGCGCGTCGCCATCACGGCCATGCCGTGCCGACCAATGTCGCCGGTCAACACCAGGACGTCGCCGGTGCGGATGCGCGCGGGCTGCGGCACGTCCGGCGTAACGATCTGGCCCAGGCCGCTGGTGTTGATGTAGATCCCGTCGCCGCGGCTGCGCTCGATGACCTTGGTGTCGCCGGCGACGATGGACACTTGTGCGGTCGCGGCAGCCGTGCGCATGGACGCAACGACGCGGCGCAGGACTTCGATTTCGAGTCCTTCCTCCAGGATAAATCCGGCGGTCAGGGCGACGGGCCGCGCGCCGACCATGAGCAGATCGTTGACGGTGCCATTGACGGCAAGGGTTCCGATGTCGCCGCCGGGGAAAAACAGCGGCTGGACGACGTAGGAGTCGGTGGTGAGGGCAACCGGGCCGGCATCGATCGGGAGGGGCGTGGCATCCAGAGGGCTGGCGGCGGGGGAGCCAAAGGCGGGCAGGAACACCTCGCGGATCAGGGCATCGGTCAGGGTGCCGCCCCCGCCATGGGCCAGGGTGATCCGGTCATAGCGGGCCGTCGGCAGCGGGCAATCCATGGGGGGGCTTCCTGAGCGAAGCCCGCCGCCAACCGGTATGGCTGGGGGCGGGCGTGGCAAGCCGGTGGGCGTCTAGAGAAGGACCGGGGCGTCTGCGCCTTCGGTCTCGTCCGTCGGGACGAAGGGCTCGATCATCTCCTCATCGTCATCCGATTCGTCCTCGTCACTCCAATCGTCCTCTTCATCCTCGTCGTCCCAGTCGTTATCCATGTCCCAGCCGAATCCGGGATCCCAGCTCGTGCCGGAATCCTCGTCGTCGAACTCGACCTGAAAGGCGCCGGAGCTCATGAGTTCCTCGAAGGCGCTCATTTGCGCCGCGTGGGCGGCGCGAGCACGTTCCTGGGCTTCCTGGACCTTGGCGGCGATGGCGGCGATATCCGCGAGGCGGAAGCGCGCGCGGGACATGACGCCGTTCATGGCGGTATAGGACAACTCGGCGAGATGTCCGGGGCCGTCGGGAATCTCGGCGGCGGCGTCATCCCCGGTGATCAAATCCGCCAGGCCGAGATAGTGGCGCAGGGTGTCGAAGACCGCGAGTTGGGACAGTTGGATGGGGTTGGCATCGATGGCGGGATAGAAGGCCCGCCACGAGGGCAGGGTTGCCAGGTGTTGTGCGGATTGATCGAGGATCCGATCCAGCATGGCCTCGGTGATATCGCCGCCGCCGATGCTGACGAGGGCGGCGTTGGGAAGCCACGCGATTTCGACGGCCAGGTTCAGGGGACGGTCCGGGGGCCAGATGCCGAGCAAGGCTTCGCCGGGGGTCAGGCGATAGGCCAGGCGGTCGACCGGGATCTCGCGATATTCGCGGGGTTCTTCCAAGGCGATTTCCGCCTGAATGGGGGACTGGGCTTCGGATTTGGCCATGGCGCCGATCATGGCGCCGGCGCTCGAAACCATGCGGGACAGGCGCCCGCGCAGATCCTCGACATCCTTGAGCGCGATATACTCCGCCGCGCGCAGGGGGTTCTGGCGGGTGGGCGGAAGCACGGAGAAGCCGAGATCGCCGGTCATGTTCATCCAAAAGGCTTTGGCGTCCTGCATGTATTCGGCCATGGTGTCCGCTGGCATTTCCACCGGCATGATGTTCATCAGTTGATCCATGAGCTGGAAATAGGGCTCCGCGACCATGGCGACATCTCCCAACTGGAAGATGCCGGTATAAAGGGCATCCGGGAGGTTGACCACGGAGGCCGCGCGGCCGGGGGTCTTGAGCGTATCGAGCCAACGGGCCAGGCGAGTTCCCTCCTCGGCGGCCAGGCGAGTATGAAGGTTGAGGTTGCCATCGGCCACACCGAGACCCAGGACAAATTCGCCAATCTGGCGGGTGAGGGCCATGTAGCTCTTGACGTACAGATCGGCCACCTTGGCGGAGTCCGGGACCTGGCCGGCCGTGGCCTGGATGGCCTGCTCCATGCCCTCGATGATTTCCACGCCAAAAGCCCGAATAAGGGCGGACGGGCGGATCTCCAGGGCCACAACGCCCTCGGCCGCCAGGACGGGAGGCAGGGCGGCCATGAGTTCATCGGCACTGCGCACGTCGGTTTCGCGGCCGGCGGCAATCAGGGTTGCTCCACGGCGGGCGAACACGACCTTCGGCCAGGGCAGGGGGGTACCGGGCGGGGCAACCATGGAAGACAGTCCATTGTCCAGATCCTGTGGATCCGACCAGCCGGAGGAGGCCAGGCTGGCCAGATAATCGTCGCCATGGTTTTCGACCGGAAGCAGGAGCGCGAAACTGCCGGCATCCTCATCGCTGGCGAACCAAACAACCCGGACTGTTCCGTTGGGCGAGATGCCCATCCCGGGCATGGTACCCAGCGCTCCGTACAGCATCAGGGACGCCGCCTCCTTGGGGACCGGATCGCCGGTGGCCCGGGTGAGTTCAAAAACGGCTTGTGAGAGAGCGTCCACCCCCCGAATTTCGAGAACGCCGAGGCATTCACCGGCGAGGGTCGGGCCGGCAACGGCAAGGATGAGACAAATGGACAGCAACACATTCAGCATTTTCATGAATTTTCTCCCGGGGCATGATGTTCACAACGCACAACAGGTGGAAGCCTACTCCTGTATTGGGCGTTAGCAAACAAAAACGACGGAGGTTATGGCAAGACGAACATGGACGACACGGAGGTCGTCCCTCCAGAGGCAAAAACAGGCTCCTTGGGCGGTGTTCTGGAGGGCCGGGCACCGTCCCGGCCGATTCCGGCACGATCAGAAATAACAGGGTCAATCAAATATCGCTTGTGCATGAACGCCAGTTCAGTTATGTTTGGGGCAACCTAGGAGGCGATCATGCCAAGAGACATTCAACTGGCGAAGAAGATCCGGAGTTTGCGCGAATTTTGGCGGCTGGAGCATCGCCCGCCAACCTACGCGGAGATGCTGGGGCTGTTTGGCTATCGGTCGAAGAATGCGGTCTTTGGCCTGCTGGCCAAATTAGCGGAGGCGGGGTACGTGGCCAAGGACACCAACGGCCGCATTGCGCTCCTGCCCAAGCTGACGGGCACCGTCCGCATGCTGGGGTCCATCGCCGCCGGTTTCCCGACGGAGGAAGAGCAGCAGGCCGCGGACGCCATCACGTTGGACGAGTACCTTGTCAAGAATCCAGACAATACGTATATGCTGACGGTCCGGGGAGATTCGATGATTGAGGCGGGAATCATGCCCCAAGACATCGTTCTGGTGGAAAAGGGGCAGCGTCCCCGTCAAAACGACATCGTGGTGGCGCGAGTCGACGACGAATGGACGTTGAAATACTACGTGCGCGATACCGCGGGGGTTCGTTTGGAGCCTGCGAATCCGAAGTACACGTTCATCCGGCCCAAGCACAGCCTGGAGATCGGCGGCATCGTGCGCGCGGTGATCCGGAAGTATTGATTGGCTCCTACGCGCCACACCTGACGGCGATGCTCAGCGGCTAGGCGATTGCCGCAGCGTGGACCGTTGGTCCATCAAGCCGTCATTTCGGTTTTGGTTCGGGCGGCTTGTCGACAAAAACAACATAGCGTTCCTTGGATTCCATCCCTTCCTGAACCTTAGTCATGGGCTCGTAGCGGAAATCTGGATTCTTGATGTTCTTAAACTTGACCCGTTCACCAGAAGGCAGGCTGAACCGATCGATCTCGATGGTCCGTGGTATTACATCGACCGTATAACGGGATTTGTTGTCAAAAACCAATTCCCGGGCGCGCTCTTTGGTTTTGTCCTCGCAGGCCGCCAATCCAAGAATCAGGGAGACTGCCGCCAACGCCAAAAGAATTCTGTTCATAGCTAACACCTTTCCGGCCTTGACCACCCGAGGGGGCCTGTTGTGATGATCCAGGGTCGATCCTACTGACCCGCCGGCCAATCTGTCAAGCCATGCCGACAGAAAACGGAGCCGATGGCATGGCGCCATCGGCTCCGTTCGCTGGACGCTCCGTCCGCTTGACTAGGGCGCGGGGGGCTCGATCGTGACCTTGAAGATCAAGAGCGGGGGAGCCACGGGATCCACCGTCAAGACGCCGTCGGTGCGCGGGATGGTGACATGGGGCGTCCAATCCCAACCGTCGCCGTCCAGTTCGGCGGCGCGGTGCACCGTGTAGGAGCGGGTGGCGGCGGAACCTTTCTGCATCTCGATGCGCCAGCGCCCCTGGGAATCCTTGCGGAAGACGTTGATCGACGGGTAGGACTCGTCGTCGTTCGGATGGGTATCCGCCCGGAATTCCTCTTCGTTGGTATAGCCGTCGCCGTCGAAGTCGTCATTGGGACCGGCGAGCGGAGCCTGCGGGTCGATGCCATAGGTGCCCAGCCAGGTCTGGTAGGGGGTGAGCGGCGGGCTGTCGCTGGTGACGGTGATGGTGATCCATTCCTCGTCGTAGCCATCGAGACCGGTGGCGGTGAAGAGGAAGGTGTGCACGCCGACCTCGCCGGGCACCGGGGTGAACGAGAAGGCGTTCGGGGCGGTGAAGGACCAGTTGTTCGGCGCCAGGTCGCTCTGGGCGGTCAGCGTGACGCTGTCGCCCGGGGCCACCGTGACGTTGACGTTGAACGACAGGGTGTTGCCAGCTTCGACGCTCTGGTTGCCGATGGCCTGGATGACCGGGGCGGCGAACCGCGGCGGCACGTAATCGTTGACGCTCTCGGCGGTCATGCCGGCGGTGATATCCAGCAGGCGGATGTACTGGGCCTGGTTGCCGCCCACCCAGGTGGCATCGCCCTCGTTGAAGCCGACATAGATGCCGTTGGCGATGAGGTCGCTGCCCATGATGCCCGCGCCCCACAGGAGGGTCGTGGGATTCGTGGCGGCGATGTTGACCACGTTGTAGTTGTGGGTTGGATTGATGCCGAACCAGTTCGCGCCGGAGGGCGTCGTGGCGCTGACATCGAACAGGCCGGCCCGGTTGGGATCGCCCCGGAAGTCGTTGTTGACGAAGACAAACACCACGTCCTGTTCGGCGGCGGAGATGCCGGGTTGCTGAAACTTGGCCACGGCGAAAATGTCGTTGTTCCAGCCGCCGACGTTGAAGTCATCGAGGAAGTAGTTCTGCTGCGAGCGCAGGGCGGGAGAATTCTGCCGGGCCTTGTTCAGGCGCGAATAGATGCCGCGGATGTTGTCCTTCCAGGCCGCCGCCGCCCACACGCTGGACATGTGGTTGTAGCGCTTGAAGTTCGGGATGAACTTGCCGAAGTTCTCCTCGTAGAGCGAGAAGTTGTTGTCCGGCGAAATGCCGTCGGGGGAATCGGTGCGCGGGCCGTATTCGGTTGCGTAGTTTTGGGCGCCCATTTCCTGGCCGTAGAAGATCATCGGCACGCCATCCATGGCGGCGTTGATGGCATAGGCGAAGAGGAGGCTGTACTGGTCGTCGCTGGGGAAGACCTCGTCGTGCGAGGTCAGGTTCAGCAGCAGCGGCGACAGTTCAAAGGCATTCTTGCGGTCGTCGAAGGCGCCGAAGATCAGGCCGGTACTCTTGTTGGGGTTGTAGCCCGTGCTTTCGTAGACCCGGTAGCTGAAGTACTGGTCGCGCCACATGAACACGATGTTCTCGTTGAGAATGTCGAAGTGGCGGGCCGAGCGGTAGCCGACGCCGTGGCGGGGGGAGCCGTCCACGACCCGGAAGCCGTCCAGCGATTCGGCCATGAACAGGAAGTCCCACTTGACGCTGCGGGTCCGGTTGATGGTGTACTCCCAGAATTCGTTGGGCAGGCCCTGGGCGAAGTCGCAGCGCAGCCCGGCGATGCCGGTATCCTGCTGGTCGATGGGCTGGCCGGGGGGTAGGCCGGTCTTTTCGAGCCAGTAGAGGGAATAGTTGGCGAAGTAGTCCCACAGTTCCTGGGTCTGGGGCCCGAGGGGTTCGAGGCGGTCGTCTTCGCGCAGGAAGCGCTGGTGCCAGGAGCTGAACCAGGCATTGAGGGGATCGGGATCGGCGGCGGGATACTGGACCAGGGCGTCGTAGCGGCCGAAGAAGAAATCGGCGGCATCGGACCACTTGCCGAAGTCAATGCGGTCCGGCGCTTCGGCGATGTCGTTGTTTTCCATGCTGACGAAGTAGGTCGCCGGCTCGCCGTAGCTGTCCTTCTTGGAATACCAGCCCGGGCGGACCTCGGAAATCAGGCTGTCCGGGTTGAGCGGATTGCCGTGGGAGTTCACGAGACCCATCTGGGTGGCCATGACGCCGATTTCGCAGTCCCAGGCGCTGTGGTTGAAGGTGCCGTCGAGCATGATGCCGATGCCCGCCTGGTTGTACTGATCGACGAACTCGACGAACTCGGTCATCGCCTGGTCGCGGGTGGCGGGGTCGCCGAGGACGCTGTTGACGGCCCAGTAGTTGCGCACGGCGTAGGGCGAGCCCGGATCGTAGGGCTGTCCGGTCAGCGGGTCGGTCTGGCGGCCGATGGTGCCGATGGGATGGATCGGCTGGAGCCAGATCATGTTGACGCCCAGGTCCTGGAGTTGAGTGGGGCTGATGGCGTTGGGCCGTCCGCCTTCGGTGGTGTACATGTTGCGGAAGGTGGAACGCCCGCCGAACTCATGGGTGGTGGATTCCGCCGTGAGGGGGTTCAATTCGTACAGCACCGTGTCGAGGGCCTTCTTGGGCGAGACCACGACGGCGGTGTCCCGGCGCAGGCCCTCGTCGGTGTAATACGTCCACGGCCCGCCGTTGATGCGCCAGCGGGCGTTGATGCGGTAGGCACCGCACTGGTTCACCGGCAGGGTGGCCGACCACTGGCCGCCGCCGATGCTCTGCATGGGCCAGCCGCGGAAGTAGGTGTCCAGCGAGGCCGCCGTCACGTCGTCGGGATTCTCCTCGCCGGGGAGCTTGGCGAAGTCGCGGCGGTTGAGATTGCTGAAGACCTCGATTTCGGTGATCTGGTTGGTGCCGCCGGCGCGTGGCTCGACAATCACGGTCAGCCATTCCTGATCGCCGGCGACTTCATCGAGGAAGAAGCGGCGCAGGCCATAGTTGGCGTTGTTGGTGTCTCCGTTGACCACGGTCCACATCAGCGGGTTGCCGCCGTCGAAATGGCCGTCGCCGTTCTGGTCGCGGATGGAGGCGATGGGCACGCGCAGGAATTCGGTGACTTCGATGTGCTCGTTGACGTCCCACGGGGCCGGCACCTGGTTGTTCAGGGGGCTGCCATCGGGACGGGCGTAGGTGCCGACGGCCATGTAGAGGGCCTCGGGAACGGTGCCGAACTCCTGGACGAGGTCAATGACCCCTTCGAGGTAGTTGAAGGTGCCATCCACCTTGCTGTTGGCGCTTTGGACGTCGCCCACGGTGCCGGACCATTCCGACCAACTGCTTACGCCGTCGCCGGCAAGGAAGATGTGGTCGGGGCCGAGGAAGACGTAACCCGCCTTGGCCCAGGCGGAGGGAACGGCGTCACCGAGCTGGTCGTTGATGTAGATCATGTGGTCGTTGCCGCCGCCGCCGGTGCCCCAGGTGGCGACATAGAGCTTGGTGTCGCGCACGGCCGCCCACAGGCGCATGCCGTTGTAGTGGGCGAGTTCGTAGTGCTCGCTGTCGAGCGCGCCATCCATGGTGAACTCCGGCCCGCCCGCGCCGCAGCCGGAAACCGACACGTTCCAGTCGTTGCCGTTGTTGTTGTCCCAGAGTGTTCCTTCGGCGTTGCGGAACACGAAATTGACCTGATAGGCATCTTCGGGGATGTTCACGATATACTGCCACGTGCCGTTGCCCTGATCGGTCATGGCGAAGTGGCCCTCGAAGGGCTCAAAGCCGTTGAAGCCCAGATGGACATGGATGGGCGAGACGCCTTCGAGCGTGCCTTCGCGCGGGTCGTAGGTAAGGGTGAGGGTCGAGCCCGGGCAGCGGTCGGGGTTGGGGGGATTCCACGAAGCCAGGCCCGGCAGTCCGCCGCCGCCCCCGCCGCCGCCGCCCCAGTCCCAGTCGCCTTCATCGCCGAGCTGTCCGGCGTGATTCTGGTAGATGCCGTAGAAATAGGCATCGCCTTCGTCCCAATAGCCGCGGCGCACCTTGTAGAGGTTCGAGTAGCCGTCGCCGCTCCAATCTTCGTCGCCATCCCACGACCCGCTGTAAGTGGTGTCGTGGTTCATGGGGTTCAGGCGGGTCCAATACTCGCCGTCGTTGGGGATCATGTCTTCGTTGTTGTCCCCGGGCCACTTTTGGCCGTAGCCGGGGGCGGTGCCGGTTTCGAAGAACGGCATTTCGACGGTATCGGGAATGCCGTCGCCGTCGGAGTCGATCAGGTTCTGGCCATAGAGATTGAAGACCGCACGGCGCGAGGCGTGGTACCACTCGCCGTTATGCTCAACCATGGCTTCAAAAACGTGCGCACCGTTCACAAAGCTGCCCCAGAGCCGGCCTTCTTCGCTGCCCAGCATGAAGCGGCCGTCGAACGTGGTGGAGATTTCGCCGGTGCCGCTCAGTCCGACCATTTCGTATTCGTTCCAGAACAGGCGCACCTGGCTGGCGGGCTTGCCGGCATCGGTGACCACCTTGACGGTAAAGAACGGCATGTGGATTTCGCCGCTGGCGGCGTCGGCCGGCCGTACGTGGTGGTCGAACTCGATGGCGATGGCGGGACCGGAGGCGTCCACGGTGAAATTGCGCGTGGCGATGGTTTCGTTGATCTGCTTGCGTGGCTCGTCCCAATCGTATTCGCGGGCGCGGATGGTCAGGGTTTGCGCCCCGGCGGGGAGAGCGGGGAGGGCGAACTGCCAGAATCCGGCGATGACCTTGTCGGCGGGATGGAACGTGCTGCCGTCGGTGCTGTACTCCACCGTGGCGGCCAGCCGGTCAGGATTGGCGATTTCGATCATCGGCGCGCCGCGCACCGTCTGGCCGGCGTCGAGGTTGGCAAATTCGATGTCGGGCCCCTGGCGGTCGAGATAGATCACCTTGGAGAAGGTCTGGTAGAGGGCCGGCAGGCCGGGGTCGCGCTCGTTGAACACGCGCGCGCGGATCACGTGCAGGCCTTCGGGGAAGCGGGTGGTGTCGGCGGTCAGGCGCCAGTGGCCGGGAGCGATTTCCTGCGAGTTCTGGAAGCCGCCGCTGACGATGCCGAAGCCGCCGTCGTAGTAGTAAGTGTCGGTATCGATGTTGGCCGGCAGGTCGCCCTCGCCCCACTTGATCATGACGTTGTCGGCGGTGGGGCCGCCGGTGGCGAAGTGGACGTCGATGTCCACGGTGTCGCCGGTCACGCGCGGGAGGGTGCGGGGCTTGTCGGCGGCGAGGCGCCCGCCGGGGACGATCCAGTCGATTTCGCCGACGGGGGTTCCGCCTTGGGCGAAGCGCAGCGGTTCGCCGGCGGCGGGGCCGTCGACGTTCTTGGGCGCGTAGGCGACGAAGCCCTGGCCGCCCATGCCGGGCACGGTGAGGTCGACCGTGCCATCGTGCTTGACCGAGATGACGCCGGCATTGCCGGTGTAGTCGTGCAGGACCGTCAAGGGCTCAAAGGCGGTCTGGACGGTGCGGGTCAGGTCGCCGCCGGAGTCGTTCAACCCCACGAGCAGCAGGCCTTCGCCGGCCTGGGGCGTGCCGTTGCCGTTGAGATCTTCGTAGCGTTCAAACGCGTAGAAGTCGCCTTCGCTCCAGCGCTCCCACTCGTTGCCGCGCGCGAAATTGTTGTTGATGTACACCAGGTTGGGGATGGCCTGGTGGCCCCAGTCGCCCAGGGCGCCCTCATGGCCGACCAGCATCCAGGTGTTGACCTTGCTTTCGCCGCCGGCGAGGTTGTTGCCCGTGGTGTAGACGATGGGCACGCCCACGCGGGTGAGAATGTAGGCATAGGCCAGTTCCAGCTTCCACGGCGGATTCTCGTCGTGGCTCTGCGCAAACATCACGCCTTCGGCCGGACTGAAGCCGGCGAAGGAACTCAGCGCGGCGAGATTGCCGTTGTTGAACGCCGGCCAGATCATCTGGCTCTTGCGGGGGAAATCGAGGTAGCGCATCTTCACGCCGAAGTTGCGCCAGTAGTCGATTTCGCTCTGGTCGCCGATGAAGAACTCCGAGAAGATCAGCGCGCTGTCGCGCCGGCGCAGGCCGTTCTGATAGAGCTCGTCGACGTTGGTCCAGTTGTCCCAGCCGCGGCGGTGCTTGTAGTTGAACTGGATTTCGTGGTTGAAGCCCCAGCCCGGCGTGCCGAAGAAATCGGCAATGACGTGTTTGGGCGCGTCGAGGCGCACGCCGTCGAAGTCCATGGCGTAGCCCAGCCAGTTGATCCAGCGTCCGAGGAAGTCCACGGGATGTTCGTTGGGGAGGGCGTCGCCGGGACCGTGGAACGGATACAGATCGTACTGACCCGGCTGGCGGACGTATTCATCGGGGGTGGCGTAGTTGGGCGCGCCGGTCGAAAAGCGGTTGTCGCGCTCGGTCACGATGTCGATCAGGCTGACCAGTTCCTCCTGGAAGGTCCGGCCGTAGCCGTTGTTGATCTCGCCGTAGTTGTTCATTCGCGGGGCGCGGCGGAATCCGCCGGGCTCGTTCGAATTCCACCAGCCATGGAAATCGTTGGGCTTCATGCCCGGATAGGTCCAGAAGTGCGGGCCGTTGCCGGCGTGGTTCATGATGATGTCCGGATAAATCTTGATGTCGGTCTGGTGGGCGTTGTCCACCATCCGGCGCAGTTGCCCGCGCGAGCCGTAGCGGGTGGCCCGGTCGCCGCGCTGGGGCACGTCGCCGATGTCGAACCGGTCGAACAGGCTGTAGCCCACGTTGCCGCCGCCCGCGAACTGCCCGCCCGAGACGGGCGACTTGGCGGGGGATGGATGCCAGATGCCGCCGTAGCCGATCTCCGAAATCTCCGGCAGCCGCCGATAGATTTCCTCCCATTCCGTTTCAAAGTACTGGAGGATGACTTCCGCGGATGCAAGCGGCACAAACGCCAGCAGGCACAGAACCATCAGGACAGAAACGAGCGGGGCGGATGTTTTCATGTTCGACTCCGTGAATTCTAGTTTTTTCAAGACACCAGCAGCAGTGCAATACTCTACAACCGGATCTGATGCTACGCAAAAGCCCCGCCGGGGTAAAGCGTTTTTATCCGAACGAGGAGGGGTCCATTTTGAGATTGAGTTTTGGCGTGGAGCCGTCACAATGCCGGGAAATTCTGGAGGAAGAACGATGCGTAACCTGATGTTGATCCTGTTCATGGCGGTCCTGGTATCGAGCCGTCCGGTGGTGCTTGGCGCGGAAGGGGCGGCCTTTGACGCCAAATACAATGCCGTATTGAGCCGCTTGCAAAGCATGGGCCACGGCTACTACTCCGAGCGCGAGTGGTCGGAAGTGGAGGACAGTGTCAATGAGCTGATGGCCGATGCGGCCCGGCAGAAAGACGGCGATGCCATCATGCGTGCGGCGATCATCAAGGCGATGGTCTTGAGCGACATGCGCCGTCTGCACGAAGAAGCGGTACAGGTCCTGCGGAATGCGCGGGCCACGGTGGAGCCGATGCCGGCGGTGGATGCTTCGCGGTTGTTCGTCAAGGAAGCCGAAGTGCAGGCCGCGGCGGGCAATGCCCCCGCCGTCCAGCGGATCATCAACGAATACAAGGCCAGCCGGCACTATGATCCGCGGCCCTATGCGTGGTCGGGCGGCTCGGGCCCGGGCGATCCGCTGGTGTTGACTCGTCCCAGCACGACGGACACGGAGTCGCTTCCGCTGAGCATCATGGAAGCGGCGCTGACGCGCGCCAGTTCCGCGCCGGGCATCGCGTTTCCGGATACGATCCTGACGGACATTCACGGCCGGCAATTTGTGATGTCGAGCCTGCGCGGCAGGATCGTGCTCGTGGACTTTTTTGCTCGCGGCTGGCGCAGTTGGGAAGACGACCGCGCCCAGCAGCAGGATCTCTGGAACCGGTTCAATCCGCACGGATTTGAAATGGTCAGCATCAATCTAGAGTCTCCGTCCGTGGCGGCCCGGCATGCGCAGGGCCTGGAATCGCTGCGACTGCCCGGCTGGGTGGTGGCGTCCGCGCCGGAACTTTCCAAGTCCCTGGGAGTCTTCGGCGACCGCGCAACCTTCCTGCTAGATCGGGAAGGGAATGTCATTGCCCGCAATCTTCGCGGCCAGGACCTGGCGTTCGCCGTGCGCAACGCCCTTGGGCGCTAGGTGGCGAAGAATGTCGGCGGTGGCGGCCGGCGCGCGAGCCGCGCCGGGCGGCCCGGGGTGAACGGTTCGCCCGACTCGCCGCCGCGGCGGCCGGGGGCCGGGCCCGTCGTCCGCCAGGAGTCCCGACCATGAGCGACTTGTCCCCGATCGAAATTCCCGAGAGCCTGGGCCTGGTGGCGGGGCGCGGCACCTACCCGTGGCAACTGGCGCGCTCGGCCCATCTCCAGGGGGTCAAGCGCGTGGTGGCGTTTGCGTTCAAGGGCGAGACCGAGCGCGACATCAAGCGCTACGCTGACGAAGTCGTCTGGCTGCATCTGGGCAGCGTGGACGCGCTGCTGAACGCGGTGAAGGCCGCCGGCGTTCGCCACGTCGTCATGGCCGGCCAGATTCGTCCGACGCGATTGTACAACCTGCGGCTGGATGCCCGGACGCTGGCGATCTTGCGCCAGATCAAGAAGCGCAACGCGCACACCATCTTTGGCGCCGTTGCCGATGAGCTCAAGGGTATCGGCGCGGAGCTGCTGCCCGCCTACTGCTTCATGGAAAACGAAATGCCCGCGGCGGGCGGCCTGTCTTCCCGCGAACCCACCGACCGCGAGTGGTCGGACATCCGGCTGGGCGCCCAGGTCGCCAAGGTGACCAGCGGATTGGATATCGGCCAAACGGTGGTGGTCAAGGAGGGCACGGTTCTGGCCGTGGAGGGCTTTGAGGGCACCGACGAGACCATCCGACGGGCCGGGCGGCTTGGCGGACCCGGCGGGGTGGTGGTCAAGGTGGCCAAGCGCAATCACGACATG
>CAYNSH010000057.1:0-22796 GCA_964399775.1 uncultured Verrucomicrobiota bacterium
TGACGCCAAAGAGATTCTGAACATCTTGCCGCACCGCAATCCGTTTTTGCTGGTGGACCGGATTGTGGAGTGCAACGACAAGGACTATATCGTGGGGATCAAGAACATCGCCGCGAACGAGCCGTGTTTTCTGGGGCATTTCCCGGGAATGCCGATATTTCCCGGGGTGCTGCAACTGGAGGCGATGGCCCAGACGGCGGGCATTTTGTTGAACAAGGTGCTGAAAAGCGATGGCCGGGTGGCCTATTACCTGGGGGTGGACAAGGCGAAGTTCCGCCGGATGGTGGTGCCGGGCGATCAGCTCCGCATGGAGGTGCGGTTTCTGCGCCTGCGCATGGGCATGGCGAAGGTGGAGGGCCGGGCGCTGGTGGATGGCGAACTGGCGTGCGAGGCCATCATGATGTTTGGTGGCGGGGGACAATAGGCGTGGAGGGATCCGTCCATCCGCTGGCGGTCGTCGAGCCTGGCGCCGAGCTGGGCGAGGGGGTCGTGGTGGGTCCCTTTTGCCGGGTGGGCGCCCATGTGCACCTGGGCGAAGGCGTGGTGCTGCGCTCGCATGTGAACGTGGAAGGGCATACGACCCTCGGGGCGGGCTGCGAGGTCTGGCCGCATGCCAACGTGGGCGGACGGACCCAGGACGTGAAGTATGCCGGGGGCGCCCCGCGGCTGGCCGTCGGGGCGCGGACGAAGATTCGGGAGTGCGCCACGCTGAACTGCGCGACCCGCGATGGGGCGGAAACCCGCGTGGGCGAGGATTGCCTGCTGATGGCCTACTGCCATGTGGCCCACGACTGCCAGTTGGGCGACCGGGTCATCATGGCCAACAACGCCACGCTGGGCGGGCATGTCGTGGTGGAAGACGATGCGATCATTGGCGGGTTGACCGGCATCCATCAGTTTGTCCGCATTGGACGAATGAGCATCTTGGGTGGCGTAACCAAGGCGGTGAAGGATGTGCCGCCCTACATGATGGCGGATGGCGATCCGTTGCGGGTCTACGGTCCCAACAAGGTCGGGCTGGAGCGCCATCAAGTGCCGGTGGAAGCCCGCCTGGCGCTCAAACAGGCCTATCGTCTATTGTTCCGGACGACGCTGACGACGGCCCAGGCGCTGGAAACCATCGAGGCGGAGCTGCCGGCCGGTCCGGAGATTCGTGCGTTTGTGGAATTTGTCCGAAAGAGCAAGCGAGGAATAGCGAGATGAAGATGCACATGCCGACAGGGGGCCGGAGAGTCTGGACGCGGCTGGTCGCCATGGGGGTTTTGCTGGCGCTCCCGCTGCGGGGCGGGGCCATCACGGGGGAGATGGAGGCTGCTCCGCGGGTGCAGTTCAATTTCGAACAGGCGGACATCCGTTTGGTGACGCAACTGGTGGGGCGCATGACTGGCAAGCGGTTTGTGGTGCCCGAGAGCGTGACCGGCAACGTGACGATTTTGACCCAGGGGGACATTCCGGTGGACGAGGTGTTTCCGCTGTACCTGAGCATGCTGGAGGGCAGCGGGTATACGGTGGTGGAGCATGGCGGAGTCTATCGCTTGACCCCGTTGCCGGGCGCCCCGGCCATGCCGATCGGATCCGGTGTCGATGGCGGACTGGTGACGAAATTGATTCGCCTGAACAACATCAGCGCGGCCGAGGTGAAGAAGAGCCTCGAGCCCCTGGTACGCGGAGGCAAGGAGGGGGCGCTGGAGGCGTTTCTGCCGAGCAACCACCTGATCGTGACCGACACGGCGGCCAATGTCGAACGCCTGGAGGCCCTGGTGTCGGAATTGGACGCCCCCGGCTCGGGGATTTCGGTGGAAGTGGTCCCGTTGCGCTATGCCAACGCGGAGGAGGTGGCGACCCAGTTGCGCGCCACGTTTGGCGCCACCGACAGCGCGGTTAATCGCATCCACCGGCATTTCCAGCAGGTGGCCGGAGGGACGGGCGCGCTGCCGACGGACCTGACCATTGTTCCCTCGCAGCAATCCAACAGCCTGATTCTGGTCGGGATCCTGCCCCAGATTCAGGAGACCCGCCGGATCATCGACATGATGGATGTGGAAAGCCCGCAGGGGTTCGGGCGGCTGAACGCCATATTCCTGAAGTATCTTTCCGCCGAAGAGGCGGCCAAGAGCCTGAATTCGCTTTTGGGCAAGACGACGGAGGGCGAGGGGGGGCGGCGGAGCATCGCCATTGAGCCCAGCGTGCCCAACAATGCGCTGCTGGTGGATGCCGCGCCGCAGGATTTCGACTATGTCCGTCGCCTGGTGGAGCGGTTGGATGTGGTGCCCCAGCAGGTGCTCGTGGAGGTCCTGATTGCCGAGGTGAACATGGAAGAAGGCCTGGACCTGGGGGTGGAATGGTTTGGGATTGACCAGCCCGAGGGCAGCGACACCGGCGGGTTCGGGCGGACGCGCTACGGCGATTCGGATTCCATGATGGGGCTGCTGACCGAGGGCTCGTTCCCGCAGGGATTGGCGCTGGGCATTCTCAGCGGGGTGTTTACCGGGGCGGATGGCAAGGAATACAACCAGATTCCGTTCTATTTGCGGGCCATGGCCGCCGACCGCGACATCAAGATTCTTTCCAACATCCCGCTCTGGGCGCAAAACAATCTGGAGGCGTCGGTAAGCGTGGTCGAAAACATTCCCATTCTGAAGTCCTCGGTGGAGGGGACGGGATCCGATCGCGACTTCATCCAGAACATTGAACGGCTGGATGTCGGGATCAAGCTGACGCTGACGCCGCAAGTCAATCCCGACCGCGAGATCCGGCTGGAGCTGAACCCGAGCATTGAATCGATCGTGGAGGCGGGCAGCGAAGCGCTGCGCTTCACGCCGACGATTGCCAAGCGCGAGGTCAAGACCACGGTGACGGTTCCCGACCGGTCCACGGTCATTCTGAGCGGGTTGATCCGCGAGGACACCTCCAAGCTGACCACCAAGGTGCCGATCCTGGGGGATATCCCCCTGCTGGGCGTGCTGTTCCGTTCGACCAGCGATGTGAAGAAACGGACCAATCTGCTGATCTTCGTGACGCCGCGCATTGTGACGGACATGCAGATGGCGGAGGCGGAGCGCGCGCGGCTGGAACGCGCCGCAAGCCTCGAAGGCGCCACGCAGGCGCTGGATGCGCCGCATGCGGGGGCCGAGAAGGCGGCCCGCAAGGCCGAAGAAAAAGACCGGCGCCGCCAGAAATCGTCCAAGAAGCCGACTCCGGATGAGGCGCCATGAGCGGTGCCGCACCGAGCCTGCCGGCGCTGGATCGCATCGAAGAAGAATGGCTGGATCCGGCGCTGATTGAGAGCGTGCCGGTGGACTGGGTCCGCCGCCACGTGCTGCTGCCCATCCGCTGGAACGGGCAGATAGCGATCGTGGGCGCGGCGGAAACCACGCTCCAGGCCTATGAGGACCTGTCGCTGCTGCTGGGCGTCGAACCGGCATGGCTCACCGCGCCGGCCGCCGAAATCCAGCGCGCGATTGACCGGACCTATTATCAGCGCTCCGGCCATGAGCCGGCGGCGGCCGCCGCCGAGATTCCCGAACCCGAAGCTCCGCTTCGCCGGGAAAGCGATGACCTGCTGGCCGGGAGCGCCGATGCCCCGGTCGCCCGGTGCGTGAATGCCATCCTGCTGGAAGCCGTCAAGCGCGATGCCTCGGATATCCATTTGGAACCGTTCGCCAATGCGTTGACCGTGCGCTACCGGATCGATGGCCTGCTCTACGAGCAACCGCCCCCGCCGCGCCACCTGGAGAGCGCGCTGATTGCGCGGCTGAAGGTGATGGCGCGCCTGGATCTGGCGGAAAAACGCCTGCCCCAGGATGGCGTGGCGCGGGTTCGCGTGGGCTCGCGCAAGATCGATGTGCGCGTGTCGAGTGTGCCCGTTGCCGAGGGCGAACGCATTGTGTTGCGCCTGCTCCATCGCGAATCCACGCACTACGGGCTCGATGAACTGGGCATGGCGCCGGCGATGCTGAACTCGTTTCGCGACATCCTGCGCGAGCCCCACGGCGTGGTGCTGGTGACCGGTCCGACCGGCAGCGGCAAGACCACCACGCTCTATGCCGCGCTGGGCGAACTGGACACGGCCCATCTGAACGTGCTGACGATCGAGGATCCCATCGAATACCAGTTGCCGAACATCGGCCAGATGCAGGTCCATCCCAAGATCGGCCTGACCTTTGCTCGCGGCCTGCGGCACATCCTTCGCCAGGATCCCGATGTGGTGCTGGTGGGCGAAACGCGCGATCTGGAGACGGCCGAGATCGTGGTGCGCGCCTCGCTGACCGGCCACCTGGTCTTCACGACCCTGCATACCAATGATGCCCTCGGGGCGGTCATGCGGATGGTGGACATGGGGATTCCGCCCTACCTGCTGGCCTCGGCCGCGCGCGCCGTGCTGGCTCAGCGGTTGGTGCGGCGCCTGTGTCCGCACTGCCGGCGCGAGTCCACCCTTTCGGCGGATGATGCCGCGCGCCTCGGCCGGGAAACGTTGGCCGGGCGTCCGGTGTGGGATGCCGCGCCGGAAGGGTGCACGGCCTGCCTGGGCGGGTACAAGGGGCGCACCGGCATCCACGAGTTGCTGACCGTGACCCCGGCGATCTCCGAAGCCATTCGCACGGCCGCGCCGACGGCGGAACTCCGCCGCCTGGCCAGGGAATCCGGCTTTTATGAACTGTTGGACGATGGCACCGACAAAGTGCTGGCCGGCATGACCTCGGTGGCGGAAGTGCTGCGCTCTGCGGGCGCCCGTCGGGGATAGGAACGGTCCGGGCCGATGACGACCTTCGAATACAAGGGCTATGATGCCGCGGGCCGCCCGCAGTCGGGACTGATCGAAGCCGACGATCTCAAGGATGCCCGCCAGCGGTTGGCCGCGCGCGGCCTCCTGCCGGAGATGCTGCATGCCGCGGGGGGCAAGGTGGCCGCGCGGGCCATTCGCGCCGCACCGTTCGGGGCGGACGTGCGCACCATGGTCTATCGCGAACTGGCGGCCCTGCTGGGTTCCGGGGTGGCGATGGTTCCGGCGCTGGATGTCATTTTGCAGGCCCCGGAACTGGACCGGGCCCGCATCCGGCTGGCGGCCGTGCGCGACCGGATCCGCGAAGGCCTACCCCTGAGCGCGGCCATGGCGGCGGCATCGGCCCAGGTGACCGCGTTCGAGCAGGCGGTCATCGAAGTGGGCGAACGCACCGGGGGAATGGGCGAGGCCCTCGACCGACTGGCGAACTTCCTGGAAGAGCAGGAGCAGTTGCGCGAGAAACTGGTGACGGCCCTCCTCTATCCCGGTTTGGTTGCGTCGCTGGCGGTCATTATTGGCGGGCTGGTTCTGGTGTTGCTGCTGCCCATGATCCAGCGGCTCTTTACGGAGGCCGACATGGCCCTGCCGCTCTTGACCCGCGTACTCCTGACCGGCGGGCGCGGGTTGGGGATTCTGTTGCTGGTGGGGGCGGTGGGCGGGGCCGGCTGGGTGGCGTGGTTCCGGCGGCGCCTGCGGGCCGATGCCGACCTGCGGATTCGCATGGATCGGCGCCTTTTTGCGCTGCCGCTGGCGGGCCGGGGCTGGCGGGATTTGGCGAGTCTGCGTTTTGTCCGGGTGCTGGGGCTGCTGCTGGAGCGCGGCGTGGGCTTGATCGAAAGCGTGCCGATGGCCGCCCGGGCGTCGGGCAGCGCCTGGCTGGCGGACTGCGCCCGGCGCGAGACGGAGCAGATGGGCCAGGGCAAGCCGCTGGTCGAGGTCATTCGCGGCATTCGTCCGCTGCATCCCTCGCTGGCGGCGTGGGTGCAGGCCGGCGAAGCCGGCGGGAACCTGACCGGGCTTTTGGACAGCGCCGCGCAGCGTTTCCAGCAGAGCTGGGACCGGCTGGCCTCGCGGGGCATGCTGGTGCTGGAAACCGGCCTGACGCTGGTGCTGGGGCTGGGCGTGACCCTGATCGCCCTGGCCATCCTGCTGCCGGTCCTGAAGATGAACCAGGGGATATTGCCATGATTTGGTGGGTGTATAACATCGTGTTTCCGGTGGCGTTTCTGTTCCTGCTGCCGAACTTCATCGTGCGCATGCTGCGGCGCGGCGGCTACAAGCGGCATTTTGCCCAGCGCTTCGGGCGCTATGGCCCCGAGGAGGCCGCGGCGCTGGACGCCCCCGGCCGTCCCATCTGGATCCAGGCCGTCAGCGTGGGCGAATTGGCGGTCGCGTTCTCCTTTATGGAGGAGCTTCGCCGTCGCGAACCGGGGGTTCGCTTTGTGCTCACCACCAACACCTCCACCGGGCACCAGTTGGCGCTGAAAAAAATCCACGCGCCCGATCTCACGCTCTACTTCCCCATGGATGTGCCGTGGGTGATCCCGCGCGTGCTGCGCCGCATGCGGCCCAGCGCGGTTGTGCTGGTCGAAAACGAGATGTGGCCCAACCTGATTCGCTACGCCCGGCGGGATGGCATCCCCACGGTGATGATCAATGGCCGCATCTCCGCGCATTCGTTCAAGGGGTATCGCAAGATCCGGTTCATGACCCGCCGACTCCTGCCGCAGATCCGGTGGTTCTGCATGCAGAGCGACGTCGACCGCGATCGCCTGCTGGCGCTGGGCGCTCCGCCCGAACGGCTCGAAATCACCGGCAGCGCCAAATACGACATTGCCCCGACGCCCCCCACCGCCGAAGTTCGCGCGCGCAACGTGCTGGCGCGAATCGGGGTGAAGCCCGGCGATCCCGTACTGGTTGGCGGTTCGACGTGGGCGGGCGAAGAGGCGGCGTTGCTGGACCTGGTGCCCGAGGCCCGCGCCCGGCATCCGCGGCTGATGCTGGTGCTGGTGCCGCGCCATGCCGAGCGCCGCGAAGAAGTGCTCGCCGCCATTCGCGATCGCGGGCTGGGCGTCATCCAGCGCAGCCGGTTTGGCGACGACACGCCGCCGCCCCCGCAACGTCCCGACGTGCTGCTGGTGGATACCACCGGCGAACTGCGCGGGTTTTATGCCGCCGCCGATCTCGTCTTCGTGGGCAAGAGCCTCACCCAGACCGGCGGACAGAATCCGATCGAGCCCGCCCGCGATGGCAAGCCCATCGTCGTGGGTCCCCACATGGAAAACTTTCCGGCCATCGCCCGCGATTTTCTCGAGGCCAACGCCTATGTCCAGGTCCGCGATGCCGCGGAGTTCCGCGCCACGATCCTGCGGCTGCTGGGCGATATTCGCGAGCGCGCGCGCCTCGGGCGCGCAGCGGAGGAACTGGTTGCCGCCAAGTCCGGCGCCATCCGCCGCATGGCCGACCGGGTCTTGTCCGCACGCGCCACGCCATAAACCGGCCCGCCGCGATGTCCGGCGCGGATTTTCCATGGCGTGGAAAACTTCCCCAAACGTTTTCCATGCTGTGGAAAAATCCGCGGAAAATTTTCCATGCTGTGGAAAATCCCGCAAAAAATTTTCCATGCCGTGGAATACGGTGTAGGGTGGGGCCCAACGAAAGGAGATCAACATGGCGTTTACATTGGACATGGGGGCGCAGGCCCCGGACTTTCAGTTGCCGGCGACGGATGGGCGGACGGTTTGCCTGAAGGATTTTGCGGATGCGGATGTGCTGGTGATCTTTTTCACCTGCAACCACTGCCCCTATGTGATCGGCTCCGACGAGGTGACACGGGCGACGGCGGAAACGTTCAAGGACCGCGGCGTGCGGTTTGTGGGCATCAATTCCAACAGCAAGAACACCTATGCCGAAGACGATTTCCCGCACATGGTCCAGCGCATGGAGCAGCATCGCTTGCCGTGGGTCTACCTGCATGACGAATCGCAGGAGGTCGCCCGGGCCTATGGCGCGCTGCGCACGCCGCACTTTTATGTCTTCGATCGCGACCGCCGGCTGGTCTACACCGGGCGCGGGGTCGACAATCCGCGCGACACCTCGAAGATGACCGTGAACGATTTGGAACGGGTCCTCGACGAGGTGACTTCCGGCCGTCCGGTCAGCATCCCCCGGACGAATCCCATCGGATGCAACGTCAAGTGGGACGGCCAGGACGCCCATTGGATGCCGCCGGAGGCGTGCGATCTGGTGCGGTAGGAGCCGGGTCGCCAATTTGGAGCCGGGACGCCCTCGTCCCGGAGAATTGGAATAACGGCCCGACGGGGGCGTCGGGTCTCCAAAGAGCCGGCAGCCGCCCGACGGGGGCGTCGGGTCTCCAAGAAACCGGGCCGCCAAGGATCTTGACAGTCTTCCCCTTCGTCGTGTTTCCATTTTGGCATGATGGAGGGTTTGCACAACCATCTTGCACACATCGCGCCGTTCGATGCCGAACCCGTGGTTTATTTCACTGTAGTGGTGGCCGGCCGGAGGCCGGTGCTGGCCTGCCCGGATGCGCATGAAGTGTTGCGCGGCGTATGGGAGCGGTCCGCGCCACAAAATGGTTGGTGGGTGGGAGATTATCTCTTGATGCCGGATCACGTTCATTTCTTCGCTCGCGCCGGGCGCATCGCCGATCCGATGAAGCGATGGGTGCAAATGTGGAAATCGGTCAGTGCGCGAAATCTATTGAGGCGCTTCGCGGGGAAGTCTCCCTTTTGGCAGGAGGACTATTTCGACCGGTATCTGCGGACCGAGGAGACCTATTCCGAGAAGTGGTTCTATGTGGAGGCCAATCCCGTGCGGGCCGGTTTGGTCGCGAGGCCGGAAGACTGGCCGTTCCGGGGCCGGATTCATGATTTGAGATTCTGATGGAGCCGGGACGATAATGTGGAGGACGCCCTCGTCCCGGGGATCGGAATAAAGGCCCGACGGGGGCGTCGGGTCTCCAAAGAGCCGGCCGCCGCCCAGCGGGGTTGGTTTTTGTCGTGATTCTCTCCGACGATTGTGGCAGAGTCCGCGCATTCATTGCCCATTGCAAGGAGAGATCATGAAAGTACCGCTGTTGGATTTGAAGCCGCAATATGAGCAGATCCGCGCCGAGGTCGAGCCGGTGCTGCTGGAGATTTGCCAGTCGCAGGCGTTCATCCTGGGCCCGAAGGTCCAGGAGTGCGAGGCGGCGGTGTCGGCCTACTGCGGGGCCGCGCATGGCGTGGGGGTCACATCCGGGTCGGATGCGCTGATCGTGGCCCTGATGGCCGAAGGCATTGGCGCGGGCGATGAAGTCATCACGACGCCGTACACGTTTTTCGCCACGGTGGGGGCCATTGCGCGGCTGGGCGCCAAGCCGGTGTTCGTGGATATCGAGCCGGAGACCTTCAACCTGGACGTCGCGAAGCTGGAGGCGGCGGTAACCCCTCGCACGAAAGCGATCATCCCCGTGCATCTGTACGGGCAGATGCTGGACATGGATGCACTGATGGCCGTCGCCAAGGCGCACCGCCTGGTGGTGGTCGAAGACGCGGCGCAGGCGATCGGCTCGGAGTGGCAGGGGCGTCGCGCCGGCAGTATCGGCGATTACGGCTGTTTCTCGTTTTTCCCGTCGAAAAACCTCGGGTGCTTTGGCGATGGCGGCATGGTGACGACGCAGGACGAGGCCAGGGCGCACCGGCTGACCGTGCTGCGCAACCACGGCTCGGAGCCGAAGTACTACCACCATTTCATCGGCGGCAACTTCCGCCTGGATGCCTTGCAGGCGGCGGTGGTGAGCATCAAGTTGAAATCTCTCGATGGCTGGACGGCGGCGCGGCAGGCGAATGCCGAGCGCTACCGCCGGCTGTTTGCGGCGACCGGCCTGGAGGCGGAGGGAAAGGTGGTCCTGCCGGTCGCCAGGGCTTCGCGCCACATTTACAACCAGTTTGTCATCCGCGCGCAACGGCGCGACGATCTGCTCCAACAGCTGCGCGCGGCCGAAATCGGCACGGAGATCTATTATCCCGTCCCGCTGCATTTGCAGAAATGCTTTGCGGATCTCGGCCATCGGGAAGGGGATTTTCCGGAAAGCGAGAAGGCGGCGCGCGAGACCCTGGCCCTGCCGATTTATCCGGACCTGACGGATGACATGGCCGCCCACGTGGTGGACACGATCGCCGGATTCTTCTCGTAAGAGTCCGCACACCCAGTGCGAGTCGGCTGCAGGTGCGCGGCTCGTCGGGGACGGCCGGACGGCCGCGCGGACTTGATAAACCGCCGTTGGCGTGTATAGTCGCCGGACAAATCAACTGGAACCCCACTTGGAGGTTGACGATGAAAAGACTGATGAGCCTGACGTTGGCGGTATTGCTGGTTTCGGCGCTGAGCGCCTGGGCCTGGCCGTGGAGTCGCAAGGCGGCTCAGAAGGCCGAAGCCGCCGCCGAAGTGAAGGATGCCACCCCTGACTACGATGGGGAATCCCACGCCACGCGCAAAGCCAAGTATAAGGGCAAGAAAGCGGAAGTCCACGAACAGAAGGCGGAGAAGAAGCTCGAACGCAAGGCGGACAAAGAGGATTGCGCCGAAGAAAAGGCCGAGAAGAAAGCCGAATACCAGTCCCGGAAGTCCGAGCGTCCTGAAGGCGGGAAGGTGCTGACCGAAGCCGAGAAGGCGGAGCGCGCGGCCAAGCGCGAAGCCCGCAAGGCAGAGCGCCAGGCCCGCAAGGCCGCGGAAGCGGCCGAAGCGGCGGCCGCCGCCGAGGCGGATGCTCCGGCCGGCGAATAAGTCCCAACCCGGCCTCTCGGCCCCGGCCGGGCACCCGGCCGGGGCGTATCTTGCAGAATGGATGACAGGATGATTCACGATTTATCCAGCATTGTGTCCGGATGGCCGTATGACCCCAACGAGGTTCGTGCACGCTGGGTGCAGACCCGTGATGGACGACAGATGATCCAGCTTCGCCTGGATCTGGGCGTGTTTCAGATGGAAGTCGACGGCCGCCCCGATGGGCAGCAGGTGAAGGGCCATGTGTCGCTGCTGGACTTCTACCTCGCCGAAGAAGCGAAGGATCCGACCCAGATGCTGCCCTATGTCCTGGATTTTGATGATTGCGCCGGTTTGCAGCAGGAGGCCATGCAGTACTACTACCGCATGATGGCGTTCCATGCCCTGGGCGATTTGCCCAGGGTCGTGAGCGACAGTGATCACAACCTGGACTTGATCGACATCGTCACCGAATACGCCGATGACGATGAGATCGCCTGGCAGTTCATGCAGTTGTATCCCTACATGCTGATGATGAATGTTCGCGCCCGGGCCGAACTGGAAATGCAGTCGGGTCATTTCGACGAGGCCTCCCGCTTCGTGACCGAAGCCATCGCCGATCTCGAGAATTTCTATGCCGAGAACTACGAGCCTGAAAACGAGGATGGTTCGCCAGTGCCCCCTTCGCCGGAAATGACCTCGCTGCGCGAGCTGGCCGAACAGGTTGAACAGCGCCGTCCCCGCAGCGAGGCCGAGGTGTTGCGGGAGCAACTGGCCCAGGCCGTAGCACTGGAAAACTATGAAAAGGCCGCCTTTTTGCGCGACCGGCTGAAATCGATGAAGGGCCTTTCCAGCCGTGCACCGGCCAAGAAGCGGATGCGGCCTTCGGGAGGCCGGGAGAATCCCTCTTGAGGCCGTGGGTCCTGACGAGGCGTCCGGGGTGGGGCCCGTGGGGTTTCGTATGTCTGTTACTGGCCCTTGGGTTTTCCCCCATGGCCATGGGATCCGAGCCGGTGGTGTATGCCGGGGAGGGTGGATGGGTGGCCGTGGCCGGGCTCGACGAAACCGGGCCGCCCTCGGCATGGTGGCAGCGCATCGAGGACTTGTGGGTCGGGCGATTTCCCGAAGGGGAGGAAATCCTGCACTGGGGCGACCGTGTGCTGCCGTTGGCCGACGCCCTGGCCCCGCCCCTGGCCCCCGCCCTGTTGCCGCCCGTGCGCAATGCCTTCGGGCCTTGCGTCGTTCGCTCTCTCTCGGTTCGCTTTGAGTCGCAGATCCGCGCCCACCGCTGGTCGCTGGTTTTTGCGAGGGAGGGGGAAGAACCGGAGATCAGTCCGCTGGTGCTGGCTCACGGCCCCCCGGTATCCTTGGACATGTGGCTTGAAGATATCGACCAGGGCCAGGTGTGGCCGTTGCGCCCCGAACGAATGGGCCGGGAAGGGGGGATGTTCGAGCGGCAGAAAGGCGAAGCGCGTCTCTATGCCGGAATGCTCGACGAAGATCGTCTGGAATGGCATTTGGTGGTGGCCCGCTCGCCCGCCGGCCGTCGGATTGTCCAGATCCGCATCCGCTCGTTTGACAACGAATCCCGCCGGTTTCGCCTGCGGGTAGCCGTCCGGACCGGTGCGAGGGGCGACCCGGTGCTGCAGGACGAGTCGCCACCGGCGGTCGTTGCCGTCGATGACGGAGTCGCGGTGGCCCTGTTTGTCGACCTCGCGGAGCCGCGCCGGTATCGCATGCTGGCCGGAGAAACCGACGGGATGGGCCTGGAGTTCGACCTCGCCGTCACCCGCGCCACCGGTAATTTTCCGCGCAGCGCCACCGTCTCGCTGGAACTGGATGCCTGGCCAACCGCCGGCATGGATGCGGCCCCGCAGGAGGCGTTGGAGCGCCTGGCGGTCCTTGCGGCGCTCACGGCCCTCCCCGAGGATCTGCTGGAGCAAGGCCCGGGCACCGTCCCCGTGTTCGAGCCCTCGCGCCTGGTCCTGACGCATCCGGGCGGCTTTCACGACACCAGCGATGCGCTCCACTACCTGCTGTTGCGGATGACCGGTTTGTTCGAGGATTACGACTGGCATTCCAGCGGTTTCCTTTGCCTTGCGCAAGATGCCGACGACCAGCCGTCCATTCGATTGGAGGACGACCGGGCGATCCTGGCCATCAATCCCGATCCCGATCTGGAAACCATGCTGGAGATGGGGCAGAACCGCGGACTGACCCTGCTGCGCCATGTCCTGGGCAGCGGCGCCGAGGCGGTTTGGATCCGGGCCGGCCGGGAGGAATCGGGGTTGGATCACCATATGCGCGGGCTGTACATGTGTGATTATCCCGCCGTTTGGGATGAGCGAACGGGGCGTCTTGGCGTGGATGTGCGCCATGCCGAAGCCGAGTTGATCGCTTCCCTGGCCTGCGTCTTGAAGGACCATGGCGTGGCGCTCCTGGTGGAGGATGCAGGACCGTTGGCGCCGTTTACGACTGTGTATGCCGATGCGCTCGTGTGCGACAGCGTGGATCCCGCGGAGATGCGACGCCAACGCGCCCTGGCCGGTGCGCGGCCGGTGGCCTGGACACCGACGGCGCCCACCGAGGAGAGTCGTGCGCTGGCGCGTGAGCTCGAATTCTTGACTTTGGGCCCCGCACCAGTACAGGAATAGGCATGTTCGACAACCCCGTTGGCAACGTCATCAGCGGTTCGGCCGCCAAGTTGGATTCCTCCGTGCGGGCCTGGCGCGCCCAGCCCGTGGATTGGGATCGCATGGAGGCCGCCCGGCCGGTCGACCCCACGCGCAACCAGACCACCATCGAACGGCCGGTTTCCGTGAGCGGCCGCGGTACGTTTTTGGGGAAGAGCACCCGGACCCTGTCGCTTTGCCCCACGGACATGGAGGGCTGGTGGTTCGAGCGCACCGACCTGCCCGACAGCCTGCCCGTTCGCTGTTCGATCCACAATGTCTGGACCACCGGCAATGTGGTCAGCAATATCGTGTTGCGCAGCGGATCGCCCCACAATTACATCCGCATGACCGAGCACATGATCAGCCTGCGCATGGGCCTGGGCATCGATAATTTGCTGATCCGGCTGGAATCCGGCGATCCGCCGTTGTTCAATCGCGGCAGTTCAGACCTGGTTGAGGCGATGCAGCGCGCCGGGGTGCGTCCGGTGTCGCGCCGCCAGCCCGTTGTGACCGTTCGCGAGCCGGTCACGGTTGTGAATCGACATGGCGGTTTCCTGACCCTTCGGCCGGCGGATCCCGTCCGGCCCATGCTGGCGATCGATGCCGCCGTGGACTTTCCAACCGCCATTGGCCAGCAGCGCATCCGCTTTGCGGTGGATCCCGAGACCTTTGCCTATGGCGCTTCGGCGCGCACCAATGCCTCGGCCCTGAAAATGCTGTGGTGTCGCACCATCGGCCTGATGTTTTCCGATATCCGCAACCTGGGCTACTCCTTCGACAATCTGCTCATCGCCGGCAAATTCTGCTATTGGAACAAGCCGGAGCTGCGGCATGAGGGCAAGTCCCTCGAAGCGGTCTGGCATCGAGCGGTCCTCGATCTGCTGGCCGCCATCGCCCTGATCGACGAAGGCTATTTCGTGGGCGAGGTCATCTCCTACAAGTCCGGCCACGGACTCGATGTCGACATGATCCAGCGCCTGTACCACGAATCCCTCCTCACCCCGGTCGGGGTCAGTTGACCCCGATGAGGCTGAAGGGGCCGGCCCAGGTGAGGGTGGCGCGGAGGAGGTCGCCGGGGGAAGCGGTGGAGTTTTCGACGAACACGGGGATGCAGTCGGGGGTGCGCCCATGGCGGCGGCCGTTGGGTTCGATGCGTTCAACCAGGATTTCGACTTCCGTTCCCAGCAGGGGGGCGTGTTTTTGCGTCAGCCGGTCGCGGAGCTGTTGTTCCATGGCGACGCGTCGGCGTTCTTTTTCGGCTTCGGGGATGTCGTCGGGGAGGTGTCGGGCGGACCAGGTGAGCGGGCGGGGGGAATACTTGGCGATGCGGATCATGTCGGGATCCACTCTTCGCATCAGCGCCATGCTTTCCTCGAATTGTTCCGCGGTCTCGCCGGGGAAGCCCACGATGATATCGGTGGAAAGGCCGGCCGCCGGGACCGCTGAACGAATCTGGGCAACGAGCGCTTCGTAGTCGGCGGTGGTGTAGCCGCGCCGCATGGCCGCGAGGACGGCATCGGATCCCGCCTGGACGGGCAATTCGAAGTAGGGGCAGACCTGGGGTGTTTCGGCGACGACGGCGATCAGTTCGTCGGTGATCCAGCCGGGATGGCTGGTGAGGAATCGCACGCGGGCAATGCCGGGAATTCGGGCCACCTGTTGAAGCAGGCCGGGCAATCCGATTTCGCCGGGGAGGTCGAGTCCGTAGCGATCGACAATCTGGCCGAGCAGGATCAGTTCGCGGACGCCCCGCGCGGCCAGCTCCCGCGCCTCGGCCAGGATTTCGCTGGAGGGGCGCGACCGCTCCGGTCCGCGGCGGTAGGGAATGATGCAATAGGTGCAGGCATGGGAGCAGCCCAGCACCACGGGCAGGTGGGCGACGACGGTCTTTCCGGTCTGGGAATCGGGCAAGGGCGGCGGGGGCAGGTCGTCGGACGGATTTCCGGTCTCCTCGCGCACGGTGGGCAGGCCGAGGGCATTGCGCAGCGGGGCCAGATCGGATGGTGGCAGGAAGAGGTCGACGAAGGGATACCGGTCGCGCAGCCGAGCCATTTCGCGCGGATTGCGTCCCACCAGGCAGCCCATCAGGGCGACGACGGATTCGGGGTGCTTGCGCTTGTGTTGCGCGACAAAGGTCAGGCGGGAATGGATTTTATCTTCGGCCTGCTGGCGAACCACGCAGGTATTCAGCAGGAGCAAGCCGGCATCGCGGGCATGGGCAACGGGCCGGTATCCCGCCGACTCCAACAGGGAGGCCGCGCGCAGCGCGTCGGCCTCGTTCATCTGGCACCCGATGGTCCAGAGATGATAGGTTGGGGGTGTCAAGAGCGAAGGGGAACGAAAGCCGGGTGGGGGTGGGGCAATGAGATCAGCGTTTTGACTTGCGGGCGGCTTTCTTGGGCGGCTTGGCCTTGGGTTTGGGGGCGGCCTTGGCTTGGGCGGCAGACGTCGCCTTGGGCGGGGCTTTGACTTTCGCCTTGGCCTTACCCGAAGCCTTGGGCTTGGCGTTCGCCGTCGCCTTGGGCTTGGTGGCAGGTTTGGCTCGCGGCTTGGATTTGACCGCAGCGGATGGCTTGGTTTTCTTGGGCGCCTTGGGCTTGGCCGCGGGTATGGCTTTGGAGGGTGCCTTGGTTTTCCCCTTGGGCTTCGCCGCGGGCGCCGGCTTGGCGGGCGCCTTGGGTTTGGCGGGGGATGTCAGGATGGTGAGGGGTGGTTCCTCTTCGGAGAGATCGGGTTCGTCATCGTTGAAGCCCTCGAGCAGCAGCAGATCCTTTTCTTCGGGGCTGGCTTCCTCTTCTTCCTCGTCTTCCAAATCGCCCTGGGCGGCGCAATCCTGGCAGAGGGCGGATTGGGGGAAACAGACGGCACAGAACTCAATACCGCACATGGTGCATTCGCGCATGTAATCCTCGCCGTGCAGATCGCATCCGGAAACAAAGCCAAAGGGATTGTAGTCCTCTTCATCATAGTTCATGGCCGATATCCTCTGAGTTGGTTTTCCTGGGCGGAGCGGACGGCGCACCGCACGACACACCGTACTGTTCTCACGGGTTGCGCCAATCGTCAAGCGGTAGAAGGCAAAAAATCGGAAGGAATATGTGGGGGGCTTTTTTTGTTTGCGGCGGTCGGGGGCATCGTAGAGAGTACGGGTCGGCGTGAGACCGCCGGCCAAGATGAAGACGGCATTCTGGAACAAGTTGATCGACCGGCTGGACCGGTTGGATCCGGGCAGCTTGCAGGCGCAATTTTTGCGGTTGGCGTCGGAGCGTGGGCTGCTGGAAACGATCTTCCACGCCTTGCGCGAGGGGATCGTGCTGCTGGATGCGGAGGGACGGATCGTCTATGCCAATCGCGGGGCGGGGCGCCTGCTGGGATTCGACGAGGCGGATGCGGCGGGCCAGCTTCTCTCGCGCTACATCCGCGAGATCGAATGGGAGCGCCTGCTGCGGCTGGACGAGCGGGAATGGGCGCGGATGGCCAGCCGCGAAGTCGAAATTTCCTATCCGGAGCACCGCTTTCTGGCGTTGTACCTGGCGCCGCTGGAATCCCCCGCGGCCGGGCGGGCAGGCGCGGTGATGATCCTGCGCGATGTGACCCGGGAGCGCGACCAGGCGGCGGAAGTCGTTGAATCGGAGCGGCTGAACGCGATCCTGATGCTGGCGGCGGGCGTCGCCCATGAAATCGGCAACCCTCTGAACTCCCTGAACATCCACTTGCAGCTCATGGATCGGGAACTGCGCGAATTGCCGGAGGAGCGCCAGGCCTCGCTGAAAGAACTCCTGGACGTGGCCCGCGGGGAAATCTCGCGTCTGGACCAGATCCTGTCCCAATTCCTGCGGGCGATCCGCCCGAGCCTGCCCAGTTTTGAGCGGCACTCCCTGCCATCGATTGTGGAGGAAACGCTTCAGACGCTGGCGGCGGAGATCCGCGACCGCAAGGTGGTGGTGGAGGTGGAGCCGGCAGGGGGCTTGCCGACGGCGTGGGTGGATCGCGGGCAGGTCCGCCAGGCGTTTTACAACGTCATCCGCAATGCGATCCAGGCCATGGCGGGCGGCGGGGTGTTGCGCATTACCTTCCCGGTCTTCGACCGCCTGGTGGGGGTGGCGTTTCAGGACACGGGCCCGGGGATTCCCCCGGAACAAATGGGCGACTTGTTCGAGCCGTTCCGCAGTGCGAAACCCGAGGGCCATGGCATGGGCCTGATGATTGTGCAGCGGATTCTGCGCGACCATGGCGGGACGGTCATGGTCGACAGCCTGCCGGGGGGTACGCGCATCCAGCTCAACTTCCAGCGCGACGACCAACGCATCCGCCTGCTGGCCGCGTCCGCCGGCATCCCGGCCGAGGAGTCCCCGTCATGAGCGCCAAACCGGTGGTCCTGATCGTCGACGACGAGAAAAACACCCGGGAGGGATTGGCGCGGGCCTTGCGCGGCGGGTATCACGTGGCGGAGGCCGAAAACGGACTGAGAGCCCTGGAGTGGCTGGAAACGAACCATGCCGATGTGGTGCTCTCGGACCTGCGCATGCCGGGGATGGACGGCATGACCCTGCAGTCGCGCCTGCTGGCCCGCGATCCGCGACCGGTGCTGATCCTGCTGACCGCCTATGGCAGCATTGAAACGGCGGTCGAGGCCATGAAGCGCGGGGCCTACGACTTCCTGACCAAGCCCGTCAACCTGGATCGGCTCGAGCTGCTGCTGGAGCGGGCGCTCTCGGAACGCCGGCTGGGCGATGAAAACCGGCGGCTGAAGGAACAGCTCGATTGCAAATACGGCTTCGAGAACATCATTGGCACGTCGGCGCCGATGCAGGCGGTATTTGACACCATCCGGCAGGTGGCGCCGTCGCGCGCGACGGTATTGATCCAGGGGGAAAGCGGAACGGGCAAGGAGCTCGTGGCCCATGCGCTGCACCAGTGCAGCCCGCGCGGCCAGGGGCCTTTCATCCCGGTGCATTGCGCGGCGCTGGCGCCGACCCTGCTGGAGAGCGAACTGTTCGGCCACGAAAAGGGGGCCTTCACCGGAGCCGTCGAACGCCGGCGGGGTCGTTTTGAACTGGCCGATGGCGGCACCCTGTTCCTGGACGAGATCAGCGAGATCGATCCGTCGATCCAGGTCAAGATTCTGCGGGTGCTGGAAGAGCGCCGGTTCGAGCGCGTGGGCGGCACGCAATCCATCGGAGTGGATGTGCGCCTGGTGGCGGCGACCAACCGCGACCTGAAACAGATGGTGGCGGAAGGCACGTTCCGGGAGGACCTGTTCTACCGGCTCTACGTGGTCACGGTGCACCTGCCGCCGCTGCGCGAACGCGAAAGCGATATTGTCCTCTTGGCGCGCCACTACCTCGAAACGCTGGCCGCGGAAAACGGGCGGAAGGTGACGGGCATCACGCCGGAGGCCATGGATGCCCTGACCCGCTATCCGTGGCCGGGCAATGTCCGCGAGCTGCGCAACGTGATCGAGCGCATGGTGGTGCTGGGCAGCGGCGACAAACTGACGGCGCGCGATTTGCCGGCCTCGCTGCGCGCCCCGCCGGCGGGCGCGGACGTCTCGCGGACCGGGCACGTGTTGCGCGATGCCGAAAAGCAGTTGATCGCGGATGCGCTGCGCCGCCACAAGGGCAGCCGGACCCGTGCGGCGGTCGAACTGGGCATCAGCCGGCGCACCCTGCACCGAAAACTGAACGAATTTGGCCTGCGCGAGGCCCCGAACGACTAGCATACGGAAGGCGGAATCCATGGCGCTTCAATACGAATCCAACATGCAGAACCTGGTGTATCAACTGGACCAGGGCAGCGGGCGCAAGGTCATCCAGTCGGTGTTGTTTGTGTTGTTCGCCTTTGCGATGGCGGCGCTCTACACGTTCACCAATTTCCAGGGCCTCAAGAACGCCCGGGCGATGGAAGAGGCCCAATTGGCCCGGCAACTGGCGGTGCAGGGCCGTCTGACCACCCAGGTGGTCCGGCCCCTTTCGATCGGCCGCCTGGCGGATCGCGTGCCAGACGACAAGGGCCGGATCCACCGTCACCCCGACCTGCTGCATCCGCCGGGATGGCCGCTGTTGCTTGCCGGGCTCTACCGGGTGACGGGGATCCCGCAAACCGGCGTGCCCACGGCGGCCCATGTGCACGGCCACGACTACATCCCCGTGGGGTTCAGCCACTTTTTTGCCGTCCTGTCCGCTCTGTGGGTCTGGCTGATGGCCCGCAAGCTCTTTGATCCGCGGGTGGCGGCATTATCCGTCGGCGCCTATCTGGTCAGCGACCTGATCTGGCGCAACAGCCTGCAGGGGGCGGACTGGTCGGCGGCGATGTTTTTCATGCTGGGTGCGGTATATGCGGCCCTGTGGGCGGTGGATCGCCCGGCCAACACGCCGCTGGACCAGGTCGACGGTCCCCTCTGGCGCCGGTTGGCGCCACTGATCGTGGCGGCGCTGCTGACCGCCATGGCGTTCCTGACGCGCTACGCGGCGGGCATGGTCGCGCTGGCCGTGTTCCTCTATGTGGGCACATCGCGCCACCGCCGCGCCTGGGGGCTGGCGCTGTTGTATCTGGCCGTGGCGGTGCTGGCGGTGACTCCCTGGATGCTGCGAAACATTTCCATTTCGGGCAATCCCTTTGGCCTGGTCTTTCTGAACGCGCTGTCGGGGACCTATCTGTTTCCCGGCGATTCCCTGTTCCGGATGCTGCGGCCCGAACTGCCCGATCTGGGGGCCGGGATGCATGCGGTGCAGGTCAAGATCATGGCCAATCTGCGCAGTTTCAGCGAAAGCGGCTTTGGGCTGGGCGGGGGCGGCATCCTGCTGGCGCTCTTCGGCGCCATGTATTTTCATCGCTTCAACCGGCCCTCCAGCCGGCGGCTGCGATGGTGCCTGTTGCCGGCGGTCGTCCTGCTGGCGCTGGTGATCGCCGCTTATGGCGAGGACGCGCTGCCCGCCATGGTCCTGTTCTGGCCCTTGGCGATTCCCTATGCCTGGGCCTTTTGCCTGGTGCTGCTGGATCGGCTCCAGTTCGAGGCGCGGTTCTTTGCCATCGGGGCGATGACGGTGGTGATGTTCCTCTCCGGCCTGCCGTTGTTGTTCCAGGTGCTGCCGCCACGGACCGGCTTGCCGTATCCGCCGTACTTCCACCGGTACGTCGGCTGGTTCTCGACCATGCTGGAGAACGACGAGTGCATCGTGACGGATATTCCCTGGGCGACGGCCTGGTATGGCGGCAAGACCTCCATCCTGCTTCCGCGCACCATCGATGGATTCTATGACATCCATCAGAATACCCATCCCATTGCGATGGCCTATTTCACCACCGTCACCCGCAATAAGCCATGGATTCGCGAGCTGTCCGATCCAACCTCTCCGGAGCATAGCTGGTACCAGATTTTCGCGGGCGGGCGTGTGCCCAGTGGATTCCCGCTGACGCATGCCCGATATCTCGCCGGGACCGACCAATTGCTCTTGGCCGACCGGGTGCGGTGGTAGCGGGCGCGGCCACCGATCACGACTCGCTGGCGGTCATGTCGCCTGGAGCCACCGTCTTGGAGCCCGTCATCCTGTCCGCCAGTCGGGCGACGGACATTCCGTCGTTTTATGCCGATTGGTTCATGAACCGCTTGCGGGCGGGATCGTTCACGTGGGTGAATCCGTTTCGGCCCTCGCAAGTGGTTCAGGTTCTTTCCCGTCGCGTGCGGGCGATCGTCTTTTGGTCCAAGCATCCGGAACGGCTGCTGCCCCATCTGGACGAATTGGACGAGCGCGGCTTGCATTTCTACATCCACTACACGCTGAATGACTACGAGTCCGAGGGATTGGAGCCGCATTTGCCCCCGCTGGCGGAGCGGAAGGAGCTCTTTTTCCGGCTGGCCGACCGTCTGGGCCCCGACCGTGTGATTTGGCGGATGGATCCGCTGGTGCGGACCGATCGCCTCGATGTGTCACGGTTGCTGGACAAGGCCGAACCATTGATGGCCCAGCTCGTCGGGCACACCCGGAAGCTGGTGTTCAGTTTCGTGGATATCGATGGATACTCCGCCGTTCAACGCCACTTGGCCCGTTCCGGACAACACGCCCGCGAATTCACGCGCGCTGAAATGCTGGAATTTGCCCGTGGCCTTGCCGACCTCAACCGCCGGTATGGAATGGAATTGGCCACTTGCGCCGAGCCGGTGGATCTGTCGACCTTCGGCATGGACCACAACCGTTGCGTCGACGGCGAACTTCTGGCGAGGCTGTGGCCGCAGGACGAAGACCTGATGGCGTATCTGGCCCACCCGCGCGCGCAAAAAGACCGCGGGCAGCGCCCGGCCTGCGGGTGCGTGGCCAGCAAAGACATTGGCCGCTATCAGACCTGTCCGCATTTGTGCGCCTATTGCTATGCCAACCACAGTCCCGGTGCCGTCCAACGGCATGCGGCCGCCCACCGTCCGGACGGGGAACGGATTTGATGTGCGAAGCCGGCTTGTCCCCCGCCGGTCAACACATCGCCGCAAAAAAGGGGTTGCACGTGATGGCTCATATGATAGATTCCCAGCGTCCTTAAGGGGCGAGCGTAGCTCAGTGGTAGAGCGCCACCTTGCCAAGGTGGCTGTCGTGGGTTCGACTCCCATCGCTCGCTCCATTTTATTGCCCACGGGCAAGCGCTTGCGATTTTAGAAACGTCGTTCGAGGGACAGGAAGGCGAAGTGAAACCAGGAGAAGGTGTAGACTTCGTCGTTGTCGGCGCCGCCTTCGAGGGTGCGGTAGCCGCCGGAAAGGGTCCAGCCGTGGGGACACGCGTGGCGCAGCAGGACGGCGGCATCGATGGCGCGGCCCTGGGACGCGGCGGCGCCTTCCGCATCGAGCACAAGGGAGAGGCGATCGGTGATCCGGGCTTCTCCGCGAAGGTGGAGGAGCGGGACCAGCCCCAGGTCGTCCTTGGCGGCGGATTGTTCGCCCTGTTCCAGTTCGATCTCGGCGTCGCGCACCAGAAGGGCAAGCCCCCCGCCCCAGGTCCAGCGCGTGGAATCGATGAAGGTCCATCGATAGGTCAGGCGGTAGGTGTTGAACGTAAATGAACCGCGGGTGGATTCACCGGCGGAAAAGGTTGTCTCCTGGAAATCCACATCCTTGGGGAGAGTACCCCGGCCTTTGGTTTGCAGCGGGACCAGGGTCAGGCGCAGGGCCTGGCGTGGATGAAACTGCCAGGTGACGTCCGCCCGGACGTAGGCATCGGGCCCGGAGCCGGTCAGGTCGAGCAGGTCGAAACGCGTGCCGGTATCGCCCGGGATGCGGACCTTGTTGCGGCTGGCCCAGAATGCGCCGCCTTCGACTCGGGTTTCCCAGTGGCTGTAGGCCTGGAGGGGGAAGAACGCCAGCGACAGGAGGCCGGCGACGCAAGCGCGGACGAGGGGGGGAGTTGTCTTCATCCCCCGAAGCATAAAGCCACACCGCGGCGGCGGCAAGGGGCGACAGGGGCGCCGGGTTGAGGGTCATCGGGGATGCCGGGGCATTGGCGGACATGAAAACGGGGCCGCCGAATGGCGGCCCCGGGGGGGGAGGAGTGTTGGGTCAATCCCGTTGGCTGCGTCTACCAGC
>CAYNSH010000058.1:0-20902 GCA_964399775.1 uncultured Verrucomicrobiota bacterium
TCCTCCTAATCCCCTCTCTCTCTTCTGATTGTCGGCATTAAAGACACAGCCCTGCGGTGGCGAGCGAGGCCTCGAGGGATCGCCACCGCCGCCGGGTTTGGCGGGCCGATCGTTTCCGGCGGGGAAATAGGAGGAAGCCCGCCACGAGAATGCCGTTGAGCGTCACGGTAAGCAACAGGGGGACGATGGCGGCGCGCCAAACCAGGGATGTCCAGAGGCTGGCCTCCACATCGATTCCGACAATGGCGATCGTGCTGCCGGTGGTCGGGTCCAGCAAGGGAACGAGGGCGCTAACCCACACCCCCCACGAGTCGGCCTCGGGGCCTTCGGTTGCGGCGAGGGAGGCGTCAAAGACTCGATTCAGAAGGGGCGTGGCTTCTTCATAGATCTGTCCGGGCAGGGACGGGTCGGGATCCTCGTCGTTTTCCGAGTCGATGATGAAATAGATCTGTCCATCGGCGTTTCGGCCCATCAGGTAAATCCATTCCCAGGCGGGATTGATCTGGGCGGTGGTCATGAGCTGCCGTTTCAGGCGCTGGTATTGGGGCTTCTGCCTATCGGACCGGTCGCCGTCCAGGGCCTGGAGTTGATCGAGGTGGATGGCGCGGGCCACGGCGAAGGCGTCTTCGATCAGTTCGGCCCGGAGGAGGCGGTCTTGGCGCCGAACCATATGCAGGGCGAACAGCGAACCCAGCAGTCCGATCAAGAGCAGGCCCAGGAACAGGCGGAACCAGCGATAGCGGGAAGGTGAATTTGGCGGCGATGCGGTCGTCACGGTTGTCTCCAGCGGGTCCGCGAACCGGTTCGTTGGCCGGCATCTTGAACCCGCTCGAAGTCTGCCAATTCGTCCGGACTGGCGCAACTGCGGTTTTGCGGCTTGAAATGGCACGGGTTGAGAGGCGGTGGATGGGATTTGAATACCGCGTTGGGTTGGGCTATTCTGGGCATTTGGAAAGGACGTTTGTGGCGATGAATACGGATCGGTTGACAACGAAGGCCCAGGAAGCGCTGCGGGAGGCCCAGCGGCTGGCGGAAGAGCAGCAGCATGGCGAGGTGGATACCCTGCACGTGACGCTGGCGCTGGTGCGCCAGGAGGGGGGCGTCGTGCCCTCGATTTTGGAAAAGATCGGCGTGAAGGCGTCGATGCTGGCCGATGTGCTCGAACGGCAGTTGGCGCGGCGGGCCCAGGTGAAGGGGGAGGGGCTGCACCGGGGCGGATCGCGGGATTTGCAAGCGACGCTGGAGGCGGCGGCGCGCCTGGCGGCGCAGATGAAGGATGAGTATGTGAGCGCGGAACACCTGTTCCTGGCGGCGCTGGGTCGCAAGGGCGGGGATGCGGCGCAGGCCGCGGCCAGCCTGGGCGTCACCGTGGAGTCGGTGTTGCAGGCGATGCAATCGGTTCGCGGGGGGCGGCGGGTGACGGATGAAGCGCCGGAGGACAAGTACGAGGCCCTGAAGAAGTATGGCCGGGATCTGACGGATGAAGCGCGGCAAGGGAAGTTGGATCCGGTGATTGGCCGCGATGCGGAGATCCGCCGCGTGGTGCAGGTGCTCTCGCGGCGCACGAAGAACAATCCGGTACTGATCGGCGAGCCGGGCGTGGGCAAGACGGCGATTGCGGAAGGATTGGCGCGACGGATCGTGGCCGGGGATGTTCCCGAGGGGCTGAAGAACAAGCGGGTGGTGGCGATGGACCTCGGGGCCATGCTGGCCGGCGCGAAGTACCGCGGCGAATTCGAAGATCGATTCAAGGCGTTCATCCAGGAGGTGGTGGGCAGCGCGGGGGCGATCGTGCTGTTCATCGACGAGCTGCATACGCTGGTGGGCGCGGGCAAGGCCGAGGGGGCGGTGGACGCGTCCAACATGATCAAACCGGCATTGGCCCGGGGGGAACTGCGTTGCGTGGGGGCCACGACGCTGGATGAGTACCGCAAGCACGTGGAAAAGGATCCGGCCCTGGCGCGGCGGTTCCAGCCGGTGCGGGTGGATGAGCCCACGGTCGAGGACACCGTGGCGATCCTGCGGGGGCTGAAGGAGCGCTACGAGGCCCATCACGGCGTCCGCATCCAGGACGGGGCGCTGGTGGAAGCCGCCAAGCTGTCGCATCGCTACATTTCCGACCGGTTCCTGCCGGACAAGGCGATTGACCTGGTCGACGAGGCGGCCAGCCGCCTGCGCATGGAGATCGACAGCATGCCGGTGGAGATCGACGAGCTGGAGCGGCGGATCATGCAGTTGGAGATCGAGCGCGAAGCGCTTCGCAAGGAGAAGGATGCGGCCTCGAAGACCCGGCTGGAGGTGCTGGAAAAAGACCTGGCGGAGACGCGCGAACAGAGCGCGGCGCTTAAGGCCCACTGGGAGCGGGAAAAAGAGATCATCGGGGCGATTCGCGCGGCCACTGCGGATCGCGACGCGCTGCGCACGGAGCAGGAGCAGGCGCAGCGTCGTGGGGAATATGAGCAGGCGGCGGAGATTCAGTATTCCCGCTTGCCGGCGACGGAAAAGAAGATCCATCGGGCCCAGGCGGCGCTGGCCGACTTGCAGAAGGATCAGCGCATGCTGCAGGAAGAGGTCACGGCCGAGAACATCGCCGAGGTGGTGGCGGCCTGGACGCATATCCCCGTGAGCAAACTGCTGGAGGGGGAAAAGGAAAAGTTGCTGCACATGGAAGACCGGTTGCGCGAGCGGGTGGTCGGACAGGACGAGGCGGTCGAGGCGGTGTCGCGGGCGGTGCGCCGTTCGCGCGCCGGGCTGCAGGATCCGAACCGCCCGATCGGGTCGTTTATTTTCCTGGGGCCGACGGGGGTGGGCAAGACGGAGCTGGCGCGGGCGCTGGCCGAGTTCCTGTTCGACGACGAGCAATCCATGGCGCGCATTGACATGAGCGAATACATGGAAAGGCATTCCGTGAGCCGGCTGATCGGAGCGCCGCCGGGCTATGTGGGCTATGAAGAGGGCGGCGCGCTGACCGAGCATGTCCGCCGCAAGCCCTATTCGGTGGTGTTGTTCGACGAGATTGAAAAGGCGCATCCGGATGTGTTCAACGTGATGCTGCAGATCCTGGACGACGGCCGCCTGACGGATGGGCAGGGGCGCACGGTGGATTTCAAGAACACGGTATTGATCATGACCAGCAACATCGGCGGGACGGTGATCCAGGAAACCATCGAGGCGCATCCGGACCTGAAGCGCGGCGATGCGGCCTATGCCGCCATGGAGAAGGCGGTGCTGGCCGCATTGCGGCAGAACTTCCGGCCGGAATTCCTCAACCGGGTGGATGAGATCATCCTGTTCCGGGGGCTGGGGCTGGAGCAGTTGCGCCGGATTGTGGACATCCAGTTGGCGCGGGTTCGCGGATTCCTGGCCGAAAAGGAGATCCGGCTGGAGATCACGCCGGCGGCGGCGGAGAAGATCGCCGGCGAGGGATATGATCCGGTCTTTGGTGCGCGTCCCCTCAAACGGGTGATCCAGCGCCAGGTGCTGGATGAACTGGCGGGCCGGATCCTGGCCGGCGAGATTCCCGACGGAGCCCGGGTCGAAACCGATTTCGATCCGGACCATCCCGAACGGCTGGCCTTCACGGTGAAAGCGGATTGAGCCCCCGGGCCGGGTTGCGACGAGGGTGGCGGTTGTTGAAATGAGCATGGCATGGCCCTCGGACTGGCTGAACTGATCCTGCTGGGTTTGCTGGTGGATTTCCTTTGCCGCAAGGTGAGGGTTCCCGGACTGGTGGGCATGATGTTCGTCGGGGTTGTGCTGGGCCCCTGCGTGCTGGCGACGCTGGATCCGGGGCTGCTGTCCGTTTCCAGCGATTTGCGGATGATCGCGCTGATCGTGATTCTGCTGCGCGCGGGTTTTGAACTGCACAAGGACACGCTGCGCCGGGTGGGGTGGCGGGCGTTGTGGCTGGCCTTTGTGCCGGCGACGCTGGAGGTCCTGGCGGTGACGGCGCTGGGTCCCTGGCTGCTCGGGCTGTCGTATCTGGAATCGGCCATTTTAGGGACGATTCTGGGCGCGGTGTCGCCAGCCGTGGTCGTCCCGATGATGCTCGATTTCGCCGCCCGCCGCAAAGGAACCGGCAAGGGGATTCCCACGATGATCATCGCGGCGGCCTCCATCGACGATGTATTCGTCATCGTGGTGTTCAGTTCGCTGCTGGGCCTCTACGCCGGCGGCCAGGTGAATCTGATGTGGAAGGCCGCCGGCATACCGATTTCCATTGTGTCGGGCATTGTCGTGGGGCTGGGGCTGGGCGGGGTGCTGTTTCGCGTGTTCCGGCGGTTCAATCCGCGGGCGACGAAGCGACTGCTGGGCATCCTGGGCGTCTCGATCATCCTGGTGGGCGTAGAGGCGCGCATCGAGGAATTCCTGCCGTTTGCGGCGCTGCTGGCGGTGATGGCCATGGGATCGATTGTGCTGGCGAAGAGCGAGCACATGGCCCACGAGATATCGGGGAAGCTGGCGAAAATCTGGGTGTTTGCGGAGATCATCCTGTTTACGCTGGTCGGTGCGCAGGTGGACATCCAGGTGGCCTGGCAGTCGGGATTGGCGGGCAGCGCGCTGATTGCCTTGGCCTTGATGGTGCGCAGTCTCGGAACCTGGCTCTGTCTGGTGGGCAGCGATCTGACGCCGTCGGAGCGATGGTTTGTGGTCCTGGCGTATTTGCCCAAGGCCACGGTGCAAGCGGCGATCGGCGGCGCGCCTCTGATGGCGATGCAGGCGGCGGGCATGCCGGCCGGTCCGGGGCAGGTCATGTTGGCAGTGGCCGTGCTGAGCATTTTGTTGACGGCGCCGCTCGGAGCATGGGTGATCGCGTTTGCGGGCAACCGCATCTTGAAGCTGGAACCGTTGCCGGCTCCGGCACCCGGCGCCCCGCCCGATGACGAAGCCATCGCGGATCTCCTGTCGGTGGCGGACACCATGGATCGTGATGTGGCCACGGTGCAAGAGGCGTCGACGGTGCGCAGTCTGTTGGATGCCTTTTCATCCCACTTCTACGACCGCTGCCCGGTCCTGGATGTCCGGGGGCGCTTGACGGGGCTGGTGCGGCTGTCCACGTTGCGTCCGCTGCTGGCCCGGGAACACATCTGGCCGACATTGATTGCCGCCGATGTTGCCGAGCCGGTGCCAATCGTGTTAACTGCGCGCATGAATTTGAAAGAGGCCCTCGCCGTGATGAATGCCCATGGCTTCCGGGAAATGCCCGTGGTTGATCCGATCGACCGGGTATTTGTCGGCTTGCTCTCCCGTGACCGGGCCGAGCAGTCGGTGGCCGAAGCGCAGTTGGCGCGCGATCGGGAAACGTGGTCCCGATGAAGCGGATCCCGTCGTGGTGGTGGGGAGTGGGGGTGGCGCTGGCTCTGTGGCCGGCGGGGGGTTGGGGCCAGGCGGTGGAATGGGGCGGCATTCTGGAGCCGGGGCGTACGCAACAGTTGCGGTTTCAATTGGGGGCGGTGCTGAATTTCGAGGGATTGGTCTCGGAGACGACGCGCCGGGTCTATGAGGTGACCGGCGACACCGAAGCCCAGCAGCGGGCGCAGACCCTCGGGACCAGCGATTTCAATTTGGAGGGCCCTTTTGGCGCGGTGGGACTTTCCGCCGAGGGATCCTGGCGGTTTTTCCGCCTGCACTTCGACACGATGTTCCTGAATCCCTCGGTGTCGACGACGGCGAAGCGCGATTACTATCTGGGTCTTTCCAGTTCGATCCAGTATGCGGGGCGGCGCTACGATCGGTTGAAGATCCCGGCGGGCACGCCGTTTTCGGCAGAGGTCTTGGGGAACCTGAGCGAGTTGGGGCTGGGATTCGTGCCGGTCGGCTTTCGGTTCGGCGACGCCGTGGCCGTGAACGCGGGGCTGGAAGCCGGATTCCTGCTGTTCGGGGGAAACTACGAAATCGATGTCGGCGAATCGACGGAGGTGGTCCAGTATTTGAACCCGCCGGAAGACTTCGTGGTGGGCGGCCGCTCGAGCGGGTTCGTGGGGATCGGCACGTTCCAGTGGGGCCCGGGAGTCGAACTGCGCTTCGGGCCGCCGGGCGGCGTGATGGGCGAAATCCGGGCGCATTACCTGTTCTTTGACTACAGCGGCAGCACGGCGTTCTTCACCAGCGCGGACCATCGCGACAAGGATTTGGATTTCGAGCACCGCCAGTTGCGGCTGCGGGCGCAGGTGGAATGGCCCATGCGCTACGGGGCGTGGACGGTCGGGATCCAGGCCCGGTTTGTCGATGCGTCGGGGCTGGTATCATCCTCGGCAACGGATCCCGACGAGATTCTGGCGCGCCGGGAACGCTTCGACAAGGAATTCAACTTCACCCTGGATTCGGTGATGGCCACGATCGGGCTGGCCTTTTAGGGGGGGCAATTCAGCTGCGCGTGCGGCGGGCGAGCAGGACGATGTCGCGCAGGCGCTCGGCGCTGGGGGCATCCATCCAGCGTTCCATGAAGTCGGCGGACTGGGCGACATGGGCGATGGCCATGAGGGCGCGCAGGTGGAAATTGCGTTCATCGGGCGAACCGGCAATCACAAACATTACATGGACAGGTTCCTGGAGATCGGAGAACACGGCGCCATCGCGGCAACGCACCAGGGCCAGGTGAAACACGCCGGCGCCCTCGACCACGATGTGCGGGATGGCGATGCCGGTCTGGACAACCGTACTGGCTTCGCGCTCCCGCTTGAGCAGCAGTTGCTCCATGTGGGCCGGGGATAGATTCAGCGCCGGCCCCAGCAATTCACCAACGCGATGGAACAACTCGCGCGCGGGCAGGCTCTCCTGGATGTCCAGAATCGGAGCGTCCTGCACCACGTGGTCGAACCGGTCGGTGACGACTTCGTCGCGTTCGAGGCTGATTCGGACCAGTTCGTCCTCGATCCCCGAGCGTTCGATGGTTTTGGAAAGGGCGGATCGGACCAGGAACGCCGCGGCCGACTCGCGATCGATGTGATGCTGGACATACAGGATATACCAGATGCTGGCCGCGGCGATGAACCCGAAGGTGGTCACCAGGGCGACCATGCCCATGGAGGCGATGATGAAGCCGTAGAGGAGGAGGGTTCCCAGCGGCAACCACGGGACCAGCGGCATGCGGAAGGTGGGGCGGTAGCCTTCGATTCGGCTGTGACGCATCACGATCAGGGAGACATTGATGAACGCCAGCGACAGAATCAGCATGGTCGACGCGGTCTTGACCAGGTTTTCCACGGAGAGAAACGCGATGGTCAGGATGATGATGCCGCCGGTCAGCAGGATGGCGGTGTGGGGGGTCTTGAACTTGTAGTGCGTGCGGGCGAGGAAGACCGGCAGCAGTCCGTCATGGCTCATGGCCAGCGGCGACCGGGAGGCGGAAAGTATGCCGGCATTCCCGGTGGTGGCATACGCCAGAAAGGCGCCAAGGCCGATCAGCAGGGCGCCGGTCGTGCCCATGGACAGAAGCGCACCATCCTGGACCGGATGCAGCGAACCGGCCAGTTGGCTGCCGGGCAGGAGGCCGACGGTGACAAACGCCACGGCGACATACAGCACGTTCACGACGCCATAGGACAGAAACATGCCCAGTGGCAGGTTTCGCTGGGGCTGCTTGACCTCTTCCGCCACGTCCACGACTTTGGTCAGGCCGCCATAGGAGACAAAGACCATGCCCGTCACCATGATGAACTCTTTCAGGCCGCCCGTGAAAAAGGGCCGGTAGGCTTCGGCGCGCAGCGCGGGGACGGACGCACCAATGTACAACGCCAGAATGCCGATCAAGCCCAGCACCATGACCCCTTGCAGGCGGCCGGTTTCCTTGACGCTGAAGAGATTGATCGCGGTGAAGAAGAGGGCCCCCCCGATGGCCGTGGTCTTCAGCGTGGCGGGGCCCGCGCCGGGGATAAGCATTTCGGCGATGGTCCCGATGCCAATCAAGGCGAAGGCGGCCTTGAGGCCGATCGCGCACCAGTTGATCAGGCCGGCCACGGTGCCGATATAGGCGCCGAGGCTTCGCTCGACAACGAAGTAGCTGCCGGCGGTCTTGGGCATGGCGGTGACCAGTTCGGCCTGGGCGAGCATGGTCGGGACGTTGAGGATGCCCGCGACGGCATAGGCCAGGATCATGGAGGGACCGCTGTACTGAAAGGCAATGCCCGGCAGAACAAACAGGCCCGAGCTGATCATGGCCCCCGTGGCGATCGAGAAGACGGCCCAGAGGCCGAGGGTTTTGCTCATTCGCTCCGAGGCGTTGGCGGGGGCCGTGGGGGCTGGGCGGGCGGCCGGCTTCATGCGCAAGAGGAGCGCGGCGGTCCCGGCGGACCCGTGCGATTTTGGGCGGCGATCCTGGCTGATCGATTCGCGCGGCGCAATGGAGCCATTACCGGAAGATGGCTTCGGGATGAGGAGTGGCGCGAAGGGGCTGGATTTCCTCGGCGGGGACGGGGGCCCCGTAGGTGACCCGTGCGCGGCTGGCCAGGCGCGCGGACAGCGCGGCGCCATCGCTGGAAAGGCGGATATCGCGAAAGGCGGACGACTGGTAGGCGCGAACCACGTTCTGGAGGGGATTGCCATTCAGTGCAGTTTCCAGATACCGAATGGCGTTGCCCTGCCGACCCAGCCGGGCGGCCAGGGTGGCGGCTTCGAGAAACAGCGGCTGGTCCGCGGGCTGGTTGCGCAGGAATTTTTCCAGCATGAGGAGGGCCTCTTTGGGGCGATCGAGTTGGGTCAGGAGCGCGGCCTGAAGACGATAGGCAGCGGCATCGTCGGGGCGGCGGGCCAGGTAGTGGGACAGCAGTTGCGAGGCACGGACGGGATTGCGTTCGGCCATGGCGCCCAGCGCCAGGTTGAACAGGGCCGGCGGAAAGCCGGGCTCGATCTGCTGCGCGGCGCGAAAGTGGACCTGGGCCTGGCGCATGCGACGCTGCTGAAGCTCGAAGACGCCGAAATCGTTTCTCACGGCGGCGGATTCTCCGCCATGGGCCATGGCCATCCGCAGGGCCGCCAGCACCAGCGCGGGCTGATCGCGGTCGGACAGTGCCCGGGCGAGGATCAACCAGGAACTGGAAATGTAGCGGTCGGAATCCAGGCGGCGCAACTGCCGGCCGGTGGCGCCGGGGGGCGGGGTATAGTTCCAGCCTTCGGGCCGAGGAGTGGGGGCGGGGGCCGGCGACTCCTTGGCCGGCGAACGGCGCGGCGTGCCCCGCGCCTGCTGCTGCTTGCGGCTCCAATCGCGCTCGGCATATTTCACGGCCAGCATCAGCAGCAGGAACATGACGCCCACGCCGATGGCGGTGGCCGCAATCAGCCTCACGGTATGGCGCTTGATGGATGGCTGGGGCGGAATGGTGGTCTTGCGCGTGGTCTTGGCATTGCGGCGCGGCGGGACCGGCCCGAGCGAATCGGATGGTTCCGGCTGGGTTGTGGATGGATGGGCGGTTTCCGCGGGCGACATCACGGTGGGGAGAATAGAAGCTATGGCGGGCCGGCGCAAGCGTGGAGTCGCGCGGGGGTCGCGGGGGTTCGTGTTGCGCCGGAATGGAAAGCTGCTACAGTCAACCTGGGATGAACACAGGGAGGACAGTTCTCCGGTGGCTGGTGCTGGCGTGGGTGGCGGCCTGCGGGGGCGGCTGCGGCCGGGCCGGATTGGATGAACCGGTGCATGCCACGCTGTACGAGGCCGCCCGGGCGGGGGATTTGGCGGATGTGCAGCTTCATTTGCGCCGCGGGTCGTTCATCAATTCGTCTTTTGTCGGCGGCGAGACGGCCCTGATGGTGGCGGCGGATAACGGTCACCTGGCGGTGGTGCGCCATTTGCTTGAGCGGGGAGCGGGGGTGAACCTGGTTCAGTTGGAGGGCTATTCGGCACTGTTCTTCGCCGCCGAACGGGGACACCTGGATGTGGTGCGATGCCTGGTGGAGCACGGCGCCAATGTCCAGGCCAAGGGGCCGGCCAACTATACGCCGCTGCTTTTCGCCGTGGAACGCGGGCATCTGGACGTGGTGCGCTACCTGGTGGAACAGGGCGCGAACCTGCAGGAGCGGGGGGCCGTCAACTACACCCCGCTCTTTTTCGCCGTGGAACAGGGCCATGTGGACATTGTACGGTATCTCGTGGAGCAGGGCATAGCCGTGGATGCCCGCGGGGATGACAGCTATACGCCCCTGATCCTGGCCGCCGAGCGCGGGCAACTGGGGGTGGTGAAGTACCTGGTCGAACAGGGCGCCGACCTGCAGGCCACGACGTCGCGGCGGCGCAATGCCCTGGATGTGGCCCGGCAGCGAAAGCACAAGCCCGTGGTCGAATATCTCAGCGGGGTCATGGCCAACGAGTAGCGCGGAGGGCATGGGGGCGGGACACGCCACGCCATGCCCTTCCCCACCATGGGTCGACCATGGGGTCGACTGTTTTGGGGCTTGACGGTCGCCAAGCGCGCTAGGCAATATGCGGGGGTTTGAAATGCGTTTAGGCGCAGGAAGCAACTTAATAGGATCAAGTCCAGATGTTTAGCTGGCTTTTAGGCTATTTTTCGAACGATATCGGCATCGATTTGGGCACGGCCAACACCTTGGTGTATGTCAAGGATCGCGGGATCGTGCTCCGGGAGCCGTCCGTGGTGGCGATTCAGCAAGGAACGAGCCGCGTATTGGCCGTGGGCGAGGAGGCCAAGCGGATGCTGGGCCGCACGCCTGGAAACATTGTCGCCATTCGTCCGATGAAAGCCGGCGTGATTGCAGACTTTGAAGTGACCGAGGCGATGCTGCGGTATTTTATTCGCAAGGCGCACAACCGCAAGTGGGTGGTGCGGCCGCGGATCATCATTTCGGTCCCCAGTGGAATCACGGAAGTGGAGAAGAGAGCGGTCAAGGACTCCGCCACCCATGCGGGTGCGCGGGAGGTGTACTTGATCGAGGAGCCAATGGCGGCGGCAATCGGCGTGGGCCTCCCGGTCCAGGAGCCGGCGGGCAACATGATTGTGGACATGGGGGGCGGCACCACCGAGGTGGCGATCATCTCCCTGGCCGGAATCGTGTTGAGCCGCAGTGTGCGTGTCGGCGGCGATGAGATGGATGAGGCAATTGTTCAGTACCTGAAGCGGGTCTATAATTTGATGATCGGCGAACGGACGGCGGAGGAGATCAAGATTACGATCGGCTCCGGCTATCCCCTCGGCGAGGAGATGAGCATGGAGGTGAAGGGGCGCGACCTGGTCGCGGGCCTGCCGAAGACGCTCACGATCACCTCCGAGGAAATCCGCGAGGCTCTGCAAGAGCCGGTTTCGGCGATCATCGAGGCGATCCGCATCACGCTGGAGCGCTGCCCCCCCGAGTTGTCTTCGGACCTGGTGGACCGGGGCATTGTGCTGGCGGGCGGAACCTCGCAGTTGCGGGGTCTGGACAAACTGATCGCGGAACAGACCGGCTTGCCGGTGCACGTGGCCGAGGATCCGCTGAGCGCGGTGGCCGAGGGTACGGGCGTCGTCCTGCACGAACTGAATTTCCTGCGCAAGGTGTCGTCGGCCTCTTGAGGCCGCGGCCACCCGCCCCATCCGGTCTCCGGTCTCTTTCCCCATTCCGGCGGTTGTGTCGTATAGGTGAATGCCGGAAGGAAGATGAAGGATCGCAGATGGATAGCGCTGTGCGCGATCGGATTGGTCGTGCTGGTGACGCTGAACTTGCCGGATGAAACCTCTTCCCGCGTGAAGGGGGCGGTCCGCGACGGGGTCAGTCCCTTGCAGGCCGCGCTGCGTGGGGGGGTGCGCGAGGCGCGCGAAATCCTGCGCTATGTCCGCGGCATTGGGGATCTGGCAATGGAAAACCGGGCACTCTCCGAAGAACTCGTCTATCTGCGCGGCGAGATGCGCGTGGCCAGCGAGCTGGAGCGCGACAACCAGATGCTTCGGGACTTGCTGGGATTCGTGCGCCAGTCGCCGAACCAGTTGATTCCCTGCGAAGTGATCGGGCGCGACAGTACGGGCTGGTGGCAAACGGTTCGATTGGACAAGGGGGCGACGGACGGCGTGGCCGAAGGGCGGGCGGTGATTACCCCGGAGGGCCTGGTCGGGCGCACGGTTTCGGTTTCCGCGCGCACGGCGGATGTGCTGCTGCTGTCGGATCCCTCTTGCAAGGTCTCGGTGCGGGTGGAGAACCGCCCCGGTGTCTTCGGCGTGGTGGAGGGCCTCGGCGCCAAGCCGGGCGAACAGCCCGCCTGCCGCATGGATTACCTGTCGCACACGGCGGATGTGCAGGTGGGCGACCTGGTGGTGACATCCGGACTGGGCGGCTTGTTCCCGAAAGGCCTGCCCGTGGGACGGGTCCAGCGCGTGGAAATGGATCCAACCGGAATGTACCAGACCGCGTGGGTCGATGTATTTGCGGGGCTCGGCGCCCTGGAATATGCCTTTGTGGCCGCGACCGAAGGCGACCTGGCGGCGGCGGCGGCCGGGCGGCTGGAGGAGCTGACCGAGGGCGATCCCAGCGGATATTTCGGAGAGGCGCCATGACGCTGCTGACGCTGCTGTTCTGGTTGTTGACGGGCGGTACGCTCCAGGTGCTGGTGCCGGCCTGGCGGCACATGGGCCAGCCCGCCTTTCCGTTCCTGCTGGGCGTGGTGGTGTACGCCGCCGCCACCAAGAAGCGCCGCTATTTCGTGGCGACCGCCCTGCTGGGCGGCATTCTGGAAGACTCGCTCAGCCTGGCGCCCCTGGGCTTTTCCACCTGCGCGTTCCTGGTCGCCGGCGGACTGGCCGTGCTGCTGCAGGCGGATTTCTTTGTGTACCGCGCCCGCACGGCCAGTTGGCTGGGCGCGCTGTGCGCGGCCACGTCCACCGGCGTCATGGCCGGGTTGCTGCGCCTGAAGGACTTGGTGGCGCTGTCCGCTTCGGACATGGCCTGGCGGATGGCGGGCTCGGCCTTTCTGGGCGCGATCCTGGTGCCGGTGCTGTTCGGCCTGATGCGCGGCCTGGAGCGCCGGCTGGGCATTCGGGAGGAAACCTGATGGGCCGGGATCGCTTCAAACCCGAAATCCATATCGGCCGCCTGCTGTTCATCTGGCTGGGCATGGCCGTGTTGTTCGGCGTGCTGACCTATCGGCTCTGGAATCTGCAGGTGGCCCAGGGGATGGAATACCAGCGGCGGCTCGTGCGCCAGAGCCTGCGCAGCGTGCGGTTGCCGGGAATGCGCGGGCGGATTCTGGATCGTAACGGCGAACGCCTGGCGGACAATCGCCCGGGCTACGGAATCTCGTTGTATCTGGAAGAGCTGCGCCGTTCGGGCGGCTTGACGCGTACGGTCGACCATGTCATGGACATGCTCTACCGGATTGCGGAAACGATCGATCGGCCCTTGGAATTGCAGCCGCGGGATGTGCGCGTGCACTTGGGCCGCCGCACGCCGCTGCCGCTGGTGGCGTGGAGGGACCTGGACGAGGTCGCCGTGGCCCGTTTCATGGAACACGCCTTTCTCTATCCCGGCGCGGCGTTGTCGTTCGATCCCGTGCGGCATTATCCGCAGGGCACCCTGGGGTGCCATCTGCTCGGATATGTCGGCCGGGCGGACATCGACCAGCTCGCGGACAGCGCCGACAGTCCGGAGCGCTTTCACTACTACTTGCCGGAGTTCACCGGGCGTTCGGGCGTGGAACGCCGCCTGGACGGGGTGTTGCGGGCGGATTCCGGCGGCAAGCTGGAAATCCAGGTGGATGTGTCCGGGTTCAAGTTTGACGAGGTCTCCCGGCGAGAGCCGGGACGCGGCAGCGATGTGGTGTTGGCGACGGATGTGCGCATCCAGCGCGCGGCGGAATCCGTGCTGGCGGGGGAGCGCGGAGCGGTCGTGGTGGTGGATCCGCGCAACGGCGATGTGCTGGCGCTGGCCAGCGCGCCGGGCTTCGATCCCAATGACTTTGTGCCGGCCATTCCGTCCGAGTTGTGGAATGGCTTGCTGCGGGACGAGCGCCGGCCGCTCTACAACCGCGCCACGGCCGGAGAGTATGCGCCCGGCAGCGTGTTCAAGCCGATCACTTTGCTGGCGGCGCTGGAGAGTGGAAAAGTCACGCCGCAGACACGCTATACCTGCCCGGGCTTCTTCGACCTGGGGTCGGCCCGGTTCCGGTGCTGGCAGCATTGGGGGCATGGCAGCACGGATCCAGTGGGATCGATGCGCTACTCCTGCAACGTCTACATGTACCATGCCGCCCTGGCCAGCGGCGCGGAGGCCGTGCAGGAAATGGCGCGGGCCTGCGGATTCGGCCGCCGCACGGAGATCAGCCTGGATTTCGAGCGGCCGGGGCTTGTGCCGGACCACGCCTGGAAGCGCCGGGCCCGTCGGGATAGCTGGCGCGATGGCGACACCTGCAATCTGTCGATCGGGCAGGGGGCCTTGCTGGTGACGCCCATCCAACTGGCGATGTATACCGCCGCCCTGGCCAATGGCGGCACGCTCTGGCAGCCGCGGCTGCTTCGGGAGATCGTGCGCGGCGATGGCGGCGTGCAGCCCATCGCGCCGGCACGGGCCTCCACCACGCCGCCCTGGCAGCCCCGCCATATCGAACTGGTTCGCGAGGGCATGCGCCAGGCGGTGGAGCAGCAGGGGGGAACCGGACGGCGCGCGGCGGTGCCCGGGGTCTCCGTGGCGGCCAAAACCGGCACGGCCGAATATGGCCCCAAGGGGGCCGGCTTGAAGATGACCTGGACGATCGCCTTCGCTCCCTTCGAAGAACCGCGCTATGCCGTCGTGGTTCTGGTGGAGGACGGCGTCAGCGGCGGAACCACCGCCGCCCCGCTGGTCAAGGACCTGCTGGTTCAGGTCTTCCGCGAGGTGGATGCGATGGCGATGCCGGAAAGCACGCCACGGCCGGGGGGGGGCGCGTGAAGCGGGTGCGGGCATGGTGGCGCCTTTGGCTGGACCAGGATGGCCTGGCGGTGCTGGTGGCGGGACTGCTCCTGGCGGCCGGATTGGCCTTTGTCTATAGCGCGTCCTGGCGCGGAGCCGAGACCGGCATTGTCGGCGCCTGGTTTGACCGGCAGGTCTGGTGGGTGGCCATCGGGGTGGTTGTGGCGCTGGCGCTGGTGCGGGTGGACTATCAGGTCTGGCTGCGCCAGGCCGGATGGCTCTACCTGGCCGGTCTGGCGCTGCTGGTGCTGGTGCTGTTCTTCGGCACGCGGGTCTACGGCGCTTCCCGCTGGATCCGCGTGATGGGCGTGCTGGTGCAGCCTTCGGAGTTCGCCAAGGTGACGCTGGTCCTGCTGCTGGCGCGTCTGCTCGGCAGCCCCGCCGTGCGCCCCACCGATTTTTCGACCGTCCTGGCGGCGCTGGCGCTGACCATCCTTCCCTTCCTGCTGATCTTGCAGCAGCCCGATTTGGGCACCGCGATGATCCTGCCGCCCACGGTGGTGTTCATGCTGTTTGCCGCCGGCGCGGCCATGCGCCACCTGATCGGCATCGCGGCGTTCAGCGCCCTGCTCTCGCCCCTGGGCTGGTGGATCCTCTCCGGCTACCAGCGCGAGCGGATCTTGACGTTTCTGGATCCCTCCCGGGATCCGCTGGACTCGGGCTGGAATGCCCTGCAGTCGGCCATCGCCGTCGGCTCGGGCGGCTTGTCCGGTAAAGGATTTTTGAACGGGACGCAAAACGTGCTGGGCTTTTTGCCTCGTACGGTTTCTCCCAGCGACTTCATCTTCCCGGTCATCGCCGAGGAGACGGGGTTTATTGGCGCAAGCCTGCTGCTGCTGGCCTTCGCGGTTCTGCTGACGTGCTACATTCGCACGGCCTGGACGGCGAAAGACCCGGCGGGCAGCCTGCTTGCAACGGGCATTGCCAGCTTGTTTTTCTGCCATGTGTTCATCAACATCGGCATGACCATCGGCCTGCTGCCGATCACGGGGCTTCCGCTTCCGCTGGTCAGCAGCGGCGGGTCATTCATGGTGAGTACCCTGGCGGGATTCGGGCTGGTTCAAAGCGTACATGTGCGCCGCACAAGGCGCGAGGTGTAATATGTGGGACTGGTTAAAGAAAATGGGAATAGGCAAGTCATCCAAGCATGAGATCATCGTCAACGCCGAGAGTCTGGAAACGCGCGTGGCGGTCATGGCCGAAGGCCACCTGGAGGAGTTCTTCGTGGAGCGCCCCACGGAAGAACGGATCGTTGGCAGCATCTACAAGGGTCGGATCCAGAACATGGAGGACGGCCTGCAAGCGGCCTTCGTGGACATCGGGATGAAGAAAAACGCGTTCATCCACTATTGGGACATGATTCCGGAGGATGCGGCGCGCCTGGAGGTCGAGGAGGGCGTGGCGGCGAACCGGCCGCGCCGCAAAAAGAGCCAGCCCGGCGAGATGGCCAAGATGTTTCCGCCGGGCAGCGAAATCATCGTCCAGGTGACCAAGGGGCCCATCGGGACCAAGGGGCCGCGGGTGACCGCCAACCTGAGCATCCCCGGGCGCTATCTGGTCATGATGCCCGGCAGCAAGCTCAAGGGCGTCTCGCGCAAGATCGAAGACGACAAGGAACGCACCCGCCTGAAAAAGGCGCTCGGGCGCCTGCCGATTCCCTCGGGCATCGGCCTGATCATCCGCACCTCCGCCGAGGGCGTGCGCGCCACCAGCTTTGCGCGCGACCTGCGCGGACTGCTCGACATCTGGCAGAAGATCGAGGACGGCATCAAGAATACGCCCGCCCCCTGCTGCCTGTATCACGAGCCGGACCTGGTCGAGCGCGTGGTGCGCGACTCGCTCACCGAAGAGGTCGGCCGCATTGTGATTGATTCGCGCGAGACGTTCGACCGCATCCGCGAGATGACCGGGCGCATCTCCCGGCGGGTCAAGAGCCGCGTCAAGCTCTACGACGGCGCCGCGCCCGTGTTTGAGCAGTTCGATGTCGAACGCCAGTTGGAGAACGCCTTCCGCCGCAAGGTCTGGCTGAAATCCGGCGGCTACCTGGTCTTCGACGAGACCGAGGCCATGGTGGCGATCGACGTCAATACCGGCCGACACAAGGGCGCCAAGACCCAGGAGGAAAGCATCCTGCAGGTCAACATCGAGGCGGCGGCCGAGGTATCCCGGCAGCTCCGGCTGCGCAACATCGGCGGGCTGGTGGTGATCGACTTCATCGATATGAAGTCGCGCAAGAACAAGAATGCGGTCTACCGGGCGCTGCGCGAAGCGTTGCAGTCGGACAAAGCCCGCACCAACGTGCTGCCGGTTTCGGCGCTGGGACTGGTCGAAATGACCCGCCAGCGCATGGAAGAAAGTCTGCGGGCGGCCAACTTCGCCGACTGTCCCTATTGCCACGGACGCGGCAAGGTGCTCTCCAACCTCAGCATGAGCGTGCGGATCCAGCGCCGGATCCTGGAGGTCATGAAACGCCGCGCGACCAAGGGCCAGGTCCCGCTGCGGATTTCGGTCAATCCCATGATCATGGAACGGCTGCGGCGGGAGGACGAGCAGGTATTGATCGATCTCGAAAAGCGCTGCGGAACCCAGCTCACGTTCGTCAGCGACTCCAATCTGCATGTCGAAGACTTCCGGATCCTCAACGGCCAGACCGGGGACGTTCTCTACGAGGATCACGAATAGCCGGCCCGCCGGCATCGATGGGGCGCCCCGCCGCCGTTGGCCGGCGCCCCTTCGGGCGGGCGCCCCGCCGGACGGTGGTCGCATCGGCCGGCCGTGGCGTTTCCCTCGCGGATCCCACCGACGGGCCCGCGAAAATGTTTTGCGGGAACCGGGCGGGTTTCCCATAATGCCCCCCACGTTGTCATCACCTTGAGGTGCGGAGGTCCGTGAGCGAGTTTCTCCAATTTGAGGATGTGTCGAAGCGCTACGGCGCAGTCAAGGCCGTCGATCATGTGTCGTTGTCGATTCGCCAGGGCGAGTTCTTCTCGCTGCTGGGGCCCAGCGGCTGCGGCAAGACGACCCTGCTGCGGATTCTGGCCGGCTTTGAGCAGCCCGATACCGGGCGCGTGCTGCTGGGCGGGCAGGATGTGACCGATCTGCCGCCCTACGAGCGCAAGGTCAACACCATCTTTCAGAGCTATGCGCTGTTTCCCCACCTCTCGGTCTGGGACAACATCGCCTTTGGTCTCAAGGTCGCCAAGCGTTCCAAGAAGGAGATCAAGTCCGAGGTCGAAGCCATGCTGGCCCTGATCCAGATGGAGGACCAGGCCTGGAAGAAACCCGATCAGATTTCCGGCGGCCAGAAACAGCGGGTGGCGATCGCCCGCGCCCTGGTGAACAAGCCGCAGGTGCTGCTTCTGGACGAACCGCTGGCGGCCCTGGACCTGAAGCTGCGCCAGCGCATGCTGATCGAGCTGGACTTGATCCACGACGAGGTCGGCATCACCTTCCTGTATGTCACCCACGACCAGGGCGAAGCCATGAGCCTCTCCGACCGCATCGCGGTCATGCAACTCGGCAAAATCGAACAGCTCGGCACCCCGGCGGAAATCTACGAGGCCCCCCGGTCCAGCTTCGTGGCCGCGTTCATCGGCGATACGAACTTTTTCGACGGCATCGTCGCCGAACCGATCGAGCAGGCCGAAACCCTCGACGGCCTCCTGGCCCTGGCCGTCGACAAGGACTACAGCCGGCTGCGGATCGAAGACTTTCCCGACCTCGAATGCTTCAACGACAAGCAAATCAAGCAGGGCGAGCATGTCTTCCTGAGCATCCGCCCGGAAAAATTCCGGATCTCGCGCGAGCGTCCGGAAGCGGTGCCGCACCTCAACATCATCGAGGGCGTGGTGGAGGATGTCATTTACCTCGGATCCCAGACGAAGTATTGGGTGCGCGTGTCGGACTACCGCATTTCGGTGGTGCGCCAGCACAGCCGCTTCCTGCTCGACGAAAAACCGATCCGCTGGAATGAACAGGTCTGGCTGAGCTGGCACGCCGATGACGGCTTCATGCTCGAGAAATACAGCGAACAGGACGAAGTCCTCCTCCAGCAGCCCCCGGAAGAGGTCGGCGAGACCTCCGAAGACGCTTCCGGAAATCCAGCGTCATGAAGGCGGGTACGCGCGGCAGGCTTTCGGAATGGCTGGTGACGCTGCCATCGTTTGTCTGGCTGGCGGCCTTGTTCCTGATCCCCACCGTCCTGGTGTTCGCCATCACCTTCAAGCCGGCCACGCACTTCGGCGGCATCGGCGAGGGCTGGACGCTCGAAACCCTCCGCACGCTGGGCAACCCGAACTATCCGGCCATCATTGCGCGGACGATCCGGCTGAGCATGCTGGCCACGGGAATCTGCATCCTGCTGGCCACCCCGATGGCCTATTACATGGCGCGCGTGAGCCAGGCCCGGCGGCGCTGGCTGCTGCTGCTGGTCGTGTTGCCGTTCTGGACCAGCTCGCTGGTGCGCATTTTCGCCTGGAAGGTCCTGCTCCATCCGGAGGGCATGGTGAAGGCCCTGCTGGTCTTCCTGGGGCTGGTTTCCCCCGATGCGGTCCTGCTCTACAACGAAAACGCGGTGCTGCTGGTCATGGTCTATACCGAGCTGCCCTTTGCGATCTTGCCGCTCTATGCCGCCGCCGAAAAATTCGACTTTCGCCTGATCGAGGCCGCCAAGGATCTCGGCGCCTCCTCGTTCCGCGCCTTCCGCTCGATTTTCCTGCCGGGCATCCGCGTGGGCCTGCTCACCGCGTTTCTCATGGTGTTCATTCCGTCGCTGGGGTCCTATGTCATCCCCGACATTGTCGGTGGCCCCACCAGCGAAATGATCGGCAACAAGATCGCCCAGCGCACGTTTGTCGATCGCAACCTGCCGCATGCCGCCGGGCTGTCGGCCTTCCTGACGCTGGCGGTACTGATTCCGATGATGGCCATCACCAGCATGCGCCGCCGGGAAGATCCCCGCGCCGCCCTGCGCGAGGAGGGGGTGTGAGCGCATGAAGGCCAGCCGCCTGCCCTTGGTGGTGACCGTCGCCGTGCTGGTCTTTTTCTACCTGCCCATCGTGATCCTGGTGATCAATTCCTTCAACTCCTCGCGGTTCGGCGGGCATTGGGAGTCCACCTCCCTGCGCTGGTACATCCAGCTTCTGGACGAGCCGACCATCTGGCACGCGCTGAGCAATACGCTGATCATCGCCGGAAGCGCCACGCTGGCCTCGATGATCCTGGGCACCTCGGCGGCGTTCGCGCTGCACCGCTTCGCCGGCAGCCGCCTGCAGAAGGTCCACTATAGCGTGATCTACACCCCCCTGGTGCTGCCGGAGATCCTGATGGGCCTCAGCATGCTGCTCTTCTTCGTGGCGATCAACGTGCAACTCGGCATGCTCACGATTTTCATCGCGCACGTCACCTTCTGCATTTCCTATGTGGCCATGACGGTCCTGGCCCGGCTGCAGGACTTTGATTTTTCGATTGTCGAAGCCGCCCAGGATCTCGGTGCCGGCTGGTGGACCACCCTGTGGAAGGTCCTCGTGCCCATGCTGGCCCCCGGCATTCTGGCCGGCGGCCTGCTGGCCTTCACGCTCTCCATCGACGACTTTGTCATTTCCTTTTTCGTGGCCGGGCCGGGCTCGACCACCCTGCCCATCAAAATCTACAGCATGATCAAGCACGGCTCGCCGCCGTTGATCAATGCGCTGTCGACGCTGTTGCTGCTGGTCACGTTCGTCAGCGTGGCCGCCAGCCAGCACCTGGCCAACAAGGGCCGCCCGGCCACCTGAACCGCTGTGAAAAACCAACCCGGAGACCAACCATGAACCGCAACATCCTGAAAACCATCGGTACCGCCCTCCTGCTGGCGGCCGCGACCCTCGGCTGCGGCCCCCGCAAGCCCGTCTTGCACATCTATACCTGGTCCGACTACGTCAAGCCGGAGCTGATCCGCCGCTTCCAGCGCGAAAACAACTGCCGGGTCGTCATTGACACCTACGACTCCAACGAGGCCATGTACGCCAAGCTCCAGGCCGGCGCCACGGGCTACGACCTGCTC
>CAYNSH010000059.1:0-19882 GCA_964399775.1 uncultured Verrucomicrobiota bacterium
CTTCAGGGCGGGAGTCGATGCGGGTAGTTTCGCCCTTCGCTAAGGATTCGGGTGGCATTCGACCTTGGCGTTTGCGCTTGCCGTCGCGCGGAGCGCGGTTCACAATCGCCCACGAGCTGAAAAGAGGTTCTCCTGCATGACGACAAGAGGTTGCATGGCCCCGATGAAACCGAGCCTTCCCGGGGCGGTCTTCCGTTGGTTGGCTTTGCTGGCGTTGCTGTGGGTCGGGGGCACCCGTACCGCCCACGGCGCCATCGTCACGACCGGGGCGAGCCTGCGCGTGGAATGGCAGGTGACCGGCATTCCGGATAGTCAGATTAAACTGGTCCAGGTGGTGACCAATTCCTATATGTACCACCGGGTCATCTTTTCGGCTCCTCTGCGCTCGATGGAAAGCGTTGAGGCGAGCGTGACCGCTACGGTCGAACCGTTCCTTACCCTGCCCGACTACTGGATGTGGAGACGGAATCTCTATATTGACATTCCGTATGGTCCTACCGTTTGGCGCTCCGAACTCAAACTCAATCTCTTGGAGACCACCAATTCCCCGCCGACAATGCACCAGTCCCACCGCGATCCCTTCGCTCCCAACCAACAGTGGCCGGGCATTAAGATCCGTTTTGTCGCATGGGACGCGAAGACGTTGAACATTGGGGAGTTTCGCGACTTGGTCATCGACGTGGTTCCGGAAGAAGCCTTCCAGATCGGCTTCTACAAATGGCTGCAAGGCCTGCCGAAGTTTAGCGGGTTCCGTTTTAAGAAGCCGGGCGGATGCGGCGGATGCCAACCGATGGGCCTGCCGGTCTTTCAGGTGAATCCCACCACCCTGAATCTGGTGATTCAAGACACGGATTTTTCGTATAGCGGCCTGGGGCCTCCGGTGAACTTGACCCGAACCTGGAATGCGGATCCGGACTGGGTCGGAATGTTTGGCCGGGGCTGGCGTTTTGCCTACGAGGGGAGCTTGCAAGATTCGCCGGCCAGTACCGCGATCACGCTGGGCGATGGCCAAGTGCTGATTTTTCCGCTGGCCATGACCGTGATCGGCACCAATTTGGCGACCGTTTCCGGCGGCTACACCATCGTGAACGTCACCAACGGATCCGGCATGGCCAGTATCATGCTTGATGGTTATCCTACCACATGGGATGGCCTATTTTCGCCCGCCCCCGGCAGCTCGGACCGCTTGACCTACCAGTCCAACAACGTGAACGGCCGGCACGAATACCGGCGCTACGAAAAATCCAGCGGTTTGACCTGGCTCTATTCCGCGACGAATCTATTCCGCACCAACGCGCCGCTGATCTCGGTCGCCGACAACTACGGGCAGGCGATCCTGCTGCAACGGAATGCCCAGGGGAAGTTGACCAACCTCGTGGATGCCGTCGGCCGGTCCACGCGGTTCACCTACGACGCGCAGGGTCTCTGCACCACCATGGCGATCCCGGGGCGCGGCGAGGCCACGTTTACGTATGATGCCAATCGGCAGTTGACCAGCAGCCGCGACCTCGCCGGCAACACGACCCTGTTTGCTTACGATCCCGAGGGCTTTGTCACCAACATGTCGACCGAGGGGCGCACGTGGAGGTTTACGTGGGACAGCTTTTACTGGAAGAGTATTCAGTACGTGATCGATCCGCAAAACCGCACAACCCACTACTCCGTGGTCGCCGGTATCGCCGATATCAACGACCGGTATTTGGCGCAGCAGGATCCTGACGGAAGGTTCTCCCGCACCTCCAGCATCGGCGGTTTTCCGACCAGTCATCAGCAGCGCAATGGAGGCTTCTACCGCCTCGGCTACACCAACGGCATGCTGAACTCTGAAATAAACCCGCTGAATCGCACCAACCGGATGACCTACGACGATCGCAACAACCTGATCGAGCATGCAGACTATGGCGGGGGCACCCAACGCTTCACCTACGACGCCCAGGACCGGGTGATCGTGTTTACCAACGAACTGGGGCACGCGACGCGTTATTTCCGCGATGCCGCCGGGAGCGTCACCCAGCAGGTATGGCCTTCAGGGCGGACGGTGACGATGGCCTACGATGCGGCCGGGCAATTGATTTCGCGCCGGAATCCAGCCGGGCACACCACCGCCTACACGTACGATGCATTCGGCAACGTGCAATCGATCACCGACGGCGAAGGCTACACCACGCGCTTTGGCTACGACGACACCGGCATGGATCTGGTCGCCGTGACCAATGCCCGCGGGTTCGTCACCCGTTTCGAATACGATGCCAACCGGCGCCTGACCCGGGTCACCCATCCCGATGGCACTGCGCGACAGTACGAATTTGACTGTTGCACCCAGACCGGCACCGTAGATGAGGCCGGGGCGCGTACAACGGTGCAGCGCGACAGCGTGCAGCGCGTCCTGTCCAGCACCGACCCGATGGGCCACACCACCCGGTTCGCCTACGACGTGAACGACCGCTTGATCGCACAGAGCAACGCGCTAGGGCACGTTCGCACGTTCGGCTATGACGCCCAAGGCCATCTGGAGACCATCTCCAACGAGCTGGGCGATGTCACCGGGATTTATCGCGACAAGTTGGGTAATCCGCGAGTCATTCACCTGTCGGGCCAGGCGTTTTCCGCTTTATCCCCCGCTCCGGCAGGCATCGCCAAGGCGACCTTTTATTACGATGCCAACAATCGCATCTGGGACAGCGATGCACCCCCCACCACGATTGAGCGCGACCTCCGCGGACGGCTGACCAACCGCACGCCCAAGGTACGCTTCACCTATGATGCCGACGATCGGCTGCTGACCATCGCCTATACCAATGCCGTGCAATCTTCGAACACCTACGATGCGGCGGGCAATCTCCAGATGACCACCTGCGCCGAGGGAACGGTGCAATTCCTCCATGACCGGCGGAATCTCGTCACCAACGTCCTCCACCGCGATGGCCGCCGAACCGCCATCCGGTCCGACGCGAACGGAAACGTTGCCGAGATCATCCAGCCCGGCGGGATGACGGCCACGTATACCCGCGATTCCCGCGACCGAATCACGCGCCTGGCGTGGAACGGGCACACCCTCGACTTTGCCTATGATCCGGCGGGCCGCGTGATCCGCGAAACCCGGTCCAACGGCACCGAGAGCCGCACCACCTACGACGCCGCCGGACGGGCGCTGACCCTCGAACACAGCGGTCCCCAGGGATTGTTGTTGAGTCTGCGGCTGGAGCGCGATGCCTTGGGGCGCACCACCAACGTCGTCAAGCAGGGCGGCCTCTTACCCATCCAGCCGGTGTTGAGTCCGATCTCGGCCTCTGCCGCCTACAATTCCTACCTGCAACTTGCGGCCTACAACAGCAATAACCTGACCTACGACGCCCGCTGGAATCTGGTGGCGGCCACCGGATTCGTCCAGTTTGCGGCATCCTACGATCCGCAAGGCCAGCCGCAGGCGATCACCCTCGACGGGGTCGCGCGCACCTACGCCTACGACGGCCTCGGCCACCGGGTCCGGCGGACCATGGCCGGCGGAACGCGACGCTACCACTACACGCGCAACGGGCGCCTGCTCTATGAAACCGACGCCAACAACCAAATCGTACGGCATTACGTCTACGCGCAGGGGCGGCTCGTTGCCATGGCCGCCGGCGACGAAACCTGGTTCTTCCATTTCGATGCCAACGGCAACACGTTGTTCCTGACCGACAAAACCGGCGCCATCGCCGCGCATTACCGCTACCTCCCCGATGGCACCTCCGGCGGGAGCTATGCCCGCGTGGAAAATCCCTTCACCTTCTCCGGTGCCTACGGCGTCATGGACGACGGAGGCGGCCTGTACTTCATGCGCAACCGCACCTACTTCGCGCCGCTGCGCCGGTTCCTGCAGCCCGATCCGGCGGGATTGTTGGGCGGCAGCCATTGGTACGGGTATGCCGGGGGCAATCCGGTGGACCAGGTTGATCCCAGCGGGCTGCGTTCTCCATCACTCGATTTGGTGGATCAACTTTCAGAAGGCACTCGGTCTTATGATTATGCCAATGACCTTCTTGAAAATTCCCTGGCCGATGCCATGGGAAGCGTTGATCTCAACAGAATGAAGAGAGCCGATGCGGATGCCGGTCTATGGGGGAGGCTGAGTGACATCATCGAGCGCCGCAAAGCCCGGGAGGCCGACGGCCCCTGCACCATCACCCCGGCAGAAGCCACGGAGTTGCAGCGCCAGTTCGACAGCCTGCCGGATAGTTTCGATCCGCGGCCGCCAAAAACCGGCGGAGACTCATCCCCACCGCCCAGCTTCAGCATTCCCGAACCCAGCTTCCCGGAGTTCAGCCTCGATGAAGATTGATGCGAGAGCCTTGCTGTTGGGGATCCTGCTGGCCATCCCGGCCGTGGCCCAGCAATTCACGTACGACCCCCTGGGCCGGTTGACGGCCGTTCGCTACGACGGAACGCGGCGCATCGATTATCAGTTGGATCTGGCCGGCAACACGACCAACCTCGCCGTGTCCGCCTCGCAGGCCGAAACCGATGCCGATGGCGACGGCATGGCCGATGCGTGGGAATGGGTCTTTTTCAACGGGCTCACGCAAACCGCCGCCGGCGACTTCAACCAAGACACCCGGTCCAATCTCGACCACTACCTCAACCAAACCGACCCCACCGATCCCGACACGGACCGGGATGGATCCAGCAATCTGGACGAGAGGGCCGCCGGCACCGATCCGCTCGATCCCACCTCCGTGTTGGCGCTGATGGCCGCCCGGCAGGCGGAAAACGGTTTTGTGCTGAATTGGCAGAGCGTGACCGGCAAGCACTATTGGATTGGCCGCACGGCGGCGTTGACCAGCGGAACCTGGTCGCGGGTCGCCGGGCCACTTTCGAACAGCGCGCCGATGAATGTCTACACCGACACCACCGCTATCGGTCCGGGCCCGTGGTGGTTCCGCATCGAGCTGGAATAGGATCGCCTGTTCACTGGGATTTTCGCAGAAGACAGGAACAGATCGATCCGCCCCTGGAGTTCCCCATCTTGCGCGGCGAGGAGGTCGGCGGGCGTATATTTTTGGCGCCCAGTCGTTCGGCTCTCGTTTCGGCGACGATTTGTTCGGCATATTGCTCCACCAGCGACTGGAACTTGCCATAGTTCTCCGTGTTCTCCCGGACAGCCTCGACTTGGTCGCGAGACACGTAGACGCTTCGCGCCCGGCCGTTCTCGCGGTATTGGTGGTTGAAGTATGCCCCGGACTTTCCCTCCCGCATGATGCAGAGCTTGCCCGGCTCCATGCGGTCGATGTGGGCGATCTGGCGGAGAATCTCGGCGGGGGTCGGTGGGGTTGTATTCATGCCCGTAAATATATGTATATACATATACTATGCAAGCGGAATCTTTCCGTTTTCATCGACTGTCCCGAATTTGGTCGTGCGCCCGGCCTCACGCCCGCGGATGGGCCTTGGTGTACTCCTGCTGCAGGCGCTCGACGCTGACGTGGGTATAGATCTGGGTCGTCGACAGGCTCGCGTGGCCCAGCAGTTCCTGAACGCTGCGCAGATCGGCCCCGGCATCCAACAGGTGCGTTGCGAAGCTGTGGCGCAGCGCATGCGGGGTCATCGCCGGATCCAAATCGGCGGCGCGCAGGTATTTTTTCAGCGACCGTTCAACGGAGCGCGGGGTGAGCGCGCCCCCGCGCTGATTCAGGAATACGGGCCGGGACTGTTGATTCGAGAAACTGCCCGCCCAGGCGTCGCGTTCATCCAGGGCCGTCTGGAGGGCCCGGATGGCCGGGCGCCCCACGGGGCAAAGGCGTTCCTTGCGCCCCTTGCCCCGGACAAGAACGGTACCGGAGATCAGGTCGATTCGCGCCTCGGTCAGGCCGCACAGTTCGGCGATGCGCATCCCGGTGCTATAGAGCAACTCCAGAATCGCGGTGTCGCGCAGCCTGGCGTACCGGGCGAAGGCATCGGCGCGCGGTCCCGAGCGGCTCGACGTGTTCCCCAGGCGGGCCGGCGCTTCCAGCAGGCGCAGCATTTCTTCGGCGCTGAGCACATGGGGCAGGCGGCGGCGCGGTTTGGGTTGCCGCAGGCCGGAAAACGGGTTGTTGCGCACCAGGCCCTCGCGAACCATGAAACGATACAAGGACCGCAGGCTGGACATCTTGCGGCTGGCGGTGGCGGGCGCGCGTCCGGCCTTCTGGAAGCCGGCTAGAAACCGCCGCGCGGCATAGCGGTCGGGCGACTTCCAGGGAAAGGGCGGCGGGGTCCCCTCGCCCCACGTCAGCGCGCAGAACTGGCGGATATCGGCCACGTAGGCCGCCAGCGTGTGATCCGACGCGTTGCGCTCGGCGCGCAGATGCCGGAGAAATTGCGCCACGGCCGGATCGTTGGCGATCGCGCCGGCGACCGGCGCCTGTTCCTTCACTCGCTTGGCCGCAGAGCGGGAGGACGGCGACCGGTCGGCAGTCGGAGGATCGGAGCGGGCAGGCATGGTGGCCGGAACGGGCTTGCCGCGTGCCTAGTCGTCCGCGGTCGTTCCCACTGGGCTGTTCTTGGGCTGGCGGGGGGCGGGCAGGCCATGAACTTGCATCGCCTCGGCATAATGGGGGATTTGATCGGCATAGGCTCCCGCCAACCGCTTCAGCGCGGCCAGTTGCTTGGGCGACAGGGTCCGCCGCTGCTCGTGCTGACTCTTGATCGACTCCAGGAATTCGCGGTCGTCCCAGGTGCGGCCCTTGCGCGTGGTGGCGGGCCGCCACTCCTTGACCGAATCGAAGATGGCCAGCAGGGGGGCGATGGTTTCTTCCGAGGGCGGCGGCGGCTCCGGGGCCAGGCCCCATTCTTCCGCGCGCGCCTCGAAGTCGGGAATCTGCCGGGCATACTTGCGCAGGATCTTGTCGAGATAGGTCACCTGGGCGGGCGACAGCCGGCGACCCGCTTCGATTTGATGGCGCAGCGACTGGCAAAAATCCTTGTCGTCATAGACTTTCTTGCCGAACCGGCGCGGCGGATCGAACTCGACGGATTCCAACACCGCCAGTTTGGCGGGGGTTTCTTGCCGGGGAGGCTGGGACCGTTCGATTTCTTCCGGGGTCGGTTCCAGCTTCAGGGCGTCGATCAACTCCGCACTGCCGGGAATTTGCTGGCGATAGCGGAACACCAGCTTGCCCAGCGCATCCTGCTGGCGGCCGCTGATGGGACGCTTTTTCTCCTCCATCTGCCGGCGCACCGAGTCGACGAATTTTTCGTCGCTGTAGACGGTCTTGGCCCCGCGCTTGACCGGTGGCTGCCAATCGGTGACGTTCGCCAGCGCGTCCAGCATCTGGCGCACCGCGGCTTCGTCCCCGGCCGGGCCGCGTGCCGAACCCAGCCAGCCCTGGAATTTTTCATAGAACCCGCCGAGCATGTCGGTCCACGCCTGGCGCCCCTCCTCCACCTCATCGAGCTGTTCTTCCATGCTGGCGGTGAAGGCCACGTCAAACAGCGCATCGAGATTGCTCGCCAGAAAGTCCCAGACTTTCGTGCCCAGCTCGCTGGGGACCAGCACGCGTTTTTCGCGGACGACATATTTCCGGTCCAGCAGGGTGGAGATGATCTGCGCATAGGTGCTCGGGCGGCCCACGCCGTTTTCTTCCAGGACCTTGACCAGGGCGGCTTCGGTAAAGCGGGGCGGGGGCTGGGTTTCCTTGCGGTCGTTGAGCCACTCCACCACCGCGAGTCCCTCCCCCTTCTCCAGCGGGGGCAGGTTTTCGACTTCGCCGGCCTCCGCGTTTTCGGCTTCCGCCTTTTTTCGCTCTTCCAGGCCCGACACGCGCATGAACCCCGGGAACAGGATCTCCGAGGCCGTGGCACGGAAGAGGAACGAATCCGGTCCGGCATCCGCGCCGCCCACGGCCTCGATTTCGGCGGTGCGTTGGGCGATGCGCGCCGGCGCCATCTGGCTGGCCATGAACCGCCGCCAGATCAAGTCGTAGAGCCGCCAATGGTCGCGATCGAGGAGATCCTTGAGGCTCTCCGGAGTGCGCGCAGGGTCGGTGGGCCGGATGGCTTCATGGGCCTCCTGGGCGGAGGAGCGGCTGCGAAACACATTGGGTTTTTCCGGCAGGAACTCTTCCCCGTGGGTCGCACGAATGAAATCACGGGCCTGCTCGATGGCCTCGCGCGCCACATTGAAGGAGTCGGTTCGCATGTAGGTGATCAGGCCCGACGCCGATCCCTCGATGGCCACGCCCTCGTAGAGGCGCTGCGCCAGGCGCATGGTTCGCGCGGGGGACAGCCCGAGCGCCCCGCTGGCCGCCTGTTGCAGGCTGCTGGTGATGAAGGGCGGCGGGGCGTTCTTGCGGACCTCCTTGAGAATCACATCGGCCACCCGCAACTCGCGGCGCTGGAGTTCTTCCACCAGCCGCCGCGCCAAGGCTTCATCCTTCACGTCGGCTTTCTCGCCGTTCAGCCGGGCCAGGACCGCCGTGAACGGGCCCGTCGGCTCCTGGCGCTTGGCGGCGCGAACCCCCAGGACCCAATACGGAACCGGCTGGAAGTCGCGAATGATCTTCTCGCGCTCGCACACCAGACGCAAGGCGACGGACTGCACGCGGCCGGCGCTCGAGGCGCCCGGAATCCGCCGCCAGAGCATGGGGCTGACCTTGTACCCCACCACGCGATCCAGAATCCGGCGGGCCTGTTGGCTGTCGACCCGTCGCAGATTGATTTCGCGGGGCTGGGAAAAGGCCTTTCGAATCGCCGGAGCGGTGATTTCGTTGTAGGTCACCCGGCAGAATTTATCGGCGGGGTCCTTCCCTTGCAGGGCCTCGCGGAGATGCCAGGCAATGGCCTCGCCTTCGCGGTCGGGGTCGGGCGCCAGAAACACCTTCTCGGCCTTGGTGGCGGCCGCTTTTAGCTCCGACAGGATCTTCGTGCGGCCCTTGATCGGCACATACTGCGGTACGAATCCATGCTCGACGTCCACGCCGAGCGTCCGTTCGGGCAGGTCGCGGACATGGCCCATGGAGGCTTTGACCACATAGCCCGGCCCCAGCAGTTTATGGATGGTCTTGGCCTTGGCGGGCGATTCAACAATCACGAGGTTCTTGGGCATTTGTATGTTCCTTTCGTTATGAAGAGGGGGGCGCCTCGGGAACATCCCATTGGCGAATTTCGTCCATCAGCGCCAGCCGCCGGCCGGGCAGCCGGCGAATCAGGCGCTTCATTTCCATTTGCATCGTCAACGTCATCAGTTGGGCGGATGACAGTTCCGTCCGCCGGATCAAGACGTCGAAATCCAATTCCGGCTCCTCCCAGAGCGCCCGAACGATGGATTCCTCCGCCGGCGTGAGGGTTAGCCGCTGGCGGGCATCCTGGCGGCGGACGAGCCGGGCCTGTTCGTCCGGGGGGAACAGGAATTCAAACTCCTTGAGGATATCGGGGAGGTCCTCGACCAGGCGGGCGCCGTTCTGGATGAGCCGGTGGGGTCCATGGGCGCCCTCCATATCCACGCGGCCCGGCACGGCCAACACACTGCGACCCTGCTCCAGCGCATGATCGGCCGTATTCATGGCGCCGCTTTGCACGCCAGCCTCCACCACCAGGACCCCCTTGGACAAGCCGCTGACGATCCGGTTGCGATACGGAAAGGTCGTCCGGTCCGGTTCGCGCCCCAGCGGGAACTCGCTGATCAGCGCGCCGTTGTCCGCGATCTCTTCCGCCAGCCGCTCGTTCTCCGGCGGGTAGAGGCAATCGATGGCCCCGCCCAGCACGGCAAAGGTCCGCCCGCCGGCCTTGAGGGCGGCCCGGTGCGCCAGGGTATCCACGCCCCGCGCCAGGCCACTGACAATGGTGAACCCCGCCTTGGCGGCCAGATAGGCCAGGCGATCCGTCTGCGCGGCCCCGTAGTTCGATACCCGCCGGGTGCCAACCACCGCCAGCGCCTGGGCATCCTGTTTGTCGAGGGTGCCCCGCACGTAGAGGCAGAGCGGCGGATCATAGATGGCCCGGAGGGGCTCCGGGTAGTCGTCGTCCACGGGGGTGACCAGCCGGGCGCCCAGCCGGGCGGCCGCCTCTTCCTCCCGGCCCGCCTCCAAACCCTCCCGCTGCGCCACGATGGTTTCCGCCACCTTCCGCCCGACGCCGCGGACGGACGCCAAGTCGTCGGTGGACGCGGATATCACCGCCTCCGGAGAGCCCAGCGCGTCGCACAGCGCCCGTACCCGAACCGGACCGATGGTCCCGATCTGGTTGAGTACGATGTAGGCGTCGCGCGAAGTCATGACGGTTCTTCAGGTCGATTCCGGATTCTCGTCCGCACCGGCATCATCGCCGCCGGCATCTTCAACCGTGGGTTCGATCGCCTCGACGGGACCTTCCATCAAGGGCAGGTCATCGGTTGGCGCCGGCTTGGGCGCGGCCGCACGCCGGCGGCGGCTGGGCCGGAACAAATCCATCTGACCGCTGCGCAGCAGGTCGTAATTCTTGAGAATGCGAAGGATTTGCAGCAAATCGGACTTTTCATAGGTTTTCTTGACATCGACCCGGTCGGCCAGCTCCAGCAGCATCGGGCGGAACAGAATGACGCCGTCGATGCCGCGCGAACGCAGGAACTCCAGGGCTTCCTTGCGCTGGTCCGCACTGGCCGGCAGATCCCCGATGCACAGGATCCGGGCCGGGGATTCGATCCCCAGCTCGGCGGCCGCCGAGCGGACCGACTCGGACTCGACAAACCGGTAGACTTCCGGGGAACTCGCCAGCATCGCCGCGGTAAACCGGTCCGAGTGCCAGCCGCGGACCGCCACGATGGCGCCGCGAACCTGCGCCAGCTCGCGCGCACCCCAGCGCAGGGTGTCGGGCCGCGTGGCCGTTGGCGCCGCCGTGGGATTCAAAGCCAACAGATCCACCTCTTCGTGCAGCCCCTTGGATCGGGCCACGACCTGATACTTGCGCGGCTGCCGCACCAGGAAACCCAGCGCTTCGAGATATTCCCGGACGATCCATTCATTCACGGATGACATGTGCGCACCACCTTTCCCATGCGGCGGTCGATTCCGTCTCCGGAACCACCACCGGCAAATCCGATTGGCCCAATCCGCCGGACAGCACAAACCGCACCTGCCCGCCGGCCGATTTCTTGTCGATCCCCATCGCCGCCCGCAGATCCGCCCAGGCCAGCCCCGATGGGGCCGTCACGGGCAATCCCATTTCCGCCAGCAGGCGGATCACGCGGCGGGCATCTCGCACCGGAAACCCACAGCGCGCCATGGATAATTCCAAGGCGTACACCATGCCCATGGCCACGCCCTCGCCGTGGAGCACCTCGGCATAGCCGCTGGTCTTTTCAATCGCATGGCCCAGGGTGTGCCCGAAATTCAGCACGGCCCGCAATCCTCCCTCGCGCTCGTCGCGGGCCACCACGTCGGCCTTGATCTGGCAACAGCGCCCCACCATGTGCTCCAGCACCGCCGGCTCGTGCGCGCGAATGGCGGAAGCGTGTCCCTCCAGCCACTCGAAGAAATCCGCATCCAGCGCCACGCCGTACTTGATCACTTCGGCCATGCCGGCGGAAAATTCCCGTGCCGGCAAAGTGGCCAGCAGGTCGATATCCGCCAGCACGGCCATTGGCTGGTGAAACACGCCGGCCAGGTTCTTGCCGGCCTTCAGGTTGATGCCCGTTTTGCCGCCGACGGAACTGTCCACCATGGCCAGCAGGCTGGTCGGCACCTGGACAAATCGGATTCCCCGCATGTAGGTGCCGGCGGCAAAGCCGGCCAGGTCGCCCACCACGCCCCCGCCCAGGGCCACCACGATGGCCTGGCGATCCAGTCGGGCCGCCGCCATGCGCTCCAGAAGATCCGCCCAAACGGTCGCCGATTTGGATGACTCGCCGGCCGGCACGACGATGCGCGGCCAGGCGGTCCCGAGCACCTGGGCCAAGTGGTCCCCCTGGGCGGCTTCGACGTTGGAATCGGTCAGGACCAGCCCCGACCGCCCCTGCAGGATCTCGGCAAGACGCCCCCGGACCCCTCCCCCGATCCAGATCGGGTAGGACCGTTCTCCAAGCCGGATGTTGACCTCACAAGCCATAACGGGGTGGAGGAAATATCCCCTTCGCCCGGACTTGTCAACCCCCAACTAGGATCGGGGGGGTGATCGCATGGCCGTTTCGTAGACGCCCAGGTGATCCTCGATCATCGGCGCATAGGGATAATCGCGCTCGAGAACCTCACGCCCCCGGCGGCCGGTCTCGCGGGCCACTTCCGGGCGAACCAGGCACTCGTGCAGGGCGTTGCTCAAATCACGCACGGAGCCGTTCCGGATCAACCAACCGGTCCGGCCTTCGCGCACCAATTCCGGCAGGCCGCCCGCGCGGGTGGCAATGACCGGCCGCATCCACGCCATCGCTTCCTTCACGCTCATGGGTTGGTTTTCCACCCGCGAGCATTGCACCAGCACATGGACCCGGCGGAAGAAATCCCGCGGCTCCTTCCAGCCCGCAAACGTCACCCGATCCGAAAGCCCCAGCCGCCGGCAATGGCATTCGAGCGCGCTTCGCAGAGGGCCTTCGCCGGCGATCAGGATCCGCCACGACCGCGGCGATTGATCGATCCGCCGGGCGAGGCGGGCCGCGGCCCTCAGCAGCAGGACATGGTTTTTTTCCTGGCTGAGTCGCCCCAGCATGCCAAAGGTGAAGACTTCGCCGGACTGATCCCACAACGACTCGGCCTCGGCGCGGCCCACGAGGTCGTCCGCGCGGATTCCAAAGGGAATTCGCGCCAGTTGCAGCGGATGCAGCCCGTGCCGCCGCAGATAGCGCTCATAGAATTGGCACAAAACAATCACGCGGGAAAACCGCCGGAGGGCGCAGAGATTCAGCGCCTGGAAGAGGCGTTCCTTCAGATTCCACCGGAAGAGCCAACCATGCACCGTGCTCACGTTCGGGAACCGCCGCCCCCAGCCAGACGCCATGCCCGCGTGCCAATCCGCCTTGTAGCCCGTCGAATGCAGCACATCCGCCTGCTCCCGGGCCATGAACTCGCGGATCTCCGCGACCGCGCGCCGCGAGAACCGCCCCGTCACCGGCAATTCGGTCACGGGCACATGCCGGCGGAAAGCCTCCACCAGCGGGCTGGGCCCGTCTCCCAGCCGCGTTTCGCGCATCAGCAAGACCCGTACCGCCACCCCGGCGGCATCCAGGCCCTCGGCCAGGCGCACCGTGGCCACCTCGGCTCCGTAGAGCGTGCGGGTATCCTGCAGCAACAGCACCACGTTCATGGCCGCGCATCCTAGCGAACCCATCCCCAAAGAGCAAATCGTCCGGCGGGGATTATCGGGCGTCGACCAGGTAGGGCTCCAGTTGCCCCGCCAGCAGCTCGCCCACCACCCGATGCCCGTCGGGATTCCAATGCGAGCCGTCCCAGGCCCGAACAACCCGGCCCTCGGCTTCTGCCCGGCGCAAGGCCTCCGGTATCCCCGGCAGTTCGGCAATCCCCGTCCGCGCGAGAATCCGGCGGAACTCGCGGTCATAGGGTTCGGCGCGGGATTCATGGAACGCCAGCACCGTTGCCGGGCCGGCCCGCTCCGCGATCATCGCAAAGATCCGCTCCGTCGCGTCCGCCGCGCGCCGAAATCCGTCGTGATCCACCCCCTCCTTCATGATCCGGTGTTCCACCCCCTGGGAGCTCCGCCGGGCGGCCCGCCGCAGATCCAGGCGGGAGATCAGGAAATACAACAACCGCGAATGCCGATTGGCGAAATGGCGCAGGCCGGACCAACGGGCCGGCATGGCGTACCGGATCGTTCCATCCGACTCCAGATACGGCCGGCGCATGCGGTTGTTGTTCACCACGCTCGCCCGTTCCAGCGCAAACGAGTTGTTGATGAAATCATTGGCACAGAACTGGATCACGATCAGGTCCGGTCGGATCCGCTCCAGCCATTCATCCAGAATCATGAATTCCTGCAGGGTCCCGTATCCCAAGGCCCCGTAGGCGAAGATTTCGGCATCCAGGCGCTCCGCCAGGACGTGGTAGTAGGTGTGTTCGTTGGACACTTCGACCGCATGGGTAAAGGAATCCCCGATCACGAACACCCGTGGTTTCTGCGCCGACCGGTCGCCAAACTGCCGGAATCCGTTGGCGTCGGTCTGGATGTGCACGTCGTACTCGCGCCCCGCCGCATCTCGCTGGCGCCCGCGGTAGCGATGGTCGCCCCGGCTTTTCCAGCCCAATCGACGGTCGTAGGTGATGGACCGGTTCCGATAACGCTCCACATAGATCCGGGTCGCCCCTTCCGCGGCCAATAGAAATAGGAACCCCGACAACAGGGCCTTGGCGCAACCGGCCAAGATTCGATTCAACACCCTCTTCATCCAAATCAATGCCGATGATCAACGTTCCTACATTCCCGTCGCCGCTTCACGTCGCCACCAGACTAGGATGACGCCCCCCGCCGCACAAGGGGAATCACTACGGCGCACCGAGAACGGTTCAACAGGATCCAGATGTCCCACGGATGCCTTCGGCGGCCCACGGATGGGCAGGAGAGGTCAGAGGGCAGGAAACAGAGACCAGGGGGCAGAAGCCAGAGGTCAGCGGTCTGTCCGAAAATCCTTGTTTCCCCATTCGTATCATTTCCGCATGAGGTGGGAATCATACGAATTGAACCGCCCGCCGAGATTATCCTTTCCCCCCCGCCCCGGCCTTTTGCTATGGTTCGGCCCGATTGCAACCACGAGGATCTCATGAGACATCTGCTGACGTTACAGAATTGGACCCGCGAACAGATCGCGGAATGCATCGCAACGGCGCGCGACGTCAAGGCCCGCCCCGATCCCTATGCCGACACCTTGCGTCGCAAAACCCTCTGCATGATTTTCGAAAAGCCTTCGTTGCGCACGCGCCTGTCCTTCGAGGCCGGCATGAACCAGATGGGCGGACACGCCATCTACTATGATACCTCCACCTCGCCCCTTGGCGCCGGCAAGGAGACCATTGCCGACACCATGCGGACCATGTGCCGCTACGTGGACATCATCATGGCCCGGCTGTTCAAGCACGAGGACCTCCTCGAAATGGCTCACCATGCCACCGTTCCCGTCATCAATGCCCTGACCAATTTTTCCCATCCCGGCCAGATCCTGGCCGATCTCCAGACCATCGAGGAGCACAAGGGGACCTTGGCCGGCCTCAAACTGGCCTATCTGGGCGACAGCTTCAACAACGTCACCCACTCGCTGTTGTTCGCCTGCCCCAAGATGGGCATGCACCTGTCGATCGGATGCCCGGCGGGAGCGGATTACGAACCCGCCCCCGCGGCCCTGGCCGCCGCGCGGGCCGATGCCGCCGCCACGGGTGTTGCCATCGACGTGGTCCACGACGCCCCCGCCGCCATCCACGATGCCGATGTCGTCTATACCGACTCGTGGATGAGCTACCACATCCCCAAGGACCAGGCCGCCGCGCGCATCGCCCGCTTCGAACCCTTCCAAGTCACGGCCGACCGCATGAAACTCGCCCGGCCGGAGGCCTTGTTCATGAATTGCCTGCCGGCGGCGCGCGGCATGGAACAGACGGCCGACGTCATCGATGGCCCGCAATCCGTGGTGTTCGACCAGGCCGAAAACCGCCTGCATACCCACAAGGCTTTACTGTTGCTTCTCCTCCGCGAGGCAGGCATACTTAAGGATTGAGACGAACATGAGCAACGAGCGGGCAGGCGACATCATCATCGAGCGGTTTGACCTCATCGCTTGCAGTCACTGTTCGCAGCCCATCGATACCAGCCAGGCCGATCCGTTCAGCTTGATCCAGTGTCCGTCCTGCGGGGCGGACATGCGCACGCCGGCGCGCTTTGCCAACTTCATCCTGCTCGAACTGTTCGGCAAGGGGGGCATGGGCGCGGTCTACAAGGCCTACGATGAAACCCTGGGCCGGTCCGTGGCCATCAAGGTCATGCAGCAATCCATCGGCCGGGATCGCGCGTTCGTCGAACAGTTCCTCCAGGAAGCCCGCGCCCTCGCCGCCATCAATAATCCCCACATCGTCCAGATCTACAGCTACGGCGAAGATAACGGTCAGCCCTACATCGTCATGGAACTGGTCGATGGCGGCCGGCTCGACCACATCCAGGAGAAAAACAAGGCGCTCGACGAACGGTTCGTGCTGCAGACGGCCATCGAAGTCATCGATGGCCTGCAAGCGGCCTATGCCGCCGGGATGACCCACGGCGACATCAAACCCGCCAATATCCTCTATGACCGCAACGGCAGCGCCAAGGTGGCCGATTTCGGTCTGGCGCGCTTCAAGGGCGAAAAGCCCAAGCCGGGCGAAATCTGGGGCACCCCCTACTATGTCGCGCCCGAGGTCGTCAAGGGCCAGGCCCCCGATGCCAGCTCCGACATCTACTCGCTGGGCGGCACGCTCTATCATGTGCTGACGGGCGAGCCCCCCTTCAACGGCGAGACCGTCACCGATACCGTCCTGCTGCGCTTCACCGAGCCGGCCCCCGACCCGCGCGAGATCAAACCAACCATCAGCGACAAAACCGCCACCATTCTCCTGCGGATGCTGGAGCGGGACTCGTTCGCCCGGTATCCCACCTATGAGTCCGTCCGCAAGGATCTGACCGATTCGCTTTCCGCCCTGCTGGAGAAGCAGTCGCCCAAAAACAAGAAATCGTCCAAACGCAGCGTCCTCCTCCCCGTCATGATCAGCCTCGTCGCGCTGGCCCTGATCGGCGGACTGATCTATCTGGGCGTGCAGGCCTTCAAGATCCGCCAGATCGAAGAACAAAAACGCGCCCAGCATGCCGCGGATGTCGCGGCCGGACGCCTGCGCCAGGTGATGCGCGGCGGGCAACTGGTCTGGGTCCGCGTGGATACCCCCACCACGGCTGTCGAAACCGCAACCGCCGGGGCGACGCCCGCGGCCGTGGCCGCCCCCGTCGTCAACGAATGGACCCTGGTGGCGGTCGCCGATGCCTCCATCACCGGTGACAACGAGTCCGGGGAATTTCGCGAGGCCGCCACCCATCTGCTGCTCGCCGGAACCGAAGCCCCGCTGGAAGAGGCCTCCAAGATCTATCTTCGGTTTTCGCTCAAGGATGTCGATCGTGCGCGCCTGGAGCAGGCGATGTTACAATTGACCGCCTCGCGTCGCGGGCGCACCAAGCCGCGCGCCCCGAAGTACCAGATGCTGGTCTGGGCCCTCAATGCTCCGCAGGAATGGCCCATGCCTCTCCTGTGGTCCAATGCTCCTGGAAACGATCCCAAAAGTGCCACCGAAATGCTGAAGACCGAGGCCGAACTGCTGACGCGCATCGATCTGCCCGCCCACCCGGAAACCGGTGACCGCATTCAAGTCAGCTCCCGCCCGCTTCTTCAGTTCATCGTCAACTATCCCCACGACGAACTCACGATCATCCTCACCGGCGACGAAACAACCGACCATCGTCAGGGCTGGAGATTCACCTCCACTCAGGATTCCCGGTTCCCCCCGCCGACCCTGTTCCTGAAGGCGCGCTGATCCCCGGCCCGTTTCGCGGCGGCGGATGTCGGCCGACGGTTCCACCACGCAATCTACGCGTTGTCCTTGCGCAACCGATCGAGGGCGGCGGCCACCACCGCTCCGGCGGAGGGAACCCCATCGCCGCGCTGCAGTGCCGCGGCGATCTGTTCAAATCCCGCCAGTTGGTCCTGGCGCGCGGAGGTGTCGCCGAGCAGGGATTCGATGGCATCCGCCATGGCGGAGGCCTCGGCCGCGTGCTGGATGAATTCGGGGCACAGGGTTCGGTTGGCAATCAGGTTCACCATGCCCAGCCAGGGCACGCTCACCAGCCAGCGGCCGATCCAGTAGGTCAACCACGATGTTCGATACACGACAATCATCGGGCACTGGATCAGGGCGACTTCGACCGTCGCGGTACCGGAGCACACCATGGCCGCCTGGGCCTGCCGGACCACCTCGCGCAACTGGCCGGGCACGACGGCGATCGCCGTGCGGTCTTCCGCGGGCAACGCCGCCAACTGGTCGTGGATCGGCTGGGCGATCTCCGGGCTGGCCGCCGGAATCAGGAACGCCACGGATGGATCCCGCCGGCGCAGTTCCCGGGCCGTCTCCAGCATGGGCGGCAGGACATACTGGATTTCCTGCTTGCGACTGCCCGGCAGCAGAGCCACCCGGCGCCCCCCCGGCGGCCAGGGCAAATCGATCGGCGGTTGCGCCAGGGTGCGCTGGATGGATTCGACCAGCGGATGCCCCACGAACACGGTCTCAAGGCCGGTTTCCTTGAATACGTCCACCTCGAATGGAAAGATCACCATCAGCAGATCCAGCACGCGGGCCATGCGGCCGATTCGCGATCGATGCCAGGCCCAAACCTGGGGGCTGATGTAATAGAACACCGGTATCCCGCGCGAATGGGCTGCTTCCGCCAGGCGCAAATTGAACCCGGGGTAATCCACGAGCAAAAGAACCTCGGGCGGATCGGTGGCCAATTGAGTTTCCAGTCGCTTGAATACCCGCCGCAGAAACGGCAGGTGCGCCACAACCTCCGTCAAGCCCACCAGGGCCATCTCGCGGGCGTCCACCCAAATATCGACCCCCTCGCCCCGCAAGGCGTCCCCGCCAATGCCATAGAACTCGAGATCCCCCCGGATCGCCCGCAGGTCCCGCACCAGCCCCGCCGCATGCTGGTCGCCGGAGACCTCGCCGGCCACGATCAAAATCCGGTGGGGGGGGGATGAACTCATCACCGGCTCAGGTCGGTCCCCGGCGAATGCTCTGGCAAATGGCCACCGCCAGCTTCAAGGCTTCCGCGGCGTGTTCGCCGCTCACGACCGGTTCGCTGCGACTGCGAACGCAATCCACAAACGAACGCAACTCCAGCGCCAGCGGCTCGCCCTTGTGGATCGGGATGTCCTTCTTTTCGATCCCCAGGCGTTTTTTGCGCAGGATTTTTCCGGTCTGCTCCTGATAGTCGAGCGAGACATAGGCGTCGGGCAAAAACATTCGAATCTTGCGCTGGCGCTCCATGCTGATGCGGCTGGCCGTCACGTTGGCGATGCAGCCGTTTTCAAACCGCAGCCGCACGTTGGCAATGTCCTCGCTCTTGCTCAAGATCGGAACGCCCACGGCGCGGATGTCCTCCACCGGCGACTGCACCAGGTGCAGAATGATTTCCAAATCGTGGATCATCAGATCCAGGATGACGCTGACTTCGGTGCCGCGCGGCAAGAGGCCCATGCGCCGGGGCGGATACGGCGCAATCCGCAACGCCTCCACATACAGCGGCTTCTGCTTGGCGGGGTTGACCACCGAGAGCACGGGGTTGAACCGCTCCACATGCCCCACCTGCAGGATGACCTGGTGGCGCTGGGCCAGGGCGACCAGGTCTTCGGCTTCTTCCGTGCTGGCGGCAATCGGCTTCTCCACCAGCACGTGTCGGCCTTTTTCGATCACCTGGCCGGCCACGGCGCGGTGCTTGTCGGTCGGCACCACGATGTTCAGCGCATCGGTGGCCTCCGCCAACTCGTCGATCGACCGGAACACCGTCGTTTCATATCGCGCGGCCACCTCGCGGGCGCGGCGAACGCTGGCATCGTAGACGCCGACGAGGTCCACGTCGGGCATCTCGGAATAGATGCGGGCATGCCATTGCCCCAGGCTGCCCACTCCCACAACTCCGGTTCGGATTTGGATCGGTTCGGCGGTCATGCGTTGCTCCTATTTACGATGACGACGCAAGGTCCGCGCCGTGGACGTGGGCCATATCGAAGGCGACAAAGGCGATTCCCAGGCGGTTGGCTTCGGCGATGAGTTGTTCCCGCGCCAGCAGGATCGTCCGCCGCGCTTCCACCGCCAGGCAGGATATCCGGGCCTTCTTGAGCATCTTGAACGTCCGCAGCCCGATGATCGGAATATCGAAGCGCATG
>CAYNSH010000060.1:0-12189 GCA_964399775.1 uncultured Verrucomicrobiota bacterium
CGCGCAACGCACGCAACAATGATACGACCCGCCCGCGCAAAAGCGGAGCGGCCCGCAACCGTCGGCTGCTGGAACACCGCCGCCGCCTCGTGGCGTTGGGCGTTTCGGAGGAGCAGGTGATGCAGATGGACCATCCGCGCATCCGGATGCTGATCGCCAAGCCCAAGCTGATTCCCAGCTACGTGAAATAGCCGTTTCCGCGCCGCGGTCCGGCCGCCGCCGGATTTTCCACAGCGGGGTCCGGCAGCTGCCGGATCCATGGCGTGGATAATTCCCGCCCATATTTTCCATGGCGTGGAAAATCTGCGCCAACTGTTTCCACAGCGTGGAAACTTTTTTTCCACAGCGTGGAAAATCGTCATAAGGAAGAGGCTCTAGCAACACTCCGGAATACACGGCCGGGACGGAGCCCGGCCCTCCAGAGAACCGCCCAAGGAATCTGTTTGCGCGTCTGGAGGGACGACCTCCGTGGCGTCCATGTTCGTTATGAATAGCGGCATTCGGAGGGCAACGGCGGCGGAAAGGCCGCCGTTTCGCATGAGGGGGGCGCGCCGCTTCAATGGGTGATGGCGTGGCGGCCGGCGAGGTGGCCGGAGCAGAATGCCCAGTGCAGATTCCAGCCGCCGGTGGGGCCATCGAGATCGAGGAGTTCTCCGGCGAGATAGAGGCGGGGGTGTCGGCGGCTTTCGAGGGTGTCGGGGCGGACCTGCTGGAGGGAGATGCCGCCGGAGGTGACCATGCTGGCGGCGAAATCGCCGGTGGATTGAACGGCGAGGGGGGCGGCGAGCAGATGGATGTGGAGGGACTCCTCCTGAGCGCGGGTCAGGCGTGCGAAGGGGGTGTTTTCGGGTAGGCCGGAAAGATTCAGCAGTACGCGCGCCAGGGCGCGGGGGATGGATTCCGACAGCCAGGTGAGAACGGCCAAGGCACCGGAGGACCGGCGCAGGCGCGGCCAATTCGGCGGGGTATTCCGGAAGCTCAGGTTCAGCCTGACCGAGCGTCCGGTGTGAAGCAGGCGGGATACTCGGCCGGACAGGTTCAGGATGGATGGCCCGGAAAGCCCCTGGTGGGTAAACAGCAGCGCGCCTTCTGCCGTGGCCGATTCACGGCGGGTGCTGGTGGCCAAGGTGACTCGCGCCCAAGGCAGGGACACGCCGGGAAGGCTTCGCGGCCAGTCTTCGACGGTGCGAATGGATGTCAGCGCCGGCACGGGGGGGATCAGATCGAATTCCAGGGCGGCGGCCAGACGAAAGCCGCTGCCGTCGGAACCCAGCGCGGGTGCGGCGCACCCCCCGGCGGCCAGCAAAACGGCGCGGGCGGTCCAATCGTCCACGCGCCACGGGCCGGTGTCGTCTTCGGGCGGGCGGAGGGTGTGGACCGGGTGTCCCAAGGTGAAGCGTACACCGGCATGGCGGCAGGCCTGGACGAGGGCCTGGCGGAGATCCGCGGCGGAACCGTTGGCCGGATAGATGCGTCCGTCGGGCTCGACGGTGGTGGGCACGCCGATGTCGGCCAGCCAGTTCCGCAAACGTTCGGGGGGGAGCGACCGGAATGCCGGCAGGGTGAATCGGCCCTGACGTCCGAACGCGTGCGCGAACTCGTCTTCGGTGGCGAGGTGGCTGAGATTGCCGCGTCCGCCGCCGGAGGCGGCCAGCTTGACCCCGGGAATGCCGAGGCGGTCCACCACGCGAATGACGGCCCCAGGCCGTTGGCGGGCGGCGGCGCACGCGGCCAGGAGTCCGGCCGGGCCGGCGCCGATGATGAGGAGGCTGGCGTCCACGGCGATCGGAACTTAGTGGGAGATGGGCAGCCAGCGACGGAGGATGGCTTCGAGGGTGCCGTCCCGCTGCCACTCGGCCAGCGCCCGGTTGGCCGATTCGCGCAGGAGTACGCTGCCGGGGCGGAACCCCCAGGCGATTTCCTCGCGCGCGAACAGCACCGGCGCGGCGGCCAGCGTGTCCGGATATTGCCAGGCGGTCCACCAGACGGCCGGGCCATCGTGGATGAAGACATCGGCCTGGGCGTGATAGATCGCCGCGGCCGCCTTGGCGCGGGTGGGGAAGGTCATCCGCCGGGCGCGTGGAAAATAGCGGGTCACGAGCGGATCGGCGGCGGACCCGTCCACCACGGCGATGCGCGCCGGGACTCTGCGGAGCTTGGCCAGGGTATTGTACTTCATCCCATCGGAACGCCGCACCAGGGCGGATTGGCCGGTGACCAGGTAGGGCGTGGCGAAATCGATGCGGGTGCGGTTTTCCTGGTTGATGGGCATGCCGGCCATCAGGATATCCACGCGGCCGGACAGGAGCGCGGGGATCCGGTCTTCGGGTGTCAGGGCCACGAAGACGGGGCGCATGCCCAGCCGTTCGGCCAGGGCACGCCCGAGATCGATTTCAAGGCCCGCCCACTGGCGTTGGTCGCGAAAGGCCAATGGGGGGGAATCCGCGACGGTGCCGATGCGAAGGGTACGCGATTCCGCCGCCGAACCGGAGCCCAGGTGACCGCAGCCGGCTCCCAGCGCCAGCCACAGCAGCCCTGCCACCAGGCCGGTGAAGAGCCGGTGGCGGATCGGCGCGGCCCGGTTAGCGAGCTCGCGTGCCCAGGTATTGCTGTTCCAAGGCGTCATAGCGCTGGCTGACTTGGCGAACCAGGGCACGTTTTTCTTTGTAGGGGCCCGGGAAGAAGGAGCCCTTGAATCCGGCGAGGATGATGTTGCGCAGTTGGCTGGGCTTGACGGACAGGCTGGTGCACACGATTTCCAGTTCGCGGGTGACGCTGGTGCGCGACATCAGGCGGTTATCGGTGCAGATGGAAACCGACAGGTTGGCATCGAGCATCTTGCGCAGGGGGTGGTCGGTGACGGAGGCGATGGCGGGGATGGTCTGGAGGTTGCTGGTGGGGCAGACTTCCAGGGTGATGCGGCGCGAGGCGATGTAGTCGACCAGGCAGGACACATAGTAGGCGGGATCCTTGACGGTGGGATCCTTGACCTTGTCGGCCGCGAAGAGAAAGGTCCCGTGCCCGAGGCGGTCGGCATGGCATTCGGTGATGGCCTGGAAGATGGATTCGGGGCCGTAGGCTTCGCCGGCATGGACGGTTTTCTTCAGGAAGTGAACATGCGCATATTGGTAGGCGTTCTTGTGGTCGATGGCCGGGAAGCCGGCTTCGGCGCCGGCGAGGTCGAAACCCACGACGGGAATGCCCTTCTGGTGGGCAAGGATCGCGGCGGCCCGGGCCATCTCGAGAGAGGCGATGGCCATGACCTCCTTGTGGGGGGCGCAGGGCATGACATCGAACAACTGGGCGTAATAGGCGGACATGTGCCGATTGAAGAAACGCATGGCGCAGGTGATGATGCCGTAATGGAAGGGGACATCGGCGCCGTCGCGCACGGCGGGCGTGTCGTTATGCTCCCGCTGGGCCCGTTCAAGACCGCGGTTGACCGACTCGACCACCTCCTCCATGGTGAATCCCGGGCGGATATGGAGTTGCGGGGCGTAGCGCACTTCGATGTAGCGCACGTTCTCGGCGATGTTGTCTTGCGCCAATTCGTAGGCCACGCGCTCGAGATTCTCGGGGGTCTGCAGCACAGCGCAGGTCAGGCCAAAGCCGCGCAGATAGTCCGGCAGGTCTTCATACTTTTCCTTGAAGACCAGCTCCTTCAGGCCTTCTTCGGTCTCCGAGGGAAGGGGGATGTTCGCGGCGCGGGCGAGTTCGATCAGGGTGGGGATGCGCAAGGATCCGTCCAAGTGCAAATGCAAATCGGTCTTGGGGATTCTCTCGAGGAATTCGCGCGTAATCGGTGTGCTCATCTGGGGACCTCCAACGTTGTGTGAGTGGGGGCGATGCTAGCGCAATGCGCCCGCCACCGCAAAGGAAATCCCGCCGACAAGGAAATCCCGCCTTGCCTATCGCGAGCGCCAGAGCAGCACGACGCTGAGGGCGAAGAAGAAGAGGATCGGCAGCCAGCCGGCCACGAAGGGGGTCAAGTCGCCGCGTTTGCCGTAGGCCAGCCCGAACCCCATCATGACATAGTAGCCGAAGAAGGTGAGCAGGGCGAGCAGGATGCCCATGCCCATGCCGCGCCGGCCGGTATGCATGCCGAAGGGAATGCCCAGCAGAATGACCAGAATGCACAGCCACGGCGAGGCCAGCCGGTAGTGGAAGTCGACCATCAGCCGGTTGCGGGCTTCCGTGGATATGCCCTTGTGGGTCTCGATGAAATTCAGGATATCGAGCGCGGAGCGCTCGTTGGAGTCCTTGATTTCGTTGATGAAGTCCCGGGGCGTTTCGGACAACATGGTCATTTCCATGGTCGCGTTGCTGACCGCCGAACCGACGATGGGGTTGTTGTTTGGGTCGAAATAGCGGGTTTCGACATTCTCGAACCACCAATGTCCGTCCACCCAGCGCGCTCGCTCGACATCCATGCGGAATTCGTTGGAGCCGTCGGGACGTTGCTGGGTCAGGCGCACCCGGCGCATGTCGTAGTTGGCGGCCGGGGAGGGATTGAAGAGGTCGATGCTCCAGATTCGCCGACCCACGACGTATTTATAGGCCAGGTTTTCGGCCAGGTGGGTGCGATAGGAGTGCGGACTGCTCTGCATGGTCTTGAACTGGCGGGCCCAGTGGGTGGCCCACGGGTTGAAGGTTTCGTTGACGACCAGCAGCACCAGCGCCGCGGTGATGCCGATGAACAGGTAGGGCCGGATCAACTGGGTCAGGCTGAACCCGCACGCGCGCATGGCGATGATCTCGGAACTCTTGCCCATCTCCCAGAGGGCGTAGAGCAGGGCCAGCAACAGGGAGACGGGCAGCAGGTACGGCAGGTAGGTCGGCAGCAGCACGGCATAGTAGATCAGGATGTCGCCGAGCGAGGTGCCGGCCTCCATGAAGTCGACAAAGTTCTCGAACAGGTCCACAAGGATGGCGACCAGGGAGAAGCCGGCGATGACATACAGCCACGGCCGCCTCAACTGGGACAAGAGATAGCGGGTAACCAGCTTCATCGATCAGGCGGGGCGTTGGGCATCCCCGACGCGAGGGACTACGGGGCCGGCCGGCCGCGGGGACCGGGATCGATGTCTGTATTCACCCAGATGGACCCCAACCCGCCGCACAGCGAGCACGATTCCTTGCGGCCGGGTTCATTCATGCACCGCGGGCAGGTGATTTTTTCGAGGTTGCGGGTGGCTTCGCTTCGGTGCGGCTGACGGGTTTCCCCGCTGGTGATCATGTACCAGGTGAAAAAGCCGGCGGCCAATACAATGCCAACCGCGCCCCAGCGGTATTGAAGCGCAGAATCGCGTCGGCGGCTCGGAGGTGGCTTGACGGAGTTGGGCATGGGTACCTCTGCTGTTGGGGAAGTTATGACGAAGAGGCCTCCCCTTTGTCAAGGTTCGGGGAGAATTATTCGCAGCGATTTCGCCCGGCTTGTCTCCGGGCGCCGAACCGTCCCGACCTAAGGGGCCCCCCGGAGAGTCCGTTTGGCGGGGAGGGGGCAAAAGCGGCCCCAAAAGCGGCCCGCACGATTCAGGCGTTGACGGCCAGGGGGTGCGGAATGATCTCAAAATCGCAAATGAGCGGCAGGTGGTCGCTGAGCCGGATATGGCGGGCCACTTCAAAGTTCGTAATGCGGATTTCGGGGCTGTGCAGGATGAAATCCAGTTGCCAGCGCGGGGAACGGCTCGGGAACGTGGGCAGATCAGTGAGGTTGGCGCTGCACAATCGCAGGGCCTCCATGAATTCGGCCAGTTCCACCTTGCCCGCGAACGCGTTGAAGTCGCCCGCGATGAGGTAGGGCTTGCGAACATCGCGGACGAGCCGGGCCAAATCCTTCAGCTGCGACTGGCGGCTGCGGCGGCTCAGGGCGAGATGGACAACAAAAATCACGACCTCTTCCAGCTCCAGCTCCATGACTAGCCGTTTGACCCCTTTGCGCAGGAAATGGGTGCGTTCCCGAACCACCGGCCGCCCGCACACCAGCGCATTGGCCTGCTGGCGCATGATCGGCAGTTCTTTCCACAGCGATTGGTAGGCGTATTTGGATCGGCAGAACGAACGCTGATTCAGGTGGGCGGCGATGGTCTCCGCCTGGTTGCGGCGGCCCGTGCGGTAGGAGCCGGCATCGATTTCCACCAACCCCAGCACATCGGCCTTCTGCGAGCGGAAGAACTCGATCAAATGATCCAGCTTGCGATGGGTCCGTCGGAAAAAGCCGCCAAACGGGAAGGGCAGGTGGAAGCGGATGCCACTTCCGGTGGCATAGCGCATGTTGTAGAGCATGAGGCGCATATCGGGTAAAACGTTACTACATCCGGCGCGGATTGCAAGTCGCTTGCTCGGAATCCGGACATTGAATCGATTGTGCATCCGCCGGATTCCTGCTAGGTTGTCCGCTCAAACCGGGAGAAACCGATGGAGATGATGGGACTGACGTTCTTGAAATGGGTACAGGAACAACGCACGCCGATGGGGGAGGATTTATTCCTGCGCCTGACGGTGGCGGGGGAGGGGTTTTGGCTCCTGGCCATCCTCGGAACCCTGTTTTGGGCCTTCGGCGCCCGCTGGGCCTATCGCCCGGGGTTGGCGCTGGTGGCCGGCGACTTGGTGACCAGTGTCGTCAAGAATATCTTTTGCATCCCGCGCCCCTGGGTTCGCGATCCGGAGGTTCTGCCCGTCCGGGCGGCCATGCGCGGGGCCTTTGGCTACTCGTTTCCGAGCGGGCATGCCAGCAGCTCGGCCCTCCTGTGGGGCGGAATTGCCGCCGCGGTGCGGCGCTGGTGGGTTTGGATTCTCGTCCTGGCGTGGATCGCGGTTACCGGCTTGTCACGGGTTTACCTGGGTGTTCACACGCTGGTGGATGTGTCCGCCTCCTGGCTGCTGGCCTTTCCGGTGGTCTGGGGCGCCACGTGGGCGGTCGGCTGGGCGGAATCCCATCCCGCCCAGCGGTGGAAAGTGCTGGTCGGGGCGATCCTGTTCGCCGGCGCCGGCGGGCTGTTCATGTATCTGCGGCCGGTTCCGGAAGACGCCTGGCCGACTTTCGGACGCGACACCTACCGTGCCGTGGCGGCCATGCTGGGTTTTTTGGCGGCCTGGCATGTGGAGCGCACCTGGATCCGCTTTGATCCGGCGCGCCTGGGGGGATACCGGATCCTGGCCGTGGTGGCGGGGGTGTTGGTGCTTTCGTTGATGATGACGCATCTGCGGCCGATGCTCGCGCCCTGGCTGGGGGAAAACGGCGCCATGTATGCGGCCGCCGTGGCCGGCCCGTTTTGGATCTTCGTGGTCTGGCCGTGGTTGCTGCAAGGGTTGGCCACGCCCGCCCGCCCCTGACCGTCGCCTCCTGATCTCGGCCCAAACACAACAAAGGCGGCCGGCCGCTCGGCCTGCCGCCCGTGGGTCACGCTCGATTTACGCGCCGAGCTGCCAGCGCACGAAACGGCGCACCGTGAACTCGTCGCCAACGGCCTTGCCCGTTTCGGCCAGGAGCGCACCGACGGTCTTGTCCTGGTCTTTCACGAAGGGCTGCTCGATCAAGCAAATCTGTCCGTAGAACTTTTCGAGTTTGCCGTTCACGATCTTGTCGATGATGTTGGCCGGCTTGCCCTCGACCTGCTTGGCATAGATCTCGCTTTCGGCGGCGACGGTTTCGGCCGGGACCTGGTCGCGGGTGATGCATGCCGGAGCGACGGCCGTGATGTGCAGCGTGAGATCCGCCAGCATGGATTTCACGGCCGGATTCTGGACGGAGTCGGCTTTGGTGCAGCCCACCTCGACCAATACGCCCAGCTTGCCGCCCAAATGCACGTAGGCCGCCACGGCGCCGGCGCCCTCGACCTGATAGGCCAGATTGCGGCGAGCCACGATGTTCTCGCCGATTTCCGCAATCTTGGCCTCGACTTTGGTCTTGGCCGCTTCGGCGAGGGTGTTGTCGGCCAGTCCGCGGGCGTCCTGAACCAGCTCGGCCACGAACGACTTGAAGTTGTCGTTCTTGGCCACGAAGTCCGTCTCGCAGTTGACTTCGATCAGCAGTCCGGATTGGGCGTCGGCGCGGACATCGCACGCGATGATGCCCTGCTTGGCGGTGCGCGAGGCTTTCTTGGCGGCGATGGCCATGCCGGCCTCGCGCAGGATTTTGACGGCGGCGGCCTTGTCGCCGTTGGCTTCGACGAGTGCTTTCTTGCACTCCATCATGCCGACGCCGGTTTCTTCGCGCAGTTCTTTGACTAATGAAGCGGATATGGTTGCCATGAGGATACTCCTGTTGTTTCGTGATGCGTTGGGGATGAAATCGGCGGGGCGCCGACGCGGCGCCCCCCGGGATGGCGCGGACTATTCCGCCTTGGGCTCGGCGTCGCCGGGCTTTTCCGGCTCTTCCGCGACCGGCGCGGTTTCGGTTGCCGCCGCCGCTTCGGCTTCGGGAGCTTCCGGCGCGGCGGGTTCGGCGGCGGCGGGTGTCTCCGCGGCCGGGGGCTCGGCCGCCTCGGCCGGCTGGGCGGCCGCTTCCGCGGCTTCCTTCTCGGCCTTGGCCGCGGCCGCGGCCTCCTTGTCGGCCTTCGCCTTGGCGGTCTTTTCGGCCTTCAGGCGGGCGGCTTCGGCGGCCTTCTCGGCCTTTTCCTTTTCGCGGGCTTCGCGTTCCACCTTGGCCCGGACCGCGGCTTCCGCCTCTTCGGCGGCGCGCCGGCGCGCCTCTTCCGCGGCCACCTTCGAATATTCGCCCTGGGCCTGCTGGATCGTGATGCCCACCAGTTCGGCGATCAGCTTGATCCCCCGGATGGCATCGTCATTGGCCGGAATGGGGTAGTCGACCGGATCCGGATTGACGTTGGCATCCACCAGGGCCACGACCGGGATGTTCAGCCGGTTGGCTTCGGCCACCGCAATCGCCTCGTTGTTGATGTCCACCACGAACAGCGCGCCGGGATTGCCCTGCATGTCGGCGATGCCGCTGAGGTTGTATTGCAACTTCTCCAACTCGTGCCGGATCTTGGCGATTTCCTTCTTCGGCAGGCTGTTGATCGTCCCGTCCTTCTCCATCTGCTCGATCTCGCGCATGCGCGCGATCGACTTGCGGATGGTTTCATGATTGGTCAGCGTGCCGCCCAGCCAGCGGTTCACCACATACGGCTGCTTGTGCTGCGTGGCGATTTCCTTGAGCGCGCCCTGCGCCTGCTTCTTGGTGCCCACAAACAGAATCTGGCGGCCGCGCGCCACCGTGTCATAGATGAACTGGCGCGCCTCCTGGAGCCCCGTCAGCGTCTGCTCCAGGTCGATGATATAGATGCCATTGCGCTGCCCGAACAGATACTTGCGCATCTTGGGGTTCCAGCGCTTGGTGCGATGTCCGAAATGCAGACCCGCTTCCAGCAGGTCTTGAAGGCTCACGTCCTGGCGGACGTTGGCAGTGGTCATGGTAACCATGGGTATTCCTCTCTTGATGGCATGGTCCCGCCACCATGGGGTGGCCGGACAATCCGCTTTTGTCCCGGGCGGAGGACCGCCGGGGAACTTCGCTTCCGGCTTTGCACACGCAAAACTCGCCGCGCAATCTACGGGGGCCCTCCCCGGAAGGCAAGAACGAATTCGAGATATTTTCTCGATGCCCGTTTTCAGGCTTGTTCGGAAGGGGTGAGGGAGGATAGGACAACCGCATGGAACTGTGGATGGACGAGGAGTACCGCTGGTCCGCGGGCCGGCGGCGTCCACCGCGGCGCCGCGCCATGGTGGGCCTGGCGATCCCGATCATGGCGGGAACCGCCGCGGGTATCGCCGCGGACGCCTCGCCGCTCTGGTTTCTGGGGGTGGGGGGTGCGCTGCTGCTGCCGCTCCTGATCTGGGTTCGCCGAGCGGGGTCGGTCGTTCCCTTGATGCTGGCGGCCTTCTGCCTGGTCGCCGCTCACGCGCGGATGTCGACCGGCAGCCGCTCGGCGGTGACCTTGCCGGCGCTGATTCCGCGCCCGGTGGAATATGTGCAAATGGTGGTCGTGGCCACGGATGATGCCGTCGTCCGGTCTGCGCGGTCGGGTCAGAGGGGTTCCGCGGTGTTTCCCGCCCGGATCGAGGGGCTGAACCGTGACGGAACCTGGGTTCGGCTGGATGACCGCGTGCGCGTGGTGATCCTGGGGGACCCGACCGAACGCCGCCTGCCGCTGTACGGCGAGCGTTGGCGACTCCATGGCGTGGTGCGGCCCGCCGTGCCGCGGCGTTCCGGGCTGTTTACCCTGCCGCAAAACCAGGCGGTGATGGATCCGGACCGGGCAACCTTCCTCGACTCCGGGCGCGGGAATCCCCTGAAGGCCTGGTGCATGGAACGCCGCCGCGCCGCCCGCGCGGTTCTTGGCCGGGGCCTGGAGGCATACCCGGAAGAACGCGGCCTGCTGCAAGCCCTTCTGCTGGGTTACCGCGAGGAATTGCCGGCGCTGCTTCGACAGGACTTTGCCGCGACCGGCACGGTTCATATCTTTGCCATCTCCGGGGCGCATGTGGGCATGGTGACCATGCTGCTGGTCGGATTTCTGAAGTTTCTGCGGATTCCGCGCACGCGCTGGTTTTGGGTCGCGGCCCCGTTGCTGATGATCTATACGATCAGCACCGGCGCCGCCACCAGCGCCATCCGCGCCAGCCTGATGGCTTCGCTCCTGCTCGCGGCTCCCTGCCTGCGGCGCAAACCGGACGCCATCTCCACCCTGGCGGTCGCGGCCAGCCTGATCCTGCTCGTGGCCCCGGATCAACTCGGCGACCTGGGCTTTCTGCTGTCCTTCACCGCGGTCGGCGGGCTGCTGGCCCTGCAGCCGATCATGGATGTCTGGGCCTTGAAAACCTTCCGCCGCGATGAGTGGCAGTTGCCGCGCGAGGAAATCCCCATGGAACATCGCGGGCGGGAAGCCGGCCTGACCGTGGCGCGTTTTGGCACCCTCTCGCTTTCGGCCTGGCTGAGCACCGCTCCGCTGACAGCCCACTTCTTCAACCTCTTTTCGCCCGTTGCACTCGGCATGAACCTGTTGGTGATTCCCGTTGCCTTTTTTATTCTAATGACGGGCATCCTGAGCCTGGTCACCGCGCCGTGGTCCGCCGTCGGCACGGAAATCTTCAACCACGCCGCCCGGCTCCTGGCCCAGATTCTGGCCTTTCTGATTCGCCAGGCGGCCGCCATTCCGTTTGGGCATTGGTTCGTACGAACGCCCCCGGCGGCGGGCGTCGTGGCGTGGTATGCGCTTCTGACGGGTGCGGCCATCGCCGGGCGCCGCGTGCGCGGAGCGCTGCCAGCGGGCATCGCGCTGCTCCTCCTGTTGGCTGGCGGGTGGGGATTCCGGGAGTCCCGCCGCTGCCGCGTGTCGGTTCTGGATGCCAGCGACGGACAAGCGGTCCTGGTCCAGGCCCAAAACCGGCGGATTCTGGTCGATGCCGGCCCGGGATTCCGGGCGACGGAAACCCTGCGCCTGCTGCGTAGCGAAGGGGTGAACCGGCTGGATGCGCTGGTGCTGACGCATTCCGACGCGCGCCATATCGGGGCGGCGGCCATGCTCATGCGGGAAATCCCGGTGCGCGAATTGTGGCTCCCGGAGCGAACATGGCCTTCGCCCCTGATGCGCGCGGTGCTGGAACAGGCCGAACAGAGCGCCATTCCCGTCCACCGCCTGCGCGCCGGAGACGAAGGCCACGGACCGGGAGACCTCTACTGGCAGGTGTTGTGGCCGCCGGCGGATGTGGAAATGGGCCGGGCCGACGATGCTTCGCTCGTCCTGCGGATTGCCCGCCACGGGGCATCGATGCTGCTCATGGCCGATGCCGGCCCCGACCAGGAAAAGGCCCTGCTGGCCCGCGGCGAATCCGTGGCGGCCTCCCTTTTGCTGGTGGCCCGGCAGGGCGAGGCCGGGGCGACCACCGATGCCTGGCTGGATGCCGTGCGCCCCCGGGACGCCATCGTCAGTTCCCGCTCCAACGTGACGGGACGCAGGCCCGACGACGAACTGGTTGAGCGCCTGGCCGCCCGGAATATCCGCCTGTGGCGAACCGACCAGCACGGGACCCTCCACGTGGATTTCGCCTCCAAACCCTCCCGCTGGCCCGATCCCGGCTACCGGATTCACGCCGCCCCCCGCAGATAGGAGGAGGGGTGACGGCGCCACAATAAAGAATCACAGTGGGCACCTGGGAAAACGTGTAATCGGTGATCTGGGGACCGGT
>CAYNSH010000060.1:12199-19716 GCA_964399775.1 uncultured Verrucomicrobiota bacterium
TCGGAGTTGCCTAATAGTTCAAAATAGAGTCATATCTCTCCCCATGAGTACACAGCGTAATAATCGGTTGGTGGTGATTGGCGCGGGGATTGGCGGGATGGCCACCGCGGCCCTGCTGGCGCGAAAGGGGGTCGCCGTCACGGTCCTCGAACGCAACGACCAGGTGGGCGGTCGCGCCCGGATTTGGAAGAAGGAGGGGTATACCTTCGACATGGGGCCTTCGTGGTATCTGATGCCGGAGGTGTTCGAGCGCTTCTTTGCGGGTTTTGGCAAAAAGACGTCTGACTACTACGAGCTGAAACAACTGGACCCCTCCTATCGGCTGTATTTCGCACCCGGAGATGCCCACGACATGCCGGCGGATCGCGCGGGCGCCGCGGCGCTGTTCGAACGTCTCGAGCCTGGCGCCGGCGTGCAACTGAACCGCTACCTGGACGACGCGGCCTACAAGTACAAGGTGGCCGTCGGAGAGTTCTTGTATCGCGAATACCGCACCGTGTTCGATTTCCTGAATCGCCGCATGATGACCGAAGGCCTGAAGCTGAATGTGCTGGGCAAGCTGGATGCGGCGGTCCGCAAGCAGTTCGGCGACCGGCGGGCGCGGCAGATCCTGGAATATGCCATGGTGTTTTTGGGCACGTCGCCCAACCATGCGCCGGCCATGTATGCGCTGATGTCGCATGTGGATCTCAATCAGGGCGTGTTCTATCCGCTCGGCGGCATGTCGGCGGTGGCCGTCGGGGTCCGGCGGCTGGCGGAGGAACAAGGCGTCGAGTTCCGGTTGTCGACGGAGGTCACGCGGATCGTCACCGAACAGGGCCGGGCGGTCGCCGTCGAGGTGTGCGGGCCGGATGGCAACCCGGAGCGCCTGCCGTGCTTGGGCGTGGTGGCCAACGCCGATTACGCCCACGTCGAAACCGATCTGCTGGCCCCGGCGGATTGCAGTTATCCCCGGCGCTATTGGGAACGGCGCGTCGTGGCCCCGAGCATGTTCCTGCTCTACCTCGGCGTTAACCGCAGGCTCGACACCCTGGCGCACCACAACCTCTATTTTCAAGAGAATTGGGATGTGCACTTCGACACGATCTTTGGCGCGCCCTCCTGGCCGGACGATCCCTGCTTCTACGTCTCCTGCATCACGAAAACCGATCCGGCCATGGCCCCCGCCGGGCGGGAAAACGTCTTTGTCCTCGTGCCGGTGGCGCCGGGCCTGACGGATGACGACGCCACGCGCGAGGCCTATGCCCGGAAGGTGATCCGCCACGTCGAGCGCATCACCGGCGAGGCCCTCGCGCCGCACATCGAGACCCAACGCATCTTCAGCCATCGCGATTTCTCGGGCGATTACCATGCCTGGCAGGGGACCGCGCTGGGCATTTCGCACACCCTGATGCAGACGGCGGTCTTTCGCCCCTCCATGCGCAGCCGCAAGGTCCGGAATCTGTTCTATGCCGGGCAGTACACCCATCCCGGCATCGGCGTGCCGATGGTGATGATCGCCGCGGATGTCGTCGCCGGAATCGTCGGCCGGGAACTGGGCTGACTCGCCGTCAGGCCTTGGCGTCCGTCGCCGGCGGCGCGGCGCCTTGCATGACCATCAGCCGGCGGATCCGTTCCGCGGTCGGCGGATGCGTGCCGAAGACCGACGAGGATCCGCGGGCGGCCAGCGGATTGACCGCATACATGGGGGCCACCACGCGGTTCACCGGTATTTTGGATGGATCCTGCTGGGCGGAAATCTTTTCGAGGGCGCGGGCGAGACCCTCCGGGTAGCGGGTGAATTGCGCGCCCGACGCATCCGCGAGATATTCCCGCTGCCGCGAGCAGGCGAAATAGAGCAGCCGCGCAAGAATCGGGGCCAGGATCGCCAGGACCAGCGCGGCGATCATCAGGACCGCCGTGGCGGCGCCGCCGTTGCGGTTGCTGGACGACCGCCGCCGGCCGCAGCCGCCCCAGTACATCATGCGCAGGCCGAAGTCGGCCATCATGACCATGGCGCCCAGCGTGACCCCGGCCAGGGTCATGAACAGGGTGTCGCGATTGGCGATGTGTCCGAGTTCATGGGCGACCACGCCCTGCAATTCGTCGCGGCTCAGGCGTTCGAGCAATCCGGTCGTGACCGCGACGCAGGCCCGTTCCGGCTTGAGGCCGACCGCAAAGGCGTTGGGCACCGGCGTGTCGATGATGTACACCTTCGGCATCGCCGGCAGGGCCGCCGCAATCCGCATTTCCTCGACGATGTTGTAAAGCTGCGGAGCGTCCTCGTGCGAGACCTCGCGGGCGTTCGCCGAGGCCAGCAGCACGGACTCCCCGCCGGCCATGTTGACCAGCAGCATGACGCCCCAAATCACGATGCCGATGAAGGCCCCGAAGGCGGCGCTTTCCGGCCCTCCGCCGGTCAGGAAGCCAATGGATGCGCCCATCCCCGCCAGCAGCAGGGCCAGCACGGCAATCAACCAAACCGATCGCCGTTTGTTGGCGGCGATGGCTTCCCACATGATCGCACTCATGGGTCAGAATCCAGTGGTCAGAGGCCAGAGACCAAAGGTCAGGAAAAGGACACGTTGGGAACGGCGCGTTCGGCCTCGTCGGTCAGCTCGAACAGTTCGCGGGCCGTGAATCCGGCCGGCCCGGCGACCAGGTTGGCCGGGATGGTCTGAATGCGCGAGTTGTACCGGGTGACGCTGTCGTTGTACGCCTGCCGGGCGAAGGAAATCTTGTTTTCCGTGGAGGACAGCTCCTCTTGCAGGGCGAGGAAGTTGGTCGAAGCCTTCAGGTCGGGATAGCGCTCCACATTCACCATCAGCCCGCGCAACGCGCCGGAGAGAGCCGCTTCGGCATGGCCGGCCTCGGCGGGACCCTTGGCACTGATGGCGTCGGCCCGCGCCTTGGTGATGGCCTCGAGCGTGCCGCGCTCGTGGGACATGTAGCCCTTGACCGTCTCGATCAGGTTCGGGATCAAATCATGGCGGCGCTTGAGCTGAACGTCGATTTGCGCCCAGGCGTTGTCCACGAAATTGCGCAGGCGAACCAGCCCGTTGTAGATCGATACGAACCAAAACACCAGCCCGACAACGACGGCAAGAAGAATCAATACGGGACCCATAATCTATTCCTTTCCATGGGCACGCATGCGGCGTGCGACTCCGATCACCTTACGCATTCAGACCGTGAATGCAAGTCCGGCGTTCGTCCAGACAAACAGTCACCAACAGCCAACTGCGAAATGCGCGGCCTGTCCTCCTTGGCGGAAAATACACGAAAGGGTTCCTGGAGGGGCGGCCTCCGTGCCCGCCGGGGTCGGAAGGAATGGCGGCATCTTGCCGAGAATTACGGACCTCGGCCTTCCTGCCCCCTGTCTCCTGAACCCTGACCTCTCCTTCCCCATCCGTGGGCCGCCGAAGGCATCCGTGGGGTCATCCGGATTCCCCCCCGGTCCGCTGGCCTCACCGCGGTCGGCCACAACCCGGAATGTGGCGGGGTTTTCTGGCCCGAGCCGTTCCAAGCCGTCTGAATGCCGACGACACAGTTGCCGCGCCGCATGGATCGGGTGTCCCGTTTCAGAACGGCTCAACCGCCAGTAATTCCCGCAACCGCTGGCGCTGCCAGTCGCGCTCCCGGGCGAGAACCGCGGCGGTCTCCACCGGAGGCGTGGCGCGGTCCAGCGCTTGCAGGGCGTACTGCGGGGCGCCGATGGCATGGGTGCGCACATGGGCCGTGGCCACGGCCTGCCCGGCGGCGCGGGCCGCCGATCGGGCGGGGCTGTCCGCCCCTACGTCGCGGGCCGCGGCGTGGGAATCCAGCGCGGACTTGCGAACGACGGCCATTCGGAAGACGCCTGTATCCACCCAGTCTTGCAAAGTCTGCAAGGCCGCGCGGGGCCGGCCATCGCCGGGCCGGGCGGCCTCGAAATAGGGCAGGACGCGTTCCGCGCACGCCAACGCCCAGATCGCCAGGGTCCGATGACCGGCCCGGTTGACCAGGGCCATGGTTTCATCGTCCTGGCAAGTCAGCCGAAAACGGCCGGCGGCCTTCACTTCACGGCGTTCGGGCGGATGTAGTAGCTGTCGCCGACGGTGATTTCGCGGAAGGGGGGGGCTTGCTTCACGTCGGCGCCTTCGGCGGTCCGGAGGGTGACGTGATACACCCGCAGCACATTCTGCTGGGCCTTTTCGCGGGGGACTTCCACCGCGACGATCGCAGCGACGCCATACAGGATGGGACGCCCCAGCAGGTCGGATTTCTGTACGGTCCAGTCGCCGGTGATGGCGACGGCCACGGGATGGCGCGGTTCCTTGTCGCCGGGGCGGGCGCCCCAGTCGGAATCCTTCTTGAAATAGTCGAGCCCGGCCTCCTGTTCCGCGCGCTTGCCGGCGATGCTGCCGGGCCAGGTGCGCGCATCAATCCGGGCATTCATGGCCTTGATGTCGGCATCCAACCGTGCGGGAAGATCGGCGAGGAACTGGCGGATCTCGCCGGATTCGCCATCGTAGCGGGCGGCCATTTCGGCGAAGGCCCTGGCGCGCGCCCGCCGCTCGGCCCGGAAGAAATCGTGGGCCCGGGGCAGGTCGTCCAGGTCTTCCTGGGCGCGCCGGAGCAAATCTCCGGCGGTAGCCGCGCGGGTTTTTTGAAGGTTGTCGATCCCCGTGACGACCTCTTCATACCGCGCGCCGGGCCGCCGATTGCCCGTATAACCCAGCGCTTCGACCTTGCGATCGATGGCGTCGCGGTCGCTTCCATAGGTGGCCGCGAATTGGGTCAGCGTCTGGCGGGCGGCGGGCAATTCCTCTTTCTCAAACGCCTCAATCCGCTCGAGGAATGCGCGGGCTTCCTCCAATTCGGTAAAACTCTGGGCGTGGCCGTAGATGTCTTTCAGCAGCATGGCCTGCCAGCGATCGCAGGCGGCGGCAAAGGTTTCGATATCTCCGGTGACGGAGTCGCTGGCGTCGGCCGCCGCCGAGGCCTGGCGCAAGGTTTGCTGGCGGGTCTGGGCGGAGCGTTCTTTTTCCTGCTCGAGCTGCGCATAGGCCTCGTCGAATCCGGGATACTCGGTAATGCCGCGCTCGGCAGCCAGCCGGCGGGCTTCCTCGATGGATTCCGGCACTTCCGCCAGGGTTTCGTCAATGCTGTCGAGGGATTTGAGAATGGCGTCGTAGTCGCCCTGTTCCCGGTAGTAGTCAAAGCGGCTGTAGGGGCCCTTGACGGAGCCCAGGGCCCGCGTGGCGCTGCTCATGGCCAGATCGGCATAATGGGGCAGGCGCGCGGGGGATGTTGCGGGGGCGGCCGTCGCCGGCGCCGCGATGGGGGCCGCCGCGGCCTGAATCAATACGCCTTGATCCAGGTCGATGCTTCCGCCCAGGCGACGCTCCAGGTCGGCTTTCAGGCGGTTGATCTGGTTCTGCAGCCCGCCCAGTCGGGGATCCTCCGGATTCGCCGCCCGGATTTGACCGACAAGTCGATGAACCTCGGACAGCTTGGCCATGGATTCTTGACGCTTGCCGTTGTGGAACAGGCTCTGGGCGGCGCGAAATTCCGTGTTCGCCGTACGCGCCCAGGTGTCTGGGTCCGCCGGCGCTGAAGTCGCCGCCATCGCAAGTATCAGCACCCATGCCCCAATCGATCGCTTTGTCACACGGCTCATTCTCGCTCCTTTGGTTGGGGCATGCGCATGCCCAATGGTTGGCGCAGTGTACGAGCCCGGGACATGGCGCGTCAACGCGAACAGAACAGGGTGCCGCGAACAGAACAGGGAGGTTCATGCAAAACGAACCTGGGCGACACGGAGGGCGTCCCTCCAGAGGCGAAAACAGGTTCCGTGGGCGGTTTTCTGGAGGGCCGGGCTCCGTCCCGGCCGTGTATGGCGGAGTCTTGCAAGAACCTAAATTGGCTTGTGTTGGGCTGGGAGAGGTCAGTACCTTCAGGGGCAAAACGAACAACACATGCCGGCCAACCGCCGGAAAGGAGATGGATATGAAACGAATCCGAACAGGAATCATCGTGGCGTTGGTGGCCGGGGCGTGTCTGGCAACCGTGGTGCAGGCCCAGGGCAACCTGCGCTATTCCGTTACCGTCACCAAATTTCCCAACGAATCCGGCTGGAGCGGCCAGTGGGATGTGGGCGATGGATTCACCACCATTCTGACCGATGCCCTGCAGCAAAGCGGGAACTTCATTGTGCTGGGCGATGCGGAGATGCGCCAGGAGGCCATGGCGGAACAGGACCTGGCCGCCAGCGGACGCATGGCGGGCGGCCGGAAAGCCCCGCAAGTCGGCCGGATGACACCGGCCCAGCTTCTGGTGCGCGGATCGATCACGCATGTCCAGCGCGAGACGGCTGGGGGAGGGGGCCGCCTGCGCTTTGGCAACATCTCCGTGGGCGGCGCCGGCGGCAAGGCCGAAGTCAACATCACCATCTATCTGGTGGACAGCGCGACCGGCCAGGTCAAGGCGTCGCAAAAGGTAACCGGCCAGGCCGGTCGCCGGAAACTCGGCGTGGGCTATCATGGCCGCGGACTCGGCGGATTGACCGGCGATCTCGAGGGCTTCCAAAATGACAACCTGGGCCAGGCTTGCGAAGATGCGGTCGTGCAGGCCGTGGAATTCCTGACCCAGCAACTGGAGAGCATCCCGTGGGAAGGCTCGGTGATGATGGTTCGCAACGACCGTGTGGTCATCAATCGCGGAGAACGCGAAGGCGTCGCGCCCGGCATGGCGTTCCAGGTGGGCACCGCCGAAGAACTCGTGGACCCGGATACGGGGGAAGTCCTGGATGTGGACATGATCACGCTGGGCACCATCCGCGTGACGGAAGTGCGCGAGAAGATCGCCTATTGCACCCCCTTGGAGGGCGTAGAAGTCGGCATGGCCGTCCTGCCGGTCCAATAGATCGCAGCGGTCTTTGCCTACAACTCAGGTCCGGTCCGCCGAGAGCGGACCCGATGCAAGCGGCGCGGTCCCATGACCGCGCCGCTGGCTTTTGGATATGCTACGGACGCCTACAGGTGGAAGTCCTCGCCGAAGCCATAGTGCTCGATGACGTAGTCCATGTCCTTGTCGCCCCGGCCGGACAGATTGACCAGGATGCTGCGGGAGTGCTTCGGATCCTCGCGGCAGAGGCGGATGGCGTGGGCGACGGCATGGGCGCTTTCCAGCGCCGGGATCAGGCCTTCAACCCGCGAGAGCATGAAGAAGGCTTCGACGGTTTCCCGGTCCGTGGCCGTGAAGTACTTCACCCGCCCGGTGTCCTTCAGGAAGGCGTGCTCGGGGCCGACAGAGGGATAGTCCAGTCCGGACGCAATGGAGTAGACCGGATCGGGCTCGCCCTTCTCGTTCTGGAGCAGATAGGAGTTGAACCCGTGCAGAACGCCTTCGCGTCCGTAGGTCATGGTGGCGGCGTGTTCGCCCACCTTCGTCCCCTTGCCGAGCGGTTCGACGCCGTGGATCTCGCAGGGGTCGGAAAGGAAGCCGGCGAACAGGCCCAGGGCGTTGGACCCCCCTCCGACACAGGCGGTGACGAT